>JAZRQG010000084.1:0-22098 GCA_045649625.1 Acutalibacteraceae bacterium
CGGTTGTTTTGCGACATTATTTCTTGGTAACACGTGCGGCGATGCCTTTTAGTATCGCAAACAGAGCCACTCCGACGGCGGTGAAGATGCCGACGGCGAGCCAGTTGAGCGAGGTGAGTCCCGCAAGGAGCAATTCTCCGCTTTCGGCGTTTTGCAGGGCGGGAGCAATATACACCACGTCGCCGACGGCAGTGATGAGCAACAGCGTATACGCGACCGCGGACAGCACCAAAGAGGGTTTCCCCGCATCGGCACGACGGGCGGTCACACGGGAAATATCCGTGTTATCCAGTGAGAGCAGACGGGAAACGTACACGGCACCAAGCACCAAAATGACAATTTCGGGGATCATATACGTTGCGTTATACGACAGCGAGAACACCAGTGCTTGGGCGGTGGGGATGGATAATCCCGCCCACACCGTACAACCGGCGATCACATGGCACAGATAGCGCAGGACGCCGGAGAGGATCGCCGCCGCACTGAGCGCCGCGCCCTGCGGCAGTTTTTTGCGGAATAATCCGCCGAGCCCCAGTGCCAGAAAGGCGAGCAGATAGTCGAATACGGCAACCGCTATTACGGAGGCAAAGCCGGTTACGTAAGAGAAGTTTTCGAGGCCTAACAGTAACTGAATAAAGCTGTAGGTAAAAGCGGTGAATATTCCCCAACGCGTTCCGTGACGGTAGGCAATGACGAGAAGCGGCAGCATACTGCACGCGGTCACACTGCCACCTGCCGGCATATCCACCAATTTGACAACGCTGAGCACTGCGGCAATGGCAAGCAGGATCGCACTTTCGGTAAGACGATAAACGGATGATTGACGATCAGACATATACAACACTTCCTTGTTTAAATTAAAAAACATCCTATCCGAAAAATACGGATAGGATGTTTGCAAAAGCAGATGTTATGCGCGCTGTAACCGCTGCGTTCCGTAAACATTCCTACGCCGGTATTATCCGGATCAGGTCACAGGGTTAGAAGCGAAGCTTCCTCTCAGCCGATTACTCAGCACCCCTTGTTTAACGATGTGTATTGTAGCACGGAATCGGAGAGATGTCAAGCCAATCTTTCGGCGATGGCATCCAAAAATTCCAAAGAGTTCACTTTTTTCTTGTTTTCCAGGGTGGATAACAAGTACAGATCGCCTGTCATGATGCCGTCCTCGATGGTGCCGAGGGTGGCGGCTTCCAGACGGTCCGCGAACGCACACAGCTCAGGCAGGTTGTCAAGCTCACCGCGCTTGCGAAGAGCGCCCGACCATGCGAAGATAGTGGCAACGGAGTTGGTGGAGGTTTCTTCACCTTTCAGGTGCTTGTAATAATGGCGGGTGACGGTGCCGTGCGCCGCCTCGTACTCGTATTTGCCGTCAGGCGACACGAGCACGCTGGTCATCATGGCGAGCGAGCCGAACGCAGTGGCGACCATGTCGCTCATGACGTCGCCGTCGTAGTTTTTGCACGCCCAGATGAAGCCGCCCTTGGAGCGGATCACGCGGGCGACCGCGTCGTCAATGAGGGTGTAGAAATACTCGATGCCTACGGCCTCAAAGGCTTCCTTGTACTCGGCCTCGTAGATCTCGGCGAAGATATCCTTAAAGCGGTGGTCGTAAACCTTGGAAATGGTATCCTTGGTGGAGAACCACAAGTCTTGCTTTAACGACAGCGCGTAATTAAAGCAGGCACGGGCAAAGCTGGCAATGGAATTGTCGGTGTTGTGCACGCCCTGAATGATACCGCCGCCGGTGAAATCGTGAATGAGTTTGCGCTCGGTGCGGCCGTCGGGATAGGTGACGAGCAGTTCCGCCTTGGCGGTGCCGTCTACGTACAGCTCGGAATTCTTATACACGTCGCCGTATGCGTGACGGGCGAGCACGATGGGTTTTTCCCAGGTGGAAACGCTCGGCGCGATACCCTTGACCACCACGGGGGCGCGGAACACCGTGCCATCCAACATCGCACGGAGCGTGCCGTTGGGGCTTTTCCACATTTCTTTTAATTGATACTCCTCCACGCGCTGGGCGTTGGGGGTGATGGTGGCGCATTTGACGCCGACACCGTATTTTTTGATCGCGTTCGCCGCGTCCACCGTGACTTGATCATTGGTCTGATCGCGGTACGGCAAGCCGAGATCGTAGTATTCACATTTCAGATCCACAAACGGAAGCAGGAGTTTTTCTTTGATCGCTTGCCACAGGATGCGGGTCATTTCGTCGCCGTCCATCTCGACGAGCGGGGTGGTCATTTGAATCTTACTCATGATGATCGTTCCTTTATTTAAAAGTTGATTCTATTTTACTTGATTTCGCCCATAATGGCAACTCTTTTTTAGCCTTTTTCGGAAATTTATTGCGAGTTCGGCTCCCTTATGGTATACTGAGAAAATAGAAAGGGGCAACGCGCATGCAACCGTATACCATCTCACCCTTGCAAGCAGAAACGCAACAACTGAAAAAAAGCAGCACGTTTGTCGGCTTCATGCTCTTGACGATGATGTTCGTCAATTTTTTGTTGACGGTGGCTTCGCAATTCGGATTGCTCCAAGGTGTCTTGCAGTGGGCGAATACCCACGAAAAATATATGCTGGTCAACATGATCGTGTACGTGGTCTGTTTGGCGGTGCCTGCCGTGGCAGTGGCACTGATCGGCGGTTATCGACGCAGTCCGTTTCCCTCAAAGCGGGTGAGCGGCGGTATGCTCGGTATCGGTGTGGTCGGCGGTATGGCGATCGCGATCTTTGCCAACGTGGTGGCAAGCTGGCTCATGACCTGGCTGACGATGCTGGGAGTGCCCGAGCCCGAGATGCCGGATCTGTTACAGCCGACGCTTATCAGTCTGTTGCTGAACATCGTTTCTACGGCGGTGTTGCCCGCGCTCATTGAAGAAATGATCTTTCGGGGATATATTCTCGGTGCGCTGCGCCCGCACGGTGACGGATTGGCGATTGTGCTGTCCGCCGCGTTGTTCGGCTTGTTCCACGGCAACGTGCTGCAGATTCCGTTTGCGTTTATTTTAGGTCTGGTGATGGGGTATCTCACGGTGCAGACCGACAGCATTTGGCCCGCGGTATTGCTGCATTTCACCAATAATCTGATGTCGGTGTTGTTAAACTTTTTCGGGAAATGCTTCCCCGGTCAAAATATGGCCATTACCATGGTAGTGTTTGTCACGGTGACGGCGGTCGGCGCGGTGGTGCTGACGGTCATCCGCCGTCCCGGATATTTAAAAACGGTGGGCAACGGTGTTTCGCTGTTCAAGGTGCGCGAGCGGGTAGGGAAGCTCTTGCTTTCGCCCGCGATGGTGCTGGCACTTGCCTCGTTGCTGGTGACCGTGTTTAACAGTATGGGAGGTGGGCAGAGTTGACGGATCATGAGTGGATGGGACGTGCTCTCGCCCTCGCCGCCGAAGCCGCCGCCGAGGGCGAGGTGCCGGTCGGTGCGGTCATTGTCAAAGACGGGGTGCTTGTGTCGGTGGGGCGTAATCGGCGGGAGATCGGCAAAAACGCACTGGCGCACGCGGAAATTGAGGCGATCAACGGTGCGTGTCGAACACTTGGCGGTTGGCGGCTTTCGGGTTGCACGCTGTACGTGACGTTGGAGCCCTGCCCGATGTGCGCGGGTGCGATCATCAACGCGCGCCTTGATCGGGTGGTGTACGGCACCGCTGATCCGAAGGCGGGGTCTTGCGGGTCACGCATCAATTTGTTTTCTCTGCCGTATAATCATCAGCCGGAATTGGTCGGCGGGGTACTGCGGGACGAGTGTGCGGTCATGCTCCAAGATTTTTTTCGTTCCCTTCGGGCAAAACGTTGACAAGAAATACGGTTTTTCTTATAATAAGATCATCGAAGGAGGGTATACAGATGAAAAAGTTTTTTGAGGAATTCAAAGCGTTTATTTCCAAAGGCAACGTTATCGATATGGCGGTTGCGGTGATCATTGGTAATGCGTTCAAGGCGATCATCACGGCACTGGTGGACAACGTCATCATGCCGCTCATCAGCTTGGCGGTCGGTGGTCTCAACTTCACCGAGTGGAAATGGGTGTTGACACCTGCCACGGTGGTGGATGGTGTGGAGCAGGCGGAAGTCGCTGTCAGCTACGGTATCCTGCTGCAAGCGGTGATTGATTTTCTGATCGTGGCGTTCTGCATCTTCGTGGCGCTGAAGATTTTGCTGGCGGTGCAGACCAAAACAAAAGAACTGCTTGTCAAAAAGGCGGAGGAAGAGGCGGCAGAGGAAGCCGCTGCCGAGCCCGCCGAGACCGAGATGGACGTACTTCGCGACATCCGCGAACTGTTAAAAGACAAATAAGAAGGCAGCGAAAAAGCAGCCTTTCGGAATGTTCCGAAAGGCTGCTTTTTATATTTGCTGTGACAAGGCTGTTAGGACTCCGTTTTTAATATCTTGCATGCCCTTGATCGTGGGGTGGCCGTTTTCGGTGTCGATGCGTTCAAACGTGACGACGGTTATACCGTTGCGGCGGCTGACTTCCTTGAGTGCATTTGTTATCTCGGGTTTAAAATGATTGTTGATGAGACAGTAGATGTCGGCAGCGGGCAGCGTTTCCCGTAATCGCTTGAAAAAGTGGCAGATGGCGGGCAAAACACAGTAGAGATCCGTGCCGTCCATTTCACCGAGCGGTGCGTTGCACCAGTTATCGTTCGTCCCGCCGAACACGAACACGGTGTCGATGGTGTTCTTTTCAAAAAAACCGTTTTCGATCAGCTGATTGAGACGATAAATGAATGAGCTGCTTTTGGAATTATCCGCATGGTCATAGCCGGTGTAGCCGATCGTGGAGCCGGACCAGCTGTTGTTTAACACCAGATGCAGGTTCGCTTCTTTGACAACTTGGTACCACCAGGTTTCCGTTACACGTGTGACGTCGGTTCTGCCGCAGTTTGCGTTTTCGGGATACCACGTGGCATAGCCGTTCGGAACGTAGCCCTTAAAGGTGGAATAACTGTCGCCAAAAATGAGGGTGTTATTTGGCATCGCCCATCACTCCTTTTCGGTGAGTATACCATAAGGGAACCGAACTCGCAATGGTTTTCGTCGCGTTTTTTCGCCCATATTGTCTCAGCTTTTTCCGCCATACGCCAGTATGCTAAAAAAAGCGTTCGTGATCCGGAAAAAACCGACAGGCGAAAACTGCTTTGCACCTATAGGCAAAAATTTTTCGTGAGATTTTATCGTTTGGATGGTTCTTTTAAGAAACACAGGGCTGCCACATCCATAAATTTTTGCATTGCCAAGGAAACATAGGAGGAACGCTTGCGGTATAGGTAGATTGGACGGGTGGCAGTGGCGTCGTCCAGTTTATAGAAATCAATCTCGGAATTGGGGGGCGCTTTGTAAATCAACGTATCGCTGACCAGGGTCGCGCCCAGTTTGCTGCAGGCAATGTTATATGCAGTAGCCAACTGATCTACTTCCAACTGGATATCGGGCTTCACCTGCACGTTAGAAAACAGCTGATCCATACGGTAGCGGGTATCGTTTCCAGCGCGCAGTGCAATAAACGGAATATCCGCAAAATCTTGAATCGAAACAGCTGAAATTTCCGAATTTATGTGGCAATTGGCAAGAATGTCCTTATAAGTAAACCGCGAAGCTGCGAGCAAGTCATTTTTTCGGAAGGATTTGTGTACCGCTAAAAGCAGGCGTTCACTTCCTAACGCATGCTGCTCAAACAAATCCGGGTTCATGGGGCAGTTGTCCAGAACCAGGTCGATGGCACCACGCGTCAGTGAGTCTTCCAGATAAGAAATATTGCCCTCTATCATCTGCACCTGCACACCGGGATAGAGCTCTTTGAATTTGTGAATCAAGCCGGGAAGAATGTAGGAAGCCAAGAGGTTGTTCGCTCCAATAAACAGATTACCTGTCCGCAACCCCCGCACATCGTTGAGATATTGCTCCAGTTCTCGCTCCATATCGTATATCTTTTCGATGCAGGAAACGTATCGCGTCCCATATTCCGTCAGGGATATGGGCTTTGTTTTTCGGTTGAAAATGGGGACACCGATCTGATCCTCCGCTTTCTTTATCATCGCGCTCAAGCAAGGCTGTGACAGAAACAAAGTGTCTGCCGCTGCCGAAAAACTCCCCGTCTTATACACCGCATAAACATATTCCATATAGCGAAACATAACGCTGCACCTCTATAAATAAGCATTTATACTTATTATTTATTTATAAATATTTATTTTTACTTTACCACATAGTAAAATTTTGTCAAGGGGGATTTGCTATGAATGGAACGATTGGAATTTTGGGCGGTATGGGGCCGATGGCGACGTGCGATCTGATGAAGAAGATCATTGACAATACCGAGGCTTCTTGCGACCAAGAGCATATTCGCGTGTGTGTAGACAGCAACACCAATATTCCGGACAGAACGGCGGCGATTTTGGGAAACGGTGCGGATCCGCGGCCCGAAATGATCAAAAGCGCCGTGCGCTTACAGTCGATGGGTGCCGATGTCATTATCGTTCCGTGCAATACCGCTCACCATTTTCTTGAGGATATTGGGAAGTGTGTGGATATTCCTATCTTGAATATGCCAGGAGAAACCGCAAACGAATTGCGTAAAAAAGGAGTGCGGACAGTGGCACTGCTGGCAACTGACGGTACCATCCAATCCGGTCTTTATGATCAAGAATTAAAAACACAGGGGATTGATTGCGTACATCTCAATATCAAAGAGCAAAAAATGATCATGTCCCTGATCTACGATTATGTAAAGGCAGGGAACGCTTATCCGCATGTAGAAAAGATTCGGAAGATGCAAGAACGATTGGTACAACAAGGCGTGGAATGTATGATTCTTGGTTGTACGGAATTGCCAATTGCTTTTGCCCGGTGGGATACGATTATTCCAACCATAGACCCAACGGACGTGCTTGCACGATCGGCGATCCGTTATACAGGCAACAAGATAAAAAAATAAATCTTGCGGTATCATCTTCGCGCCTTTACAGATGCTAACAGCGTAATTTGTAAAATTATTGTAGGGCGGGCGAACGCAGTTCGCCCCTACGAAGGTGTTCGGTAGGGTTTATAGGGGCGACCTTTGGTCGCCCGCGGGCGGCAGATTGGCGCCCCTACAAATGATATGAAGGAGTTTTTATACACGAAAGCAACGGGTATTGTACGCCGTATAGACGACCTTGGTCGCGTGGTTATCCCAAAAGAAATCCGCCGCACTATGCGGATTCGCGAGGGAGACCCGTCACATACAACATTGACACTTGAAGAAAAGTTTGTGATTGCGGTACATAGTATTTTGAAACGATATAAGGAACAAGCGAGGTGAATTTCACCTCGCTTTTGTGAATATATTTATTTAATTATCCTTATGTTATCTGAAATTCTTATGACAGTTTTGTTTCAAGAATGCTTTGATCTCCCCATTGTCTTTATCTTCATAGTATTTAATCAACAACTTCTTAAATTTGAGCACCTGTGCTTCGGGGATAACAAGCAACCCGCTTGCGTGTGAAACCAAATAATGATTTGCAAAAATGACAGATGCTCGTTTATTACCGTCGTTAAAAATCTGTGTTTTCATGCAGTAAAGGCAAAGCTCGATTGCAATATCAATGGCTTCGGCGCTCGAATTTATAATAGATAAAATATTTTCAATAACAACTGTTTCAATGGGTAGTTGTGGAATATACGAAGTGCCGCCAATGGTTACAGGCACACCGCGAATTCTGCCGCCATTTTCAAAAAAGCCTTCGTTCACAAGCTTTGCAATATGGCAAAGAATGGAATAATCGCTTTTCACCTGTAAAACGTCTTTATCTAATATAAACTCCCAAGCGTGTTTAAGATTTAATATTTTTTGCACATCGGTTGCAGTAACACCATTTACTTTGCCGTTTTCGATAATATCTTCTGTTTGTGGGAACGAAGTTACAACACCTTCCAAAACCGCTTGCTCGTAAATGGATAATTTCATATTTATTCGGGCGAAGTCAAGGTTGAGCATTATGTCGGGCGATAATTCATTTTCAGTAAAACCTATTTCAGCAAGTGCTTTTTCAATCTTGCGAATTTGTTTTCTGAGTTCCTTTGCCTCGGCATTGTTGCGAAGTAATAATTGATATAGCGTATCAGAATACACATCAACATAGGTTGATGTCACTCGGCTTCCGACACGCTTGCGAACATATAAGTATTTACCGCTTTTGTTTTCTTTAATTTCAGGCGTACCATCATAAGCTAACAAATTAAGCCGAGCATATAAGTCAGCACGTTGCTGTAATAATTCTTGTATTTCAGGATAATTATTCATATCAAATCTCCTTTTTAGGGAACATTTTATGTTTTAATTATAATAATTGTTCCCTAAAATGTCAAGTGTATTCTTTTTCCAAAAAGTAAATATCAATCAGTATAAATCTACTTGTTTTACAGATACTAACAGTACAAATTTGTAAAGCAAGGAGATTTTTGTATATATGAAAGCAACCGGAATTGTGAGAAGAATCGAGGAATATGGTATAATAGGACAAACATCGAAAAAATCGCATAAACACTAGGGTTTTCGCTGATTTTTGTCCAACTCAATTTGCATAAAATCCAGTAAAAATTGGTTTTTTGATCAAAAAAGCGAGGTGTAGCTTACATATTATGATACCGGATGAGTAATGTGTTCATCCGGTTTTTGTTTTCCATTCACCCTACAACAAGAGGCGAAATATCGCACTATCAATCTTGCAAAAAGTGTATACCCACTATTTCGGAACATTCGATAAAATCATCTTATTCATTGATTATTAACATTATTTCGAAAAATATAAAAATATACTGTGTATATATTGCA
This sequence comes from Acutalibacteraceae bacterium, assembly GCA_045649625.1. Taxonomy (GTDB): domain Bacteria; phylum Bacillota; class Clostridia; order Oscillospirales; family Acutalibacteraceae; genus RGIG3009. The sequence goes on from JAZRQG010000084.1 coordinate 8,837, forward strand.
GTTTTAGTGATCTTATTGTATAATATAGCATTCTGGAGTATTTACATCCTGTAGTTTTCAAAAAACAGTCGAAAGAGGTTGACACAGAATGCCTATGCAGTATAATTTGTTAAGCAAGCAAGGCATAGTTCTGCCCATTTCTACAGTAAAGTTAAATATTACATAAACAAAGCCATCTGTAATGCGTAGAGGGTTTATTTCCTCTATGCTTATAGGTGGCTTTCCGTGTTGTTTAGGAGATAAAAGACCGTGGCAAAACATTTAAAGAAAAAGCAGAGCTTTTTTGAGGGGCAAGTTTTTAAACGCACTTTGAAAATTGTTCTGATAATCATTGTTACCGCTTCTCTTCTGCTTAATCTATTTACATTTATTATGCCTGTAGTCAAGTATTACGGCAACAGTATGACTCCGACACTTGAAGACGGACAAATACTGATCGTAAATAAGATGGCAGAGATAAAAAGCGGAGATATTATAGCGTTTTATTATAACAATAAGGTAATCGTTCGTCGCGTTGTGGCGACCGGAAATAATCAAGTATCTATTGATGTATTTGGAACGGTTTCTGTGAACGGTAAAGAATTTGATGAACCCTATATTGAAAATAAAACACTTGGGCAAAGCAACCTTGATTTCCCGTATAATGTTCCGACAAACTCCTATTTCGTTTTGGGAGATAATCGGGATATTGCGATGGATAGTCGATTGTCTGAAATTGGAGTTGTTACAGAGGACAGGCTTTTAGGAAAAGTCGTCTTTTCGCTTAATCCGTTTGGTTCGATAAAATAAAAATCCTTAAAGAGTGACCGGCAATGAATGCTTTTAAGAATAGCAACCGACAACTGAATATTAAAAGCATTATTTTTTACGCAGTTTGCGCGATCTTCTGCATCGCTTCCTGTGTTCTTTTGTTCTGCGTAAATATTACTAATGCAGTCGCATTAGAGCAAGAAATACGATGTGGGATAGAAGAACACACTCATAATGATAGTTGTTATAACGGCGATTTCCTTATCTGTGATAAACCGGCGCATACGCACGACGGTAATTGCTACATCGTTCTGTTAAAGGAAAATGATATTAACAATATTCTCACACTACTTGGAAACAGCGAAAGCCATTCCCTTGAAAATGTCATTACCGACACAATGTCTTCGGTGCTTACATTCAATGCAAATTTAAACTCAGCAGACTCAGGTTCAAGCGAAGTCGTTCCACTATCGCAAGACAGGGTTGCAGAGTTCAACAATACTATTTCTAACGAAGACGAACTTCCCGATATAGTTTTGAACGAAAATATTAACACAGTTAGCACGTTGGCTGTTGGTGATACAGAAGAAGAACCACAAACGAACGCAACAACCACATTCAATATTCAAGCAGACCCAAACACTTCAAACTATCATGCAAATTTTTATTTGTATCTTGACGAAAAATGGACGTGCATTGGCTCCTTAGAGTTTACAACGCAAAGAAACGGAACCCGATATAACAGTGTGTTGCCTACGGCAGATATTTTAGAGCTTGTAAATGGTGCTTTGGGCACAGATTATGCTTACAATTCGTTTGATATTGCGGTTGCTTCTTCACTCAACGGCTCATATTCTAAAACAAATATTGGAATGGCGTCTGTAACGACGACCATTGGATATAGGCAGCAAAACACAACCGCAAGGGCTACGAAATATGTTCGCTTGATTCCTGAAGGCGGCAGTGCCACCAGTACAGCCTTTGCTTTCTACACGGTAGAATACATATATCCCGATGGCACAACCGTAACAAATTATGTAAGGTCGGGTACAACCGTAAAACTCCCGTCAGGCAACTATGAATGGTCAGACGGAAATAATACATATTCTTCCGAACAAGCGGTTACGATAACTAAGAAAACCACCTTTGAGGCAAGACTGCTCGGCCCTCCGACATATATCAATATAAATTATGACGTTGCGTTCCCGACAGTAAGCGGCGTAACGGTTTCAACAAAGCCTACAATCGCCGGACTTGCAACGACAACCGTTAAAGATGAGTACACAGAAAATTCTGAGGTTACAATCCGAAACGTTTCTCAGCATTCCGTGCAAGGAACGGTTAACGGAAACAGCACCGGACTTACCCGTGTTATTCAATTCAGAGGTTGGAAAGTCGGAAATACCGATACGATCATACAACCAAACACAAAGCTTGTTTGGGAAGAACTTATTAAGTATTCTAACAATACCACATCGCTGAATTTGACGGCTGTTTGGGAATACGATGCAAAACAGACAGCAACATTCTTTATTCGATTCGACTCGGTAGCAGTTGATACCGAAGGTAATATTACCGGACAAGACTCCAACAAATACACGAAACAAATATTTGCAGCCTATGTTGGCGGAGTGGACACCTCGCTTAACACCAACAATCTACAGAGTAAATACGGAATTGCTGATACAACCTCAGATAATTCCTACGGCGCAGACCAAGAGATTCGTGCATTATATGGAGAAAGAACGGATGGCGTATGGCTCAGTGCATTCCCAAGCGATGCTTTTGTTTTCGAACAGTTGGTTCAATATGCAAATACCGGATATCTTTCTGTTGACGGCGTTCCCGTTAAAGCCGAAGATCTGAATAGTCGAGAGTATGCAATTCGTTGGTACGTATTTAAAAGTCAAGACGATGCCTGGCATATTGACGGTAAGCTTGTTAAAAAGGTTGGTTTAATACACGTTTATAAAACCTTTGCAGGAAACAAAGAACTGATTGCAGAAGCAAAGTCGGACTTTTATATTGATGCGACTGACGTATCAACAGGAGTAAATACTGTTCTCAATCTAAACAATTACGCTTCCTATGATGCGGCAAACGATAAATATATGTGGGAAATCACCGACGTTGATTACGGAGAGTATTGGGAAATTACCGAACACCCCCATCAGTTTAACGACAGTTCTGTGGCTTTCAGTGTTTTCTCAGAATATACCGTTATGGATGCCCACGGCGATCAGTCGATTAGCGGTACGGGAACATCGTTATCCGTTAAAGGTATGACCTATGCTCTTGACGAGGGTGTTGACGAAGTTTTACGTGCTGAGTTCACCAATATCTACAACAGAAGCGATTCCATTATCATTAAAAAGCAAGATAGCTTAACCGGCGTATCCATAGGCGGCGCGGTGTTCCGTTTATATCAAAACGGTAGCCCACTTAAGTTTACATATAATTCAAGCACCGACCGATATGAATACGCTCCGGAAACCGGCACGATCACCAATCTCGAAGGCAATGTAAACGGATATTATGAAATTTGTATCGAAGATTTCAGCTACGATATTGGTCCGATAACCATTCGGGAAATAACTGCTCCCACTGGCTATACTCCTATCGGCGACATCGAAATAGGCTATACCGATGATGAGGGAACAGTTGGAATACTCAGTGGTAATAGCGAACTGATTCGGTACATGAGCGGTGTTTTGATTGTTGGCAACAGCACGGATTCCTCATCCGTAACCGTTAAAAAGAGTTGGGAATGTAATGAGTCAGAATGGCAAGACGTTACGGTGCAACTATTAGCCAACGGAAAGCTCGTAACAATGGTTATCGCCGGAGTAGAACCGCAAGCCGTTTTGAATGCCGACAACAACTGGACATACACGTGGGAAAACCTTCCCGTATATGTTAACGGAACGAAAATTGCGTGGTCTGTAAAAGAAACAGCCATCGGAAGTGAAATGGCAAAAGCGGACGGCTCTTTTGTAAACTGGTTGGTGTCCTACGGCTTACCGATAATATCCACCGATGAAAACGGCGATGAGAATACGCTGTTAACAGTTATCAATACGACCAAGCGTGTACTGCTCCGTTTGACCAAAACAAATCTCTGGAAAACCGAGCAGCTCACAGGAGCTACATTCTTACTCGAAGCGGTAGATGCAAACGGAAACGTTCTTCCAAACGAAGTTGCAAAAACGGCAACAACCGGCGATGCAGGTACGCTAATCTTCGACAACCTTAAATGCGGTGTTCGATACCGATTAACAGAAACACAAGCGCCGAACGGATACTTGGAAATGAGTGAATATATTTATTTCACCATTAATGAAGATGGCACAGTAAGTGTGGAAGACAGTTTTTATGCCGAAGCCGGAACAACGGCTTATAACTTAGTTGTTAAAAACGGTATGATCGTTGATCTACCCGAATCCGGCGGTATAGGAACAAGTATGTTTTATGCTATAGGCTTAATGCTTATTGCAATAGCCGCAGGCATTTACATATATCATCTCCGTAAAAGGAGGTGCTACAATTAATTCGCTTTCAAAAAATTCGAAAAACATAACGAGTAAAGGAGTTAAAAACATGAAAGCAATCAAAAAAATCTTGGCAGTCCTCGTATGCCTTTGTGTGGTATGCAGCTGTGCTGTTTTTGCGGTTTCTGCAGCAGAAGCAACTGGTAGCATTACCATTCAAAACCCCAGCAACTCAAACGCAACAGTAGCAGGAAAAACGTTCAACGTTTACAAAATCTTCAATGCTACTACCAACGGCAACCACACTTCATACAGCTGGTATGAAGAAGGTGGCGCAATTCCGTTCTATGACTTTTTCTATGGTGAGTGGGAAAACAGCAAGCATGAAATCGTTGCCGGTGTTCTTGGAAAGCAAGATGACGGTAATGTTCAAAAAGCCGTAGAGTATTTAGCCGATAAGAATTCGGGCGGAAATAACTTTGAGCTTTCTCAGGTGGCAGAAAAATTGCACGATTATATTGTTGCAAAGGGCACTGCAACATATATTCCCCCGGTTAAAGCCGGTGACACAGCAACATCTGTAAATATCCCTAATTTGAGCTATGGTTACTATCTTGTATATGATAACACAACTCTTGAAGGTAGCGCTGTTCGTTCTGCAGTTATGCTCTCCACTGTTAATAAGGATGCCGTTATTACTTTAAAGGCAAACCGTCCTCAAATCTTAAAACAGGTTGAAGAAAACAACGGCACCTTCGGTAAGGGTACATCTGTTAATATTGGCGAAACAGTAACCTTTAAGATCACAACCGCAGTTCCGTCTCATACACTTTACACAACCTATAAGTACTTCATTGAAGATACTATGGCAGACGGCTTAGAGCTTATTGCAGATAGCATTAAGGTATATCAAGGAGACTCTTTACTTACAAAAGACACTGACTACACACTGACGCTTGCTCAGGGTACAGTAGACTTTAAGGTTGACTTTACATCATCTATGAACGTTCCGGGTAAGTTCGCTATAGACGATACACTCACCGTTGTTTACGATGCAAAGGTAACCGATTCTATTGAAAAGGCTAACCAGAACGTTGTTAAGCTTACCTACAGCAACGACCCCACAAACGATGAATCCATAGGTAGCGTATCCGATAGCGCAAACGTATACTCTTATCAGTTCGTATTCACAAAGTTTGCTCAGGATACCAACGGTATTCTCACAAACGTTCGTCTTTCAGGCGCACAGTTTAATCTTTACAAGGTTGTAGGCGGTAGCGACGTTTTAGTTAAGTTCACAACAAGAAACAAGACCATTAATATTGATGGCACAGACCACAACATTACCGAATATGTTGTCGCCGAAGATACTTCGACACCCGATTCTACCGAAATTTTAGAGACCTGCAACGAAGGCGAGGCCACAATAACACTTTCTCACCTTAATTACGGCGGTCATTTGGGTGATATTGCAATATTCGGTCTGGCAGAAGGTACATATAAGTTGGTAGAGACTAAGGCTCCCGACGGCTACATTCTCCCCAACGATCCGTTCGTTATCGAGATTGTTGACGAAATCGGCGCTTTAGGCTCTGTTGGTACATTAAATGTTACCGGTTCTCACACAGGCTCTGGTAGTATTGTTAATACAAACGGTATGGCAGAAAACATATTAACCGTTTGGGCAGAAATCACCAACAAACCCGGTTCTTCTCTTCCTGAAACCGGTGGTATGGGCACCACGATCTTTACCGTTCTCGGTATCGTTATGATGGTAGGTGCAGCTGCTTTTTTTACTTCAAGAAAAAGAAGTAGTGTGGCTTAAAAGAAATACTCGTTTTTGACGGAGCGACTCTTCTTTTTAGCCACCCCGCAAAACTATTTCTTTTTCTAAACCCGACAAAAAGATAAATTGAAAGGAGGGAAAGGCTTGTGAAGAAACATTTACCGACAATTATTGTGGCGGTTATTTTCCTCTGCGGCCTTTCCCTCTTTCTTTATCCTACCGTCAGCAATTTATATAATCAGCACCTAAACAACAAGCTGATTGGCGAGTATACCGAAACCTTTTCTTCTACCACACCCGAAGAATTTAGTAACGCGATGAAAGATGCGATTTCTTTTAACGAAAATCGCGGAAATGAAGAAAAACTTAAAGAACTTGGTTTAACCTATGAAACTGTTCTTAATGCGGCAGACAACGGTGTAATGGGATATATTGAGATCCCGAAAATCAGTGTTTCTTTGATTATTTACCATACAATAGAGGAAAATGTGTTACAAAAAGGTATCGGACACGTTCCCGAGACACATCTGCCTGTTGGCGGTAAAAATACGCACTGTGTTCTTGCGGGACATACCGGACTTCCGTCTGCAAAATTATTAACCAATATCGACCACCTTAAAGTCGGTGATCGATTCTATATTCATGTGTTAAACGAGGTTCTTGAATACAAAATTGATGATGTCTCTGTCGTAGAACCGGACGAGGTATCCCGTCTTAATGTTATAAGCGGTAAGGACTGTGTAACTCTTGTTACTTGTACACCCTACGGCATAAATTCGCATCGTCTCTTAGTTCGGGGAGTAAGGGTTAACGGCGGTGATCTGTCTGCAAAAGAAGACGGAGTTGTTAATGAACTTTTAAACATTGATATGAAATATTTGATAACCTTCTCTCTTATCGGATTATTTATTATTTTTATTGCTGTAAAGAAATTACGGGATATTCGCAAGAAGAAAACGGCAACCACAAACGAAGGCGGCGAAAAAACAGATGAGAACAACCCTTAAAAGAATATTTATAATAACATTGACTGTCATACTTTTGTGTTGCTCGGCATTTCCTTGTTTCGCAGCAGAAGAAAAAGGAATCATAAGTGTAACATTAGAGGATAAAAGCAAAAACAAGATAAACGATGTAACGGTCTATCTTTGCCAAGTGGCAGAGCTGAACAACAACGGATACTATCCTACAACCGCATTCGAAAGTTCGGGTATATCTATTTCCGGGCTCATAAACTCGCCCGATGAATCGTCTGCTAAATCCGTTACAGATTATATCAAGAGCAATCAAATTGAGGTACTTTCGTCGGCATCGAAAAACGGAAAAGCAACCTTTTCAGATTTGGCTTTAGGTATATGGGTTGTGTTCTGTGACGAAGACAGTAAATATACATCTAATCCATATATCGTATTTCTACCTTACGAGTCGGGCGGAAAGCTTTATTATGAAGTATCGTCTGTTCCAAAAATCGAGGATAGTAAACCTAATGAAATAAGCATATATGTTGTTAAAAAATGGGATGACAAGAATAATGCCGCCAAGAAGCGTCCCGATTCTGTAAATATTGAACTGCTGAACGGATCTGAGGTTGTTTTAGCGGCAAAACTTAGCGAATCAAACGGTTGGTCGCATACCTTTACAGGCGTTTCAAAGGATGGCAATTACTCAGTAAGAGAAAAAACCGTTGCCAAATATAAGGCGAATTATAGCGGCGATATGGCAAACGGTTTTGTAATAACAAATACCTACAACGGAGAAAAACTTCCGCTAACCGGTCAGTATTGGTGGCCGATTATTCTTATTGCGATTGCAGGTGCCGGATTTATCGCGCTTGGAGTATATGAAGTAGGAGTAAAAAAGAATGCTAAAAAGAAATAAGGGTGTTGTTTTTCTTAGCATTGGTTGTATTCTTATCCTTATTGCTTGCGGATGGTATGTATATAATATTGTCGAGGATAAAAATGCCGGACAATATGCATCGGAAATATTAAATGAATTCGATGAGGCGCAAAATGAAAAAACAGATAAAAATGCGCCCATAATCACGGTAGATGGCGATGCTTTTTGCGGTAAGGTCATTATTGAAAAATTGTCCGTGGAACTTCCTGTATATGATGAATGGAATTATACCCGCCTAAAATCTGCTCCCTGTCGATACACAGGAAGCGTTGATACAAATGATATTATAATTGCCGCACACAATTATAAAAGCCATTTTGGTTCATTAAATAAACTGATAATTGGCGATGAAGTTGAATTTATTGATGCTTACGGGAAGTCGCATCTATATGAGGTTTGTGAAATTACAACCTTAGACGGATCTGCCGTATCGGATATGCAGTCAGGCGGTTGGGATTTCACATTGTTCACTTGTACCAAGGGTGGTGAACAGCGGGTAACCGTGAGATGTGAAAGGGATCAAACATATTAAAGGAAAGATAAAAAGCAAGGATTCATTGTAAGGGTGGTGACTCGAAAAAGTCATCGCCCTTTTCACATCTCGATTTGAATTTTTAAAAACAATTGGAAATTCTACTCATAATTTCTACAAAAAGTGTGATACTAATATCACATTAAAATAGAAAAAAGAGGAGAATTTATATATGAAAGCAACCGGAATAGTTCGTAGAATAGAGGCTCGTGTTATAATAACACAAAAGTGCGATAACGCCTTATAAATACTGGGTTTTCGGGCGATTTTTGAAAAAATTTTTGACGAAATGCAACACGTTTCGACCTATACATAGCAAAAGCGAGGTGTTTCCACCTCGCTACCTTGTTTTATTCATGTGTTTGGATTAAATATAATTTACGAATACGCAATGCCATAAGAGAAGAAAAAATCAGTATGCCGCAACTAAAAAGTAAAGAATCGCAAATAACAAAAAAGAGAAACAATTTGTATGATGTAATTTCTCTAACAATCTCGCCATGGTCAACGATGTAGAACAAACCGTCTATTGTTTCGGGACCACCGCCTGCGGCAAACAAAGATACTCCACATATAACCGAAGTAATAATTGAAACGAGCAATGATATATTCAAGCAAATATCTAAAAATTTGTGTTTTATTTTTACATCGGGTATTACGGTATCACCAAACGCACTTGAAATGATTGCTTGAATTAAAACGGAAGCAAAAACTCCTAAAACCCAAATTCCAGAAACTTCAAAGAAAAACGGTATAATAATAAAACAGATATTTATAATCCAAGTCAGCAGAGAAAAATAATATATAAACTTGTTGATGGATTTTGATTTCTTTTCCATAATATCACCTCAAGATAGTTATTATATCACAATTAACCCAAAAAGTAAATTACGGCAGTATAAATTCCCTTTAATCACAAATAATAGTATCACGATTTGAATTTAAAGGAGAATTTATATATGAAAGCAACTGGAATAGTTCGTAGAATAGACGATTTAGGTCGTGTTGTGATTCCGAAAGAGATTAGAAGGACTATGAGAATCCGTGATGGGGACCCGTTGGAGATCTTTACGGGGCCGAATGAGGAAGTGGTGTTTAAGAAATACTCGCCGATCGGGGAGATCACGGAGTTTGCGGCGCAGTATGCAGACGTGATGTCCCGCGCGTGTGGGTTGCCGGTGGTGATCGGTGACCGCGATCATGTGATCGCGGTGGCGGGGGAATCGAAAAAAGAGTATTTGGAGCGGCGGTTGTCGCCGCGATTGGAGCAGGTTATGGAGGAGCGGCAGTTGGTGACGGCGCGCACCAACGGCGGCAAAGGGGTGCCGGTCGTGGAGGGGCGTGACCGTCTTGCCGGCATCGCCGCGCCGATCTTGTCAGCGGGGGATGTGATCGGCTGTGTGTGCATCTTGATGAACGATACCGGTGCGATGCCGGGGGAGACAGACGTAAAGCTCGCACAGGTTGCTGCCGCGTTTTTGGGGAAACAGATGGAAGAATAGCGGCGGTTTTCACCGCCGCGGTGATATACCGCCTTCGGCGGTGTGATATTGCCTTGCGGCAGTGATATACGCGCCGTGCGGCGCGCGTGATATATTCACCCGTTGGGCGAATGTGAAGGAGTCCGCTGTGCGGACGAAAAGAAAAAAGCCCCCACTTATTCAAAAACGGTGAGTGGGGGCTTTTGTTGTGAAGAGAAAAGAGAAAAAGTGTCGCCTGACGGCAACGGGATTTTCTCTCCCTCCGTCTGCGGCAAAGCCGCAGACACCTCCCTCGTCAGAGGGAGGCGAGGGCGCAAGATGGGGTTTGATACCTCATCCGTCACCTTGCGGTGACACCTTCTCCTGCGAGGAGAAGGCTTGGAAAGGCGGGGGTTGAGTGACGAGAGAAAAGGGGTTGCTCTCACGAGCGACGGTGTATATGAGATGGGGTGAATTCCCACCCTACGGTGCGGTTGTGGTTTGTGTGAGGGGAGGTTGTGTGTTCGGAGCGGTCGTGGTGAAGGTCGTTGTGGCGTTGGGGTCCTCACCTTTCATCATGGCGAGTTGTTTGCGAATATGCTCCATTTCCGAGGGGATCAGCGGTTCGCTGATTGCTTGATAGGCGGTTTCCACCTGTACGGCTGTCATACCGGCTTCCACATACTCGGCGGCGGTGTGCTCTGCCAGCCAGCCGATCGCATAAAAGGAATTGCCGACGACGACCGTGGTGTCTAGTGCAAAATACCGATAGGCTTCGTCTTTTCTGTAGGTGTATAGCACTTCAATCTGTTCGGGTGTGAGCAGATCGTATTCAAACTGCGCTCGATGTTCGGCACATACGCGCTCCACTTCGGTGCGAGGGATGTTTAGTTCGTGAATGAGGTTGTATAAATTGTGCTCGTATTTATGGCGTGTTCCCCCTGCATGGGTGAAAGTGGTAACCCATTCGTCATAAGCGGCCTTTGCTAAATTGGAGAATGAGCTACTGATAGAAAGAGAGTCACCGAACGGATTATTCCGAAAGGGGTTGCCCCCGCCGATGCCGATCACGCCGGGGAATTTGTGAATATCGCCGGTGCCGCCGTGCAGATCGATACCGCCGGTCGTCGTGGTGTGTATGGTGGGGAAGTCGGAAAAGGTGTTAGGAAGCAGACTGACGATAACAATGACGACACACAGCACACCAACCGACAGCATAGACAGTGCGACGGCAGCGTGCCGACGGCGACACCGTTGGGCGCGGCCGAGCGCATGTTTTTTTAGGACAGTTTCATAAAATTGACGGTCAGTCTTCACGGTCGAACACCTCCTTTGCAGAGCTTCGCAACTGTTGACGACCACGGTAACAAAGGTTGCGGATTTGCGTAGGTGTTTTATGCATAACGGCTGCCGCTTCTTCGTATGAAAGGCCCTCCATTGAGGTGAGCAGCAGCGCCATGCGGCGGTCGTCTTTTAACCGGCTGAGTACGGCACGGGCAACGGCTTGCCGTTCACGGGCGAGCAAAAGCTTTTCGGGTTCCTGTTGTCCGTCGGATACCTCTTGTGTATTGTCCAACGGTAACAGCTTACGATGCTTGCGAATGTAGTCGATCGCCTTATGACGGGCGATGGCAAACAGCCACGCGCGGAAGCTGCCGGTCGGGCGATAGCCTTTTCGTTCCAAAACCACAACAAATACATCGGCGGCCAGATCCTCGGCGGTATCGTAATCCGAAACGAACCGTTGCAAAAACGTGGTGAGCGGATGGCGATAGGTGCGCACAAGTTCTTCAAAGGCTTGCTCGTCGCCGTTTAAAAATGCCGTGTACAAATCGGTTGTCATCGCCTTTGCCACCTCCTCACTTATACATCGTTTTGGTCATCAAAAACTCTCACACGACGAGTATATAAAATTTTGAGAACTTTCGCAAGAGTCAGGGACGGTGAGCGAGGCTGCGGCATATAGTGGAGGGAAGGAGTGGTGACAATGGCAACGAAAATCTATATTGATCAGGGGCATAATCCTCAAAACCCGAACGCGGGAGCGGAGGGGAACGGTTACCGTGAACAGGATCTCGTCTTTCGCATTGGGGTGGAGTTGGCGGAGATTTTGCGCGCTGAGGGGTATGACGTGCGCCTTTCTCGCCCGACGGCGGATACGCAGCTGGGCACCTCCAACGCGACAGCGCTTGCCGCGCGCGTGAATGATGCCAACAACTGGGGCGCGGACTATTTCATCAGTCTGCACGCGAATGCGTCGGAGCTTGCCGGTGCGTCGGGAAGTGAGGCGCTCGTCTTTAACTTAAATTCCGCGGCGGCGGAGCTCGCGGAGGATATTTTGGACGAGTTGGAGGATACGACCGGATTGCCCAACCGTGGCGTGACGCAGCGCACCAATTTGTACGTGCTGCGGCGCACACGGATGCCCGCCGTGCTGGTGGAGCTTGGGTTTATCACCAACCCGGGAGATGCAGCGCTGATGGCCAATTCCCCGCAGTTGTTTGCACTGGGTGTAGCGAACGGTATCACGGAATATTTGAGTTGACCTGACTTTGCGGATGTGATACACTAATGGCATATTGAGTGATATAAAAGGGGTAGGATGTATTGTGAACAGTGCTCGCAAGCTCAGTCGTGTGATGGAGATCGCCGCGTGGGTGTTGATGATTTCGGATCTGGGACTTATGATCGGTTTGCCGTGGATCACGGAGACGCTGACAAGTCAGTCGCGTGGCAGTGGGTTGTATAATCAGTATTTGGTATTTTTATACGTGACGGGTCTGGTTGCCGAGCTGATCTTATGGCAATGCCGTGGTATCATGCGCAACGTGACGCAGAAAACGCCCTTTTGTGTAGACACCGTCAAACGGTTTCGCAAGATCGGTTGGATCGCGGTAACCTTGGCGGTCGTGTGGCTGATATTGGTGCTTTGCTTTGACGTGTTTAAATTCTTGATGGCCTTTTTGGCACTCCTGTTTGCATTTATCGGGCTTGTTCTGTTTGTGTTTGCCGCGCTGTTTGCACAGGCAACCGCTTACAAGGAAGAAAATGACATGACCATTTAGTGTGACAGACTTAAATTCTGTTACACAGGCGCAGGAGGGGTACACAGTATGGCGATTTTAGTCAATTTGGATGTGATGATGGCGCGTCGCAAAATGGGGCTGACGGAATTGTCGGATAAAGTCGGTGTGACGCTGGCCAATCTATCCGTGTTAAAGAATAACAAAGCGAAGGCTGTGCGGTTTTCCACGCTGGATGCAATCTGCAAGGCGCTCAACTGTGAACTAGGCGATATCGTGGAATTCATTGACGAAGAATAAGCTTAACGCGAAGGAGACAGAACG
>JAZRQG010000085.1:0-2023 GCA_045649625.1 Acutalibacteraceae bacterium
TCGCCGATGACGATCTCTTCGGTGGCAACCGAGTCGTTCTCGTTAATAACGGGCAGTACCCCCAACTCCAGCAGGCGGTAGAGGGTGTTGTGAAAATTCTGCCGCCGCTCGTCATTCTGCAGGTCCGCGCCGGTGATGAGAATCTGGGCAACGGTGTGGTTGTGCTCGGTGAACAGCTTGTCGTAGGTGTACATCAATTCGCACTGCCCCACGGCGGCGGCCGCCTGCTTGGTGGGGATGTCCGCCGGGCGACCGGGCAGGGACAGCTTGCCCACCCCCATGCCGATGGCACCGCTGGACACCAGCACCACCTGATGCCCCGCATTCTTAAGATCGCTCATAACAGTGCACAGTTTTTCCACCCGACGGATATTCAGCATCCCGGTGGCGTGGGCCAGCGTGGAGGTGCCCACCTTGATGACAATACGCATGGTTTTTCGCTCCTTTTTGCAGAAAAAAACAAACATTTTTCCACTTTATTACAGTAAAGCATATCACACCTCCGCCCCAATTGCAAGTAAAAAATATCCCAATCGGCAAATTTTGAAAAATCAACGGCTTTTACTTTTCTTTTTCTCGCAATCGTGTTATACTACATAGGTATATTCTTGACAAAAGGGCGACGGTGCGGTATACTGGCGTCGAACATTCGTTCTCGCCGCGAAGCTTGCACACAAACCAAAGGAAATTGAGGGAAACCGTATGAATACATTTGAAGGCATACTGCTATGTACCGATCTTGACGGAACACTCTTGAGAAATGACGGTACCATATCGCAAGAAAATATAGCGGCCATCGACTATTTCAAGCAAAACGGCGGGTATTTTTCGTTTGTTACGGGCAGAATGCCGTTTGTGGCATCGGACATTTACAACGCCGTCAAGCCCTACGCCCCTATCGGCTGTATAAACGGCGGCGGGCTGTACGATTTTGCCGAAAATCGATACATATGGACGGCACCTATACCGCAGGAGGTTCTTACGCTTATCCGGTATATTGACGATGCGTTTCCGTATGTGGGGATTCAGGTGAACACGTTCGAGCACGCCTACTTTCTGAAGGAAAACCGAACGATGGAATGGTTTCGGGAGTTCACAGGGCTTCCCAATCTTGTTTGTCATTACGACGATATGCCCGAGGCGCTTTCGAAAATCATTTTCGGAAGCGAAGAGGATGAGGAGGTCTTAGCGGTTGAAAAAGCCTTGCGTTCCCATCCGCTGGCACACAAATTCAATTTTGTGCGCTCCGAAAGAACCTTGTTCGAGATACTTCCGCAAGGAATAAATAAAGGCGTTTCCATAACGAAGCTGATCAAACACCTTGGTATCAATCCCGACAAGACCCTCGCCGTAGGCGATTATAACAACGACATTCCTATGTTCAAAGCGGTAAAAACAGGCATCGCCGTAAGAAACGCCTGCCCCGATGCCATCAAAGCGGCCGATTTTGTCACCGTAAGCAACGAGGAGCACGCTATTGCACGGGTTATTTCCGATTTGGAAAGAGGAGCATTCGGCATTTGAGAGGCGTCCTTTATGCAGATGTGAAAGCCGCACAACTTCCTGCGCCCCATTCGGGTACAACGCCAAGACGAAAAACAATGCAGAAAAGGAGTGAGAACGATGGCGGATCAGTTTATTTTGCATTCCGATTACAAACCAACCGGCGACCAGCCGGCGGCAATTGAGCAGCTGGTACAGGGTATCGAAAACGGAGCGAAAGAGCAGACCCTACTGGGTGTCACCGGCTCAGGTAAAACCTTCACGATGGCCAACGTCATCGCCCGTGTCAACAAGCCCACTCTCGTTCTCGCCCACAACAAGACCCTCGCCGCCCAGCTGTGCTCCGAGTTCAAGGAGTTCTTCCCCGAGAACGCGGTGGAGTATTTCGTGTCCTATTAGACCTAACGCCTAAAAACCCAGTATTTAAGCGGGTTTTACGGACATAATAACACATAAAAACACGCCCTAAACCCATAAAAACTAAATGACTTTGTGACCAAAATTCGTGTAATTGAATAAT
>JAZRQG010000086.1:0-5154 GCA_045649625.1 Acutalibacteraceae bacterium
GTGATATTTGCGGTTTACGCGGGGCGGTTATATTGGCTGCAGGGGATACGCGGGGACTATTACGCGGCGCTCAAAGAAGTCGGATCGGAGCCATGTCGTTCTGTGAGCCAAGGGGTTGTAGTGGGGATTTGCTTCCTAAGACCGCTTGGCCTCCGACTTTAGCGGTGGCGATGGTGCCGCTGGTGATATTTGCGGTTTACGCGGGGCGGTTATATTGGCTGCAGGGGATACGCGGGGACTATTACGCGGCGCTCAAAGCCGAGCGCATCGCGGCGAGCGTATCCATTCCCGCTGCACGTGGGGATATTTTGGATCGAAACGGCGTGCGGTTGTCGACGGATCGCGTGGGGATTCGTGTGACGGCAAACGGCATTTCCCGCGAGCAGGCCACCGCGCTGCTCAGCTCATTGGGTGAAACCGTGACGGCGCGCGGCGATGTGTTGTGTGAGGATATCTCCGATAAAACGGCGGCGATCCTGCGCGAGAATCCGAGCATTTACGCGGGACTCAACACCGAACTTGTGCCGATTCGAACATACGAGGCGGGAGAGGTAGCGGCGCATATCTTGGGAACGGTGGGACCGGTGTATGCAGAGGAGTACGAAGCGCTCAAAGCCAAGGGGTATCATTTGACCGACCGCGTCGGGAAAAGCGGCATTGAAGCCGCGCTGGAGGATGAGTTGCGCGGTGAGGACGGTGTGCGCATCACCCGCGCGGACGGCCGTGTCACCACACAGGCGGCGGTGGCGGGGTTGTCGGTCGAACTGACGCTGGACAGCGTACTGCAGCAGCGGGCGCAGGCCGCGGTTACCGATACCATGACGGCGTTGCAGCAAAATACGGAGCCGCTCAGCGGTCAGGACGTGAAAAGCGGATCGGTGGTGCTGCTTGATGTGAAAGACGGCGGGGTGCTCATCTGCGCGTCCTGTCCGACGTACGATCTGTCCACGTATTCGGCGCAGTATACGGCATTGGCAAACGATACGCGCAAGCCGCTGTTTAACCGCGCGTTGTACGGCACGTATCCGTGCGGGTCGGTGATCAAGCCGGCGGTGGCGATCGCGGGGCTCACCGAAAAGCGGACGGTGGCGTGTCGTTGCGACGGTGTGTACCGTTACTATGAGTCGGTGGGATTTGCACCGAAATGTATGGGTCGTCACGGCGCGGTGGATACGGTGACGGCGCTTCAAAAATCGTGTAACGTGTATTTTATGGAACTGGGGCGCTTGCTCGGCATTGATACTCTCAACCGCTATGCCGCTGCGTTCGGGTTGGGGCAGAAAACCGGGATCGAGGTAGGGGAGGCACAGGGGGTGCTCGCGTCTCCCGATACCAAAAACGGCGCGTGGGTGGCGGGGGATACCTGCCAGTGTGCCATTGGGCAGATGGACGAGCGGTTTACCCCCGTTCAGCTCGCTGCGTATGCGATGGCGCTCGCGAACGGCGGGGTACGGTATCGCGTGCATCTGGTGAGGCGGCTTTTGACATACGACGGGACGGTGGAGCGGATATATGAGCCGGACGTCTTATCCACGGTGTCGATGAGTGATGAGGCAAACCGCACCGTACGCGAGGGAATGGAGCAAGTCGTTAAAAAAGGCGGCACAGCATATGAGGCATTTAAAGGCGCCTCTTATACCCTTGCTGCCAAGACCGGTACCGCGCAAAACGGCTCTACCCGATCGGATCACGGGGTATTTATTGCCTATGCGCCCGCCGATCAGCCGCAGGTGGCACTCGCCGTGGTGATGGAAAACGGCACCTCCGCTGCCGCCACCACCGTGGCACGGCAAGTGCTGGACGCGTATTTTGGAGAATAAAAAAGCCGAACCCCACAATGCCAATGGGTGATCTTTTTGGTGATTTTCCGTTTTTGTCCTTGTCAGGCAAATAAAAAAGGCCTCTCCTTGAGGAGAGGCCTTGCTTATGTGTTGTAGAATATCGGTGCACACACCGTCGAAGTGATGGTTAATATCAGCGTTGGAATACCGTAAAACCGTTAATCTCAGATCGTTTAAGTGCTTATCACGATCGGCATCGGCATCTTGTCCTTGTGCTTCATAGTGTTGAGAGCCGTGCGGTTCGATCGCTATCTTTGCTGCGGCACAATAAAAATCCACCATGTAGCTACCAGTGACTTTTTTCGATGAATGGTGATCGGGAGTGTTTTTAAAAAATCATACCGGAGATGACGTTTCTCTTTTGTTATTTGCTTTCGAAGGCTTTTTGTATTTGCTGTCAGCTCTGGATTGTGTGTTTCGTTCATGCGTTTTTTACCAACCGAAATACGCGGTAGGGTTTACCTTGCGTTTTACACTGCCGCAGGGTGTAGATGGTGCCGCGGGATTCCCCGTCCCAAAACGCGAGCACCATGTCCGCGTGCTGAACGATCAGATCGTTGCGCTTGAGCGGCGCCGCGCGTCCGTAGCGGTCGTAGTTGGGATAAAATTCCGTGAGTTTGAGTCCATGCGCCTCGGCAAACAGGCGCGCGCAGGTATCCACACCCCTGGCACCGCCCGATACGATCTCGGTGCATTGCGGGGGAATGAGAGCCTCCAACGGAACCGATATGATGCTGCGTGAGCCGACAACAGCGATTTTCATGATATCATCTCCTGCACACCAGTATACAACAGAACATATGTTCTTGTCAAGAGAAAAAACGGGTGCACGCTGCAACCGGTTTATTGTGCGCTGATCAAGTGACCGCCGCGGTAGGTGAGGGTGAGGGTAAAAAACGGATCGCCGCGCTCAAGCGCCTTCAAAAACACGATATCGCCCTCCCACAGGGGGTAGCGGTTGAGTTCGGTTTTGGGGATCCAATGCAGCTCGCCCTCGTCGCAGGGGTGCAGGGTTCCCTCCCAGGCGGTGGCGGTGAACAAATGCATACGTTCGGTGCCGTCACAGTCGGAGTCGAAATTCACAATGCCGCGGTAGGCGTAGGCGGTCAGCGTCAGCCCCGTTTCCTCATATACCTCGCGGCAGACACAAGCTTCGGGGGTTTCGCCCGCTTCCAGCTTGCCCCCCAGGCCGATCCATTTGCCCGCGTTCACATCGTTTTGCTTTGCGTTGCGGTACAGCATCAGGTACTGACCGTCTTTTTCCAAATAACACAGGGTGGTTTCTCTCATCCGCGTCGCCTCGTTCGACGTTGCTCGATCACGATGCCCGCGATGGTGACCGGCAGGGTGCGGATCTCGTCGTTCGAAAACGAGCGGGTCTCGTAGGCGGGGTTGAGCGGGCGCAGCTGAATGCCGTTTTCAGTGACCGTCAACCGCTTGAGCGTGGCGTCCGAGTTGCCGATGTACGCGACCACGTCGTCGCCCGTTTCGGCGGTTTGCTGAACGCGCAAAATGACGATGTCGCCGTCCAGATATTCGGGGAACATGCTGTCCCCTGTGACGAGCAGGCCGAAATAGTCGTATCCATCCTGCACCGAATGTCCCGACAGATCGATTTCCTCAATCACATCGGTCACCGCCTCGATCGGCACTCCTGCGGGTACGCGCCCGAGCACCGGAATGCGCCGCGCGGCGGGAAACAAGTGAATGGGTCGCACGTTTGAGGGATCAAGCATCTGCGGCGAGGTGCCGTCTCGGAGCACGGTCCGCGGTGAACGAAAATACGAGGTGATCAGCGCGGCCTCCTCCTCGGTGGGGGGGATGCCCGCCGATAACTGTTGAAAACGGTGAAGTGACAGCTTTAGGTCACTCGCCAGCTGCTCCGGCGTGCGTCCCCATGAAAGGCAGAGCGTGGAAAGCGCGCCGGCAAACGGTGTGTTAGCCGCTGAAACGGCGGTTTTTTCCTCCTCCAGCAGATCCCCTGCCGGAATCCCGAAATAAGCCGCCATGCGCTTGATTGCCGTCATGCGCGGCATCTTGGCGCCGTTTTCCCAGGTGGATACCGCTTTGTCACTCACACCGGCAATGGCGCCCAGCTCCCGCTGTGTTAATTCATGCAGCTCGCGCAGCCGTCGAATGTTCTCGCCAATCGTCATGTTTCGTTTCGCTCACTTTCTACCACGTATTTAAGAACGGACTCGCCCTGCGGCTCGTCGCTTCTTCCGGTACCTGCCTCGCCTTTATAGCAATACTCGGTTTTTGTATTCTACTTTTATTATACACCTGAAGTAGAAAAACGCAAGAAAATTCTACTTTTATCTTGACTTTCTACTAAAAGTAGAGTATAATGGGGGTAACCTGGAGGTGGCGGTGTCGAGTCACCTTGTTTTTTGAGGGTGGACTCTACTTTGAGTAGATAAGGAGGAGAGCGTTTGTCCAACAGAATTTTGAAAGAAAGCGTGTGTACGAGTGCAACGATTGATGCGCTAACGTGGTTTGAGGAGGTGTGTTTTTACCGCTTGATCGTGCAGTGCGACGATTACGGGCGCATGGATGCACGCCCGTCGTTGCTCAAGGCGCGGTTGTTTCCGCTCAGAGAAGATATCGAGAGTGGTACGGTCGGGCAGGCGGTGGAGGCGTTGGCACAGGCGGGGTTAGTTCTTTTGTATGAGGCGGACGGTCAGCCGTATTTGCAGCTGCTCACGTGGGAGAAGCATCAGCGTGTACGCAACAAACGCAGTCGATTTCCCGCCCCGTACCCCGAAGCGGATGGTCAGACGGCGGACAGTTGACAGCGATTTGTCGGGTATAATCCGTATCCTTATCCGTATCCTTATCCAAATCCCTTTCTTTATCCGTATCCTAACGCGCTGACAGTTTTCAACATTCCACAGGATTTCCACACGCTGTTAACCGTTTGCAAAAGGAGTGATGCCAATGTGTGTGATGTGCGGGCAACTGTTCTGCCCGACAAACTGTCCCGCATACGATCCCCGGGAGGACCCGTGGGTAACGGGGTTCTGTGAGAATTGCGGTACTGCCTTGTATGAGGAGGGCGCGATGGTGTGTGAGAGGTGTGAGCGCTGCAGTGAAGAATGAAGGTGTCGCCGTTGACGACGGATGGATACCGGAGACGCTTTTTAGACCGTCGATACCTCTATTTGTCCGCTCCACTTTGGGTAGAGCGGACGCGAAAAGGCGGGTGGGGTGTTGGTTTGGGTGTAGGGAAGGTGTTTTGCCTCCCGTTCCGACGGTGTATAGTGGCGACAGGGGGAATCCGCCCTTGCGGTGTTGGTTAGGCTTTATCAGAGCG
>JAZRQG010000087.1:0-4802 GCA_045649625.1 Acutalibacteraceae bacterium
GACATGGGCGTCAACATGGCGGGCTATGCCATTGTGGATAATGACGCCTGTGAAGAAGCCAGCCGTCAGGAGATCATCCGTCGGTATTACAAAGCCTTGTGTGATGTCCGCCAAGGCCGCGAACGGGTGGAAACGGCCGAAAAGATCAAGGTCAACATGCAGGGATTAAGCCTGCGTCCCGAGGAGCGCCCCGTCGTCACCCCCGCTCTTGCCAAGCAAGCCGCGTGCGCCGGTGCTCCCGCGGCGGCCATTCGGTTGCCGGACGGGCGCATCATCACCGGCAAAGCCACACGGCTGATGAGCGCGTGCAGCGGCGCGGTGCTCAACGCCATAAAAGTGATGGCGGATATCCCCAAACAAGTGCTCCTCATGAGCCCACAAGTGTTAGAACCTGTCATGAAGCTCAAAACCGAACTGCTCAAAAGCAGCTCGAGTGTATTAAAAGCCGACGATGTACTGACCGCTCTGTACATCTGCGCGGCGTCGGATGAGACCGCCGCTTTGGCAGTGTCCAAGCTCCCGCTTCTTCGCGGCTGTGAACTACATTCCACACAGCTGCTCCATTCGGGTGATGAATCCACCCTGCGCAAGATGGGGCTGAACATTACCTGTGAGCCCAATTTCCCGGACAAAAGTTTGTTTTTCGGATAACATGAGGAGGTTGTAACAATGAAGCACTATGATTACCTGATCGTCGGCAGCGGCCTGTTCGGTGCGGTATTCGCGAACGAAGCGGCAAAAGCGGGCAAGACCTGCTTGGTGCTCGAAAAACGCGATCACACGGGCGGTAACGTTCACTGTGAACTGGTGGACGATATCGTGGTACACAAGTACGGCGCGCACATTTTCCACACCAACAACAAGCAAGTGTGGAAGTATGTCAACGAACTGGCGGACTTTAACCGCTACACCAATTCCCCTATCGCGAATTATAACGGTGAGATCTACAATCTGCCGTTCAACATGAACACGTTCCGCGCCATGTGGGGTGTGCGTACCCCCGCCGAAGCGCAGGCGATGATCGACAAACAACGTGCCGAAATCACCGGTGAACCGAAAAATCTCGAAGAACAGGCCATCAGCTTGGTCGGCAGAGATATTTATGAAAAGCTCATCAAGGGCTACACCGAAAAGCAGTGGGGACGCGATTGCACCGAGCTGCCGGCGTTCATCATCAAGCGCCTGCCGGTGCGTCTGACGTACGATAACAACTATTTTAACGATCGCTATCAGGGCATCCCGATCGGCGGGTACAACGTCATCATCGATAAACTGCTGGAAAAAGCCGACGTCATAACGGGTGTGGATTTCCTGTCCGATCCCGAGAAATACCGCCAACTGGCGGATACCGTGGTCTACACCGGCACCATTGATTCGTATTTTGGGTTTTGCTACGGCAAGCTCGAATACCGCACCGTCCGTTTTGAGTCGGAAGTGCTGGAC
The DNA here is from genome assembly GCA_045649625.1 of Acutalibacteraceae bacterium. Classification (GTDB taxonomy): domain Bacteria; phylum Bacillota; class Clostridia; order Oscillospirales; family Acutalibacteraceae; genus RGIG3009. The sequence continues at coordinate 1,444 of JAZRQG010000087.1, forward strand.
GAGCCCAACTACCAAGGCGTGGCAGTCGTCAACTACACCGACCGCGAGACCCCCTACACCCGCGTGATCGAGCACAAGCACTTTGAATTCGGCACGCAGCCGAAAACGGTGGTCACGCGCGAGTATTCCACCGACTGGCAAGACGGCATGGAACCGTATTACCCCGTCAACGATGCCCGCAACGGTGAGTTGTACGAAAAGTACGCGGCACTCGCGAAGCAAGAAAAAAATACCTTGTTCGGCGGCAGACTCGCTGAGTATCGCTATTATGATATGGATAAAGTTATCGAGTCGGCACTCGCGCTGACCGCGACGTTATTTTAAGGAGGACGTTACCATGCCCGCAAAGAAACCGATGGTTTCCATCATCGCGCCGGTATACGGTGTTGAAAATTATGTCGGCAAAGCAATCGAAAGTATGCAAGCGCAAACCTTCTCCGACTGGGAGTTTTTCTTGGTGGACGACGGCGCCAAAGACAGAAGCGGTGAGATCTGTGACGAATACGCCGCCAAGGACAAGCGCATTAAGGTCATTCACAAGGAAAACGGCGGCGCGCATACCGCCCGTAACATGGCAATCGAAAAGGCGAAAGGCAAATATTTCTATTTCATGGATCCCGACGACTGGACGGAACCGACCATGCTCGAAGATATGGTTGCTCTCGCCGAACAGCACGAAGCCGAACTCGTCGTCACGGGCTACTATATCGACACGTATTACAGCGATACCGAGTATATCACGCAAGAAAACTTCCAGCCCTCTCAGGTATTTGCGACCCAACGCGAATTCCGCGAAAACGCGTACCGTCTGTTTGATTGCAACCTGTTGTATACCCCGTGGAACAAGCTGTATCTCGGCAAATACATCATGGAACACAACCTGCGCTTCCCCATCACGTTCTGGGACGATTTCCCGTTTAACTTAAGCGTATTGCGCGACGTCGAGCGCGTCGTTGTGTCGGATAAAAAATACTATCACTTCATGCGCGCCCGCGCCGAGAGCGAGACGGCAAAATACCGCCCCGAGATGTACGACAAGCGCGAGGAAGAGCACGGCTGGATGGTCGATCTGTACAAGCACTGGGACGTCGACGACGAGCATTCCCGCGAGTTTTTGGCGCGCCGCTACATCGAGCGCGTGGTCGGTTGTATTGAGAACATCACCAACCCCGCCTGCACGCTGTCTTGCAAGGAAAAACGCGCCGAGATCCGCCGCATCATCGGCGATCCCAAGGTGAAAGACGCGCTCAAGGTTGCAAAACCGCGTTCGACCATGATGAAAGCGATGCTCCTCCCCATCCGCATGGGTTCGGTCACCTTAACGCTTTGGGAAGGCACCTTGATCTCCAACGTCAAGCGCAAAAACACAAAGCTGTTCGCGTCCCTCAAAGCCAACCGCTAACCGCTGGCGCGGGGCATTTCGATTTGTTTTTACGACGACTTTGTGAACAGGCTCACCTACGGCGAGCCGCTTCTTCCAATCTCTATCCCGCCCGCACAACATCGGGCGCGGGGCATTTCGTTTCGATCTGTTTCTGCTACGCCCGTGTCGGGAGGGGTGGCAATACGCCACCCCGTATCTTCAAATGCCTGCCACGCATCAACCAAAACCACTGCCATAGGGGGCGGCGCGCACGACGCCCCGTTCTCAATATCCCCACAAACCCAAACCAACACCGTAGGGGAGGGGGCTCCACTCCCGTCACGGCAATCCCACCAAAGCGGGAGGCGAAACGCCTCCCCTACTGTTCGTCCGCTATAATCCGTCGCACCCCTCGCGACACACCGATTTGAATTCTCACAAAAAGCAACCTCCCGTTCTCGCAAGAGAACGGGAGGTTTGTCTTTTGCATCCAAAAATGCAATCATCTTAAATCACAAAGGCAACAAGCAGATAACGACAGCGATAACGGTGGGACAAAACGCTAAAAACCAAATATACTTATCCAAAGAAACCTTAATGTTTGGGTTTTGTTTTTTGATTTCTTTCACTCCGTATAGTGGGAAATGTGCCACGTCAAACGATTCGGTATCGCCACTTTTCGATTGCACAATAACCGTAGCATAACAAGACTTGAAACTGATTCTCGACATAACCGTTGGGTGATACGCAATTTGTATGATCTTGTTTATATCCACTTCACGATCATTTAAGAAAAGCGTCGAATCATCCACCACACCCAAAACCTTGCCAAAACAAAAACGATTTAGTATTGATAAAACAATAAACGGACCAACTAAACTACCGTATATCGCTAACACAACCGGTGCCGCCCCGAACATGTCAACAATCACATTCCCAATATTAAAATTTCCCTTTTTAAACTCTAACAGAATAATCATGATGGGAACGACGGGGGTAAACGTGAGCACTAAATAAATATAGGCATTAAAATATTGCCAACGAATCTTTTTGCCGCTTTTGTTTAACAGTTTCTTATTTTTTCGCGCTTGCCTCCCTTTTTCATACTCTTCCTTGGTAACCAAAAAGCTCCGTCTTTTCTTCAGTATGGCAACAAAGCCGACCACGACGAAAGCAAGAAAAATGAAGCCTAATACCGTAACCCCATATCCAACGTTAACAGAACGTGGCGCGGCAATTTGATTCGGATTGTGCGGGTTATAAAAAATGTCAACCGTATCCCCAACGGAATAGTCCGCCGCCGTGCCGGCGGCAAAAGATATCCCCGTGTCGGTACTTAATTCTCGATTATAGACAACACCGTCAACCTCATAGGCAATGTAAATTTCCTGCACGTCAGGTCCACGCACACTGATATCCAAATCAATATCGATAATCGTCGCTTGAGTAGTTTCCATAGTGGCTACTAAAGCATCGTATTGCCGTTTAGAAACAACAGGCAGCATAATAAGTGCAACAGCCGATAAAAGGAACACTATCAGGAGAAGCATACAGTTTCTAAACGCTTTATTGTATACTAATGTTCCCATCACTTCACCGCCTTGCACATAGTGTAGCATAAAGACAACAAATCCGCAATGATCTTATCGTGTAAATAATCTTGGTCGTTAACAGTTGCCTTATATTCAGATTTCATAATACACCGCCAAATGTATTTCTCTTGTATATTAGACGAGCAAACACCAAAAATCACTCTGTTTTTTCAAATTATAACCTAAAAAACGATTCGTTTCGATCTGTCCCTACCACGCCCGTGTTAACAGACTCGCCTTACGGTAGACCGCATCTTCCAACCCCTACCCCGCCTCTCCTCGCCTCCCTCTGATGAGGGAGGTGTCACCGCAGGTGACGGAGGGAGAGAAAACCTCCCCCGCGCAACACAAACCGCCACCGTAGGGGCGGGTATCACCCGCCCGAAAGCCTCCCTCTGACGAGG
>JAZRQG010000088.1:0-4664 GCA_045649625.1 Acutalibacteraceae bacterium
CCGACTTCCGTCAACCCCTCACCACAGATAATGTCACCCAGTTTATCCCGTTTAATTCCCGTTGCCAGCAGGGCGCCGAGAAAATCACGATGTGACAGAGAGGCTGTCCGACGATACCGAAACCCGATCGCTTTAAGCGGAAACAAGGCGGGGTCAGGCGGCAAAAACGACGGGAATACCCCCAAAACGGTGCGTTCCGCCCCCTCATATCCGCCGTAAAACAGAAAGGAGAATGTCCCCTTTTCACGCAAGACGGCTCGTGCCACCGCCTGCCGGTGTTCGTCTAAGAAGCCGACAAATCGGGGACACGAGCGCAGTTCACTTAGTTCACAGGCATCGTCGATGCGGGCGCGCAAAAGCGCGTCCTCCTCCGACAGATCAGAAGTAAAGCCCATTATTCTCCAGCTCGTCTAACAAATCGCCCATAAAGCCGACGTTGTACGGCGTGATAATGTAGGTGCAGTTAGCCACCTTTTTGATCTGACCGTTGTTGGCATACGCCACACCGCTTAAAAAGTCCAAAATGCGGCGCGCCACATCCTTGTTGGAAGATTCCAGATTGAGCACAACCGTGCGTTTGGCGTTTAAGTGATCCGCCACCGCACTCGCATCGTCAAAGCGCTCAGGCTTCACCAACACGACCTGCAGCTGTGCCGTCGCGTGGATGTTGACAACTTTGTTATTTTTGCGCGGAACATCCTCCATCTCTTTTTCGGGAGAGCGAGACACAAACTCCTCATTCTCCAGACCGATGGTCTCCTCGTTTTGATCGCCGAATAATCCTTCCAGCTTGTCCAAAAATCCCATTTTCAGTTCCTCCTGCTCATTTATACTGTCTTTCGCCAAAGATCGCTGAGCCGACACGAATCAAGGTGGATCCCTCCAGCACAGCCTCCGCAAAATCAGAAGACATACCCATGGACAACACTTCCATACTACCATTATCCACTTTTTTGCCTTGAATGTCAATAAACAGTTTATGCATTTTAGAAAAAATCGCACGTTTTTCCGATTCTGTGTGAAAAATCGGTGGAATCGTCATAAGCCCTCGCACGCGAATACCGTCGAACACGCAAATTTCGTCCAACAACTGAGACAAGGCATCCGGGTGAACGCCGCTTTTTGAGTCCTCCCCGCCGATGTTCACCTCGACGAGCACGTCCATCACACCGCGATCGGTCAGCTTTGCCGCGTTTGAAATGGCTTTTGCCAGGTGTACACTATCCACCGACTGGATCATATCCACCTCACCGACGATGCGCTTGACCTTGTTGGTTTGTAAATGCCCGATCAGATGCCGTTCGACGCCGTCCAAGTGTAGGGCATCACGCTTGGAAAGGTATTCCTGCACGCGATTTTCGCCGATGCAGGATACACCGGCATCCAGCACCACGTTGATGAGCGATGGCGCTACGGTTTTGGTAACCGCCATCAGCGTGACCTCCTCGCGGCGGCGACCGGCGGCCGCGCAGGCGGCACATAGGCGTTCCTCCACGGCGTTTAGGTTGTCCAGCACACGCTGCTCGTCAACGGACAAGCTTGCCGTCATACAGATCCTCTCCTTCTGTTACGATGAGATCGTACAACTGTACATAGGTCTTATCGTCCTTGATCTCACAAACCGAGTACCGCTCGGCCTCGTTGTGGTGCAACACCTGTATCCGTTTAAATCGCAAAATATTACCGTCCTGGATGTACACACCGGCCTCTTGCTGCTCGTTAAAATGGATCGACTCATCCGGCACCACGATACCCTCGTACTGTGTTAATCGGATTTCAATCTGCTCACGACGCACGGTGGACAACGCACCCGACATCTGAGTGCACTGAAACACAACCGCCACTTGGTCGTTCGCGGCTTTGTTGAGTGCCACTACCGTCATTTGCAACGGGGCGCTTTGCACGAACGGCATACACACATCGCGTTGCATGCCCTTTTTCAACGTCACAACACTCTCAAGCGGCAAGACGCAGGCAAGGTACCACTCATAGTCTCCCACGATCTTACCCACAAAATTCGTTTCATCCACCTGCGGTTGCAACGTCAATGCCTGCTCAATATCGCCGACCGTGAGCGACTGCGCATTGTCGGTTGTGAGCAGCGTTTCAAAGCCGTCTGCTGATCCGACAAAGTAGCCGGCAACCGGCGACGCGACCGTAGCGCTTGCCGGTTGAAACGACGCCGCAAGCGCCGCGCGCCGCGCTTTAAGCTCAGATAACCGTGCGTTAAAGTTTTCTTCTTTTCCAATGGTGAGCTGCTTTTTGTTGAGCAACGTCAAGATCTTGGAATGCAGCTCGTTGATCTCACCGTAAGCCGCCATCTGCGCCGATCGGGAGATGGAAAGCCAGGTTTGGTTGATCTGCTGATTGATGCTGTTTAAGCTTGCCCGATTGCTGGAGCCTTGCGCATTGATGGAGGTGAGCGTCGCAATCTCGCGATCAAGAAGATCCAACTCCTGCTGTGCCAGTGCATCGTCCGCACTCGCATACACATGGGCGATGTTCCCGTTTTTAGAAACACGGTTGCCGTCTTGAATCGTGTAAAAGACATAGCCGTCCGTCTGCTGGCGGATCACCGATTCACTGCGATATACCACACCGGTTGTTTTGATCGTATCGTAAGCGATCTCCTTATCGGCAGTAATCGTCTCCAGCGATGCCGAGAAGATCAGATACCCTTGCACGCCCACATACACAATGAGCAACAATGACAGCAAGACGATCAAAATGCGTTTTGCCGTTTGATTCAAGTCGTCACTTCTCCTTTCGCAAAAAGGTTTCCACCAATGCCATCGCCTGTTTTCGGCAATCGGCATCATCCATATAAATAGTCGTCATCCACTCTTCACGTCGAAACCACGAGAGCTGCCGTTTGGCGTACCGTCTGGTTCCCTGCCGAATCGCGTCCGCCGCTTCGTCCAGTGTGACAGCACCCGAAAGATACGGTTCCAATTCTTTATACCCGATCGCCTGCCGCACCGTATCGGTGTTCGGCTGTTCGAGCAACCAACGCGCTTCCGCTTCCAAGCCGTTTTCCAGCATCGCGGTCACGCGCCGATTGATGCGGTCGTATAACCGCTCGCGGTCACGGAATTCCAGCCGCAACCCGCACAGTGCATACGGCGACTCCGCTTTGCGCGACGCCTCGTTTTGCTGCGTGATGGTGCGCCCCGTTGTTTCAATGATCTCCAGTGCGCGGATAATGCGGCCGTGATCGTTCGGGTGCAACCGTGCCGCCGTTTCGGGATCACGTTTTGAAAGTTCGCTCAACAGTGCCTCGCCGCCTTCGCGTGCCATGCGCTCTCGCAAACGGTCACGCACCTCGCGGTTTTCGGGCTGTTGCTCATAAATAAGATTCTCGATCACCGCCTGTATGTACAGACCCGTACCGCCGCACAGCACCGGCAGTTTGCCGCGGCTGTATACTTCTTTGATCACGCGGTGCGCCTGCTCGGCATATTTTGCCACGCTGTACGAGGCATCGGGCGGTAAAAAACCCATCAAATGGTGCGGGATACCGCCTTGCTCTTCCTCACTCGGCCGCGCCGTGCCGACACGCAGCGTGTCGTACACCTGCATCGAATCGGCAGAGATCACCTCGCCGTCAAAGCGGCGGCAAAGTTCGACCGCCAAAGCGGTCTTTCCCGATGCCGTCGGCCCCGCGACCACACAAAGCGGTATCTTGTTTCTCTTGTTGGTCATACGATCCGTCCAAACTGTTTTTCAATTTCCCGTGCGGTCAGCTCAAAGCACACCGGACGACCGTGCGGGCAGGTGCGAATATCGTCGCTCAACAGCACGCGCTGTGCCAGTTGTAACAATTCGCCGGGTGTGCTGCCGTCTCCCGCTTTTACGGCGGCACGGCACGCGACGGAGTGATAGATCCAGTCAAGCCGTTCGGTGGTGATCTCCCGTTTTCCGCTGAGCAGCCCGCCCGCGATCTCACGCAAGCTTTCGGCAATGTTGCCGTCGGAGAGCATCATCGGCACCGCACGTACCAGCAGCGTGTTGCCGCCGAATTCCTCGAGTTCAAAGCCCGCTTGCGTTAACGACTCGCTCGCCTCGGTCAGCGCGCTGTATTCTTCACGACTGAGCGATACCGACAACGGTGAGAGCAGCATCTGCGCTGCCTCGTTGGCGGTTTCTCTGAGTTGATTGTATAGTATCCGCTCATGCGCGGCGTGTTTGTCAATAAAATACACCGAGCCGCGCCACTCCACGATAATGTAGGTGTGCAGCGCTTCACCCAACAACCGAATCGGCTCGGGCTGTTCTTGCGGCAGTGTTTGCTGTATCGGCTCGGGCTGTGATACCGATGCCGGCACCGGCACTTCCTTTTTGACCGGCGCGTTAAAAAAGCTGTCCACAACCGACGCGCTGTCCCGCATCACCATCGGCCGTCCTTGCACGATCGGCTTAGGCCGTGCGACGGGCGGCGGCGGTGGTGTCGGCTGTGGCGCTGAGGGGGCTTCGATGACACGGCGCGCAATCTCTCTGGCAGGAGTAGGCGTCGTATACTGCGGCCGCGGCGGCTGTACCACCGGCGTCGGCAACGAGGCTTTTAGCGGTGCACGGTCGCCCTCTAACGCCGAGCGAACGGCATGATATACCGCATCAAACACCGGCTTCTCGTTGACAAACCGCACCTCGATCTTGGCGGGATG
>JAZRQG010000089.1:0-1591 GCA_045649625.1 Acutalibacteraceae bacterium
CGACCTCAACGCGTGCGTGGAAAAACGCATTTCGGAGGGCGGCACCTCAATCGCTTCCGTAGAAGCACAAATTGCCTATGTAAAAGGAATGTTAACCGAATGACCTCTGTATTTATCGATGGAAGCGTCGGCACCACGGGACTCCGTATTGCCGATCGGCTGGCGCTTCGAAACGATCTGGAATTGATCACACTTTCGGAAGAGACCCGAAAAGATACCGCCGCCCGCAAAGAGGCGATCAACAGCGCGGATATCGTGTTCTTGTGTCTGCCGGACCCTGCGGCGGTGGAAGCGGTGTCTCTGACGGAAAATCCCGCTGTGAAGATCATTGATACCTCTACGGCGCACCGTACGCATCCCGATTGGACATACGGTATGCCGGAGCTGTGCGGACAACGTGAACGTATTGCTAAATCGCACCGCATTGCCAATCCCGGGTGCCATGCCAGCGGCTTTATCGCTTTGGTGGCCCCGCTGATCGAGCAAGGCTTGTTGAAACCAGATACGGCTCTCAGTTGTTTCTCCCTCACCGGGTATTCCGGCGGCGGTAAGAAGATGATTGCCGAATATGAGGGTGCTGACAGAAGTCCGCTGCTGAAAGCGCCGCGGCAGTATGCGCTGTCGCAACAGCACAAGCATTTAAAAGAAATGATTGCCGTATGCGACCTTGAAACCGCTCCCGTCTTCTGCCCCATCGTCGCAGATTTTTACAGTGGCATGGAAGTGACCGTTCCGTTGTTTGCAAAGGATATTATCGGAACAAAACAGGATATTGAACAGCTGTATGCGTCGTACTACCGGGACGGTCTCATACACTTTGATAACGGCACCGATGCCGATGGTATGCTGTCCGCGGCGGCATTCGCCGATCGCGACGATCTGCAGGTATCGGTGCAAGGAAATGACGAGCGCATCCTGCTCACCGCACGGTTTGACAATCTTGGCAAGGGTGCTTCGGGCGCTGCTATTCAGAATATGAATATTCTGCTTGGCGTGGACGAAGCAACCGGCCTGAACGTATAAGAGGAAAAGACTATGAAATTGATTTCCGGCGGCGTATGTGCTGCTAAAGGCTATAAAGCAAACGGTATTCATTGCGGCATCCGCAAGAACCGTGTTAAAAAGGATCTGGCACTGATCGTCAGTGACGTGCCCGCTCACGCGGCAGCGGTGTATACCACCAACTTGGTGAAAGGTGCACCGCTGACCGTCACCAAAGCGCATTTAGCGAACGGCACGGCACAGGCGGTTATCTGCAACAGCGGTATCGCCAACACCTGCAACGCGGACGGTATTGAAAAAGCAACCGCCATGTGCGAGCTCGTGTCGGGCGCGATCGGTGTGCCGGCAGAGGACGTGGTGGTGGCTTCCACCGGTGTTATCGGACAACCGCTGAATCTCGAGCCGATTGCTGAGCATATCGGAGAACTGGCGAATGGCTTGTCCGAAAGCGGCGGTGAAGCGGCGGCAGAGGCCATCATGACGACTGACACCATCAAAAAGGAGATCGCCGTGGAGTTTACCATTGGTGATAAGGTGTGTCATATCGGCGGGATTGCCAAAGGTAGCGGGATGATCCACCCCAATATGG
>JAZRQG010000090.1:0-2765 GCA_045649625.1 Acutalibacteraceae bacterium
CTTAGTATGTTCTAAACTATTTATGTCCTTTTCTTTCATGATTAGGACCTCCTTGTTATATTATTTGTTCGGTTGGCAGACCTCACTTCATAATATAACAAGGAGATTTTTTATTGTCCACAGCTAAAGCTTTTTATCCACTGGCACAGCCAGTGATTTACTATCATAAAAAAGAGAGCTGATATGGAATACCATATCAGCTCTTTTTTCATTTACTTTCGTCGAGTGGTTTCTCGCCGACCTTGACCACGATCTCATGCGTCATAAAATCATCTGCATTGTCGACGGTCACGGTAAGATGTTCGAAATCAAAGGTATACCCCTTTTCAGGGATACTGCCCACTGTTTCGGTTAACCAACCGTTGACGGTGGTGGCTTCCGTTTCCTCTTCCGGTTCAATGGAGAAGAACGTAAAGAAATCTTCCACAGCTGTGGAACACAACACGCGGTAGGTATGCTCGTCAAGCTGTTGGAACTCCTCCACGGCCTCGTCGCTTTCATCCCAGATCTCGCCGACGATCTCTTCAAGAATATCCTCCATCGTCACGATACCCGAGGTCTCACCGTATTCATTGACTAAGATAACAATGTGATTGTGAGCCTTTTGCATATCCTTAAAAAGAACGTCCAAATGTGCTGTTTCCGGCACAAAGGTCGGCTCAAACATGGCTTGCTCCAGCAAAAAGTCAGGGCGATTGCGCCGCAATAAATAATCGCGGCTGTAGAGAATGCCGATGATGTTGTCCGGCTTTTCGGAATATACGGGGATACGCGAATATCCCTCTTCTTCAATCACCTGCAAGATCTCCTCATCGGTGGCATCGGCAGAGATAAACACAACTGCCTTGCGGGGGGTCATGACATCTTCGGCGATCATACCGTCGAGCTTAAACACATTTTTGATGTATTCAATATCGTTTTCATCCAGCGACCCTTCATCCGCACCGGCATCCAACATCAATACAATATCCTCTTCCGATACCGGATCCTCTTTCGCATGAGGATCAATACCAAACAAGCGAACCACACCGTTTGTCGAAACGGTAAGCAACCAAATAATCGGTTTTAAAATAACCGCCAGTGCAGAAATAATGCCGCATACCGCTTCGGCAAGCTTCTCCTTATGACGCATTGCCACACGCTTGGGTACCAACTCACCGAGCACTAAGGTGAAGAAGGATAAAATAACGGTGATTACAATAACCGATATGGTATCAATAACGCCTTCCTGTGCAGCTGTAAGGTGGAACGTTGCAACAAGAAAACTGCTTAAACGTTCGGAAAAGTTATCCGCCGCAAATGCCGACCCTAAGAAACCGGCAAGCGTGATACCGATCTGGATAGTTGATAAGAATCGTGTCGGATTTTCAATCATCCGTAACATTTTAACAGCCTTTTTATCGCCGTCTTCCGCACGCGCTTTCACCTTTTTTTCATTGAGTGAAATAACAGCAATTTCGGTGGCGGCAAAAAAAGCATTGAGTAAAATAAGAACAAGTTGCAGTAATAATTGCTTAAAAATTGACATACAAACCCCTCCCACCTATAAAATGGAATTTGAAAGACATGTACGTCAGATTGTGCTGCCTACTTCGAGGAAGCGGATCCACTGAAAACCAACTCCTTAAATAATAAAATTTATCATATGGTAACACAAACTCACTCTCCCGTCAAGTAGTATCAAGGGAATGAATATTTTGGGAAATCACGTCAACACTATCCTCAGAATACGTTTGGGAGGAACTTACCATGCCGGTCGAATTCAAAAACAGTGAAACAAAAGCGAATTTAATGCGTGCCTTTGCGGGTGAAAGTCAAGCACGAAACCGTTACACCTTTGCTGCCGAAAAAGCGATGAAACAAAAACTTCACGTGATCGAGTGTGTTTTTCGTTTTACCGCTGATCAAGAAAAAGAGCATGCCACCATTTTCATGAATCATCTCAAGGAATTGGATGGTGAAACCGTCAAAGTTGACGGGAGTTACCCGGTGGAAACAACCGAATCCGTACTACAGTTGCTCAAAAACGCACAACACAACGAAATGGAAGAATTTGATCCGGTATATAAAACCTTTGCAGAAATTGCTGAAAAAGAGGGCTTCGCCGCCGTTGCCACGTCGTTTCGCAATATTGCGAAAATCGAAAAAAGTCACAGTGAACGGTTCAAGAAATTTGCCGATTGGATGGAGAAAAATCAACTGTTTGTATCCGATATGGAGTGCGGTTGGTTATGCTTAAACTGCGGCCACGTTCACACCGGCAAATCCGCACCGCAACTGTGTCCCGTCTGTCAGCACGAACAAGGCTATTTTGTTCGCATCACGTTAGCTCCGTACACTTCTGCTTGTTAAAAAGAAACGCCGTTCCGGTGATAACCGGAACGGCACTATTTGTTTACATATTAACCGCGACGGCTGCGCAGCACTTCTTCAACAATGCGGCGAATCATAGCCTCATCCGGCACACCGGCAACACCACCGGCTTTGCCACAGCAACCAAACAACTGCATTTTTTCCGAAACAGAGACTTTGATGGCATCACGAATGGAGGGCAACAGATCAATAATGCCCTTACCCATATCGGTAAAGTGCGCCAACGCAGCGGCAACAGCAGCAATGTTGATATCGGTAAAGATATTCACCTTAGAAATACCCATTTCGATGCACTTGCGGAAATCTTCATCCGTTAAGCCGGAGCCGCCATGCAACACCAAGGGTGTTGATACCGTGTTTGCGATCTTCTGAATACGATCAAAATCCAGTTT
>JAZRQG010000091.1:0-5600 GCA_045649625.1 Acutalibacteraceae bacterium
GAACTGGTGAACAACTACGCCATAGACGGCATTCAGTATGACGACTATTTTTACCCCTCGGATGTCTTGGGTGCTACTACCGTGTATGGTTACGAAAGTGCGGACTATGAGGCGTATAAAAAGAGCGGCGGCACGCTGTCGATCGCTGATTGGCGCCGTGCGGCTGTGGATACGCTGATTGCCGGCACCCACGCCATCACCAAAGCGAAAAACCGCTTGTTCGGTGTTTCACCCGCCGTCAATGCCCAAAACACGTACGATAAATTATATGCCAATCCCAAAAAATGGATGGCGGAAAGCGGTTATATCGATTATATTTGCCCGCAGATCTATACCGGTTTTGAACATTCCGGCAGCCCGTTTGATAAAATGACAGATACGTGGTTGTCATATCCGCGGCATTCCTCTGTTCAACTGTATGTCGGCCTTGCCACCTACAAAGCGGGACTGCTTAATGATACGTGGGCGGGCAAGGGTAAAACTGAATGGGCATCGCATACCGATATCCTTAAACGCTCCGTGTTGTATCTGCGTTCCAAGAACGTATCCGGCATGGCGTTTTACAGTTACAGTTATTTGAAACCCGATCAAGTGTCGGGGCTGTCGTCAACGAACGATGTATCCGTTGCTCTGAGGGAAATGGAAAACTTACAGACCGTTTTATGAAAAGAGGTGAAACCACGTGGCAAAGCACGTAAAAGCGACCGGTCTTTCCAAGGGATGGAAGATTACCATTGCTGTCACGGCAGTGGTACTGGCCGTGGCGTTACTCTGTGCGCTGTTTGCCTATGGCGGGGTGTTGGATGCGATGGCATCCTTGTTTAGCGGTAACACCGCTATGGCACCAACCACTACGATCACAACACCTACAACAACCGAACCGCAAAAAATCGAGCCGGTATATCAAAAACCGGATGAAATGAAAGGTGTGTGGCTCACCCCCGGCGTGGACTATTACACCTCCTCTAAAAACACGGCAAAAACCGTAAAGCAACAGATCGACACCGCCTTTTCCGCAATGGAGGAATGGGAGTTCAACACGCTTATTCTGCCGCTGAAAGCGGAAGATAAAGACCCATGGATATACCCGTCTGAAATTGCCGATTGTGTGGAACTCACGGATGAAGACGGACAAGCTTTTGATCCGATTTTGTACAGCTTAACGCTGGCACGAGAAAAGCAGATGTACGTGTATATGGTATTGGATCTGCGTGTGCAAGATGGCGCGGAATGGGATCCCCGCACCGAGGAGGGACGCGGTCGAACACTGGATATGGTACATGAAGTGACGGCCCGCTATGCGGTGGACGGCTATTTGATATCCGGTTTTACTTTTTCCGGGAAACAGGTTGCGGCAGAGAACCGCGAAACGGCCAAAACCGTTTTGGATGCTTTGATAAAGCAAGTTGCGCAGATTATTGATGAGGCGAACCCCAATTTTTACACCGGCTTGCTCTCAAACGGTATCTGGGCACATAGCTCGGTGGATGAGCGGGGTTCGAAAACGGCGGAATATTACGAGGAATTTACGGATGGCTGTGCCGATACACTGTCTTGGGTAGAACAAGGGCTCTTTCAATGGATAATGGTGCAAATCAATGGTTCCACCAGCCATCCAACTGCGTCCTTTCAAAAGGTACTCGAATGGTGGGACGGTGTTGCTAAAAAGCAACAGTTACCGCTGTACATATCGCATGCGGCATCAAGAATCGGCACATATCATACCGGTTGGAAAGCCACCGATCAGCTTGCACAGCAGTACTTATACTGCAAGTCCACTGCCGCTTGGCAGGGAAGCTGCTATAACTCACTTTATGCACTGCGCACCAACACCACCGGTGCCGCCGATGCGCTCCGACGCGCCTATGAGGGCACTTTGGACGAAGAGTACATTTATAAGAAACTTACCATTACGTTTCCAACCAAAACGAACTATACCACGTCGGAATCCACCATCACTCTGCAAGGTGGCGGTGACACCAATTTCCCGCTGACAGTGAATGGCGAAACGGTGAAACTGTCGGAGCACGGCTTTTTTTCGTTACACCACACCTTAAAAGTCGGTGTGAATACCTTTGCGTTTTCACATAAGGGCACCAACAAGACCTATACGGTCACGTATAAGCAAACGGTATTAAAAAGTGTCTTGCCAACCGATAATTTGTCTGTGGATGGCGGCGGCACATTTATTGTCAGTGCCATTGCTCGCGAAGGGTCAAGCGTCACAGCAACGATCAACGGTACCAAAATCACACTGACAGCGTCTGCCATCAAGGAGGACGAAAGTGGCAATGCCCCCACCGACTTTAGGGAATATAAGGGGACCTATACCTTGCCCTCGGGCAAGATCGGGCAGACAACTGATCTCGGAAAGATCACGGTAAGTGCTACTTATAACGGCTTGACAGAAACGAAAACCGGCGGGCGCATTACCATCAAAGCCTTGCCGCGGCCCACAACCACGACAACGACCATTTCTCCGGGTGTGACCGTACCGGCAGGTACGCCCTTGCCGGCGCCTTCCGGGGATGCGAAGATTGTCACGATCACCTCAGAATATGCCGAGACTTTTTCAGGTGGTGGCTTAACAGACGATTACTCCCGCCCGTATAATTCGTATTTACCAAAGGGGACCAAGGATTATTTGGTAAGCACTTACAGCGGTAGCTTGTCGTACTATCTGTTGGCTTCCGGAAAGCGCGTGTACTGCAAGGATGCTACCGTGAGCGACGGTGGCACGTTAACTTATACACCTTTGCAAAATGGGGAAACAACCATTACCTCCACGCATACGAACTTAACCTTTCATACCGCTTACTCTATCCCCGTATATGTGCGCACAAGGGGACAAAACTATTATCGGGACTCTACCACTACCACTCCGCACTACGGATTGGAGCACTATTCACAAACCACAACGCATGTTGAAATCGCTTTTTATTACCTTTCAGAGGTGCCGAGTTTGCCGGACGTTTCAAGAAGTCCCTTGTTCAGCTCGGCCAAGTGGGTTGCCGATGAGTCTGATAATTGCTTGGTTTTGCAGCTGACGCTGAAGAAAAAAGGCGCTTTCTACGGTGTTTCCACTGCCTGGAACGGTAATCAATTAACCATCTCGTTTTTGAATCCGGCGGACGTTTCTGCCAATACCGCTTCCGAGAAACTCAAGGGGATTCGTATCTTACTAGATCCCGGTCACGGATCACCGGACGACAAACCGTGGGAAGCACCGTTCAATTTGGATTATGCCAATACTCTTAAAACCAAATTGGAAGCGTTAGGCGCAACGGTGGATATGACCCGTACGACCTCACTCACCACCAACTTATCGTTGCAAAACCGTGTGCTGATGGCGCAAACTCAGGGGTACCATTTGGTGATCAGTGTGCATATGAACGGCGCCAACGGCAAGGCAACCGGTGCGACAGTGCATTATTATACCGAGTGGGCGTATACACCCTCCAAAATTATTTATGATAAGATGCACGCCGTCGAAACCACTTATGGGGTAGGTACTTCGGCGAACGGAACGCCGCGCTCCAGCGGCACGGTATGGGGAACACTCTACATGACGCGTTCCCTCTTCCATTGCCCGTCGATCCTGCTGGAATGTGCCTTTTTGGATAATACGGCGGATAAGGAAGCTCTTATCAAGCCCGAATATCGTGACAAATTGATGCAAGCGGTTACCGACGGTGTTGTGGAATATTTCAGCGCAATGTAAAGATGAAAGAGGAACACGGTATGTTGTCTGAGTCTTTTTTACAAGATCGCCTGGGCGACTTGTTTTATGTGCAGGTATACGGAGAAGTGGGTTCGACCAACACGCTGGCGCGTGAGCAGGCGGCTGCGGGCGCGCCCGAGGGCACGATTATTCTTGCCGATGCGCAACGGCAGGGCAGAGGGCGTATGGGCAGGCAGTTTTTTTCTCCGAAAGGGAGCGGACTGTATATGAGCATCCTTCTTCGCCCGGATACGGCTGTCACGCTGTTATATATTACCACCGCCGCAGCGGTCGCCGTGGCAGAAGCCATTGAGGAGACCGCAGGGATCCCATCATCCATTAAATGGGTGAATGACGTATATTGTCGTGGCAAAAAGGTATGCGGCATCTTAACAGAAGGTGCCATCGCCGACAACTTGCAATATGCTGTGTTGGGGATCGGTATTAACGTGCTTTCTCCGATTGGTGGATTCCCTTCCGAGATAGATTCCCGCGCAGGCGCCGTTTTTGATGAAAAAACGCCGCCGACAGCTCGTCCAAGGGAAGAACTGGCAGCGGCGATCATCATGCGGTTTTGGGGGTATTATAAGGCATTATCGGCAAAAGCGTTTTTGCCGTCTTACCGCAACCGTGACCTCCTGAAAGGACGGATCGTAGAGGTACTGGATATAAACGGCGTGGTTGTTGAGGAGGTAACGGCTTTGGGGATAACCGATGAATTTGGTCTGCTGGTGACTGACAAGAGCGGTAGCACCAAAACGCTTTCCTCCGGTGAAGTGAGTTTGCGCTTATAACCGTTCTAACAACGCCGGTAAAGCGGATAGACTGTCGATCTCAAAATCCGGTTTGGCGATCGGTTGGCACGCACTATGTGAGGGGTTAAACCAACAAGTGCGTATACCGATCAAGTTGCCGCCGCGAATATCGGAACTCAGGCTGTCACCGACAATGACAGCCTTTTCTTTTTCAAAGGCGGGAATGTGGGAAAAGCAATACTCAAAATAGCGCGGATCGGGCTTGTTAAAGCCGATCTCATGGGAGATGAACAGCCCCTTGAAATAGGGAAGTATGCCGGCGCTCTCCAAACGGCGGCGCTGGATATAAGCAGTTCCGTTTGTGACAAGATACAGATCATACTTTGTGTGAAGCGTTTCCAAAAGCTTCGGTGCTCCCGGTATAAAATAGTGGCCAACACCCAAGAAGTTCTCGTATAGGGCCTTTACCTTTTCCACATCGCAGGGGATGTTGTATTCTTCAAACAGCAATGAAAAGCGGCGGCGCAGCACCTGTTCACGCGTGATCTCGCCACGCTCCAGCAACTCCCATTGTGTGCGGTTGATCACGTGGTAGCGTGCAAGAATCTCGTCGGTCGGTTCCAAGCCGAGTTCCTTCATCGTGGAGGATAACGCGACCAGCTCCGCTTTCTTAAAATCCAACAGGGTATCGTCTACGTCAAAAAAGATGGTAGATAGCACAGTTCTTCAATCCTTTGAAAAAGCCCCCGAAAATTTCGGGGGCTTTTAAGCGTTATTTTTTCTTGCTCTTTGCAGCCTTGCGGCGAGCGCTGTGTTCAACCCACAATGCCCACAGGGGGGTGCACAGGAAGGTGGAGGAGTAGAAACCCGAGATAACACCGAAAGTCATCGGAAGAGCAAAGCTCACGATTGCATCCATCGAGAAGATCAGGGCGATCACGGCAATTGTACCGATCGCGATAAAGGTGCAGATCGAGGTGTTCAGTGTACGGCCAAAGGATTGGCGCAAGCTGACGTTGACGATCTCATCGATGGAGGTCTTTTTGTCCATCTTTACACGGTTCTCGCGGATACGGTCATAAATAACGATGGTATCAAGTCGGATCGTAGCCATGTCGTTCTGT
>JAZRQG010000092.1:0-27760 GCA_045649625.1 Acutalibacteraceae bacterium
GGAAACCGCCTGACGGTTAAATTCTTCCGGATACGGACTGTAAATATTGTGCGTACGCAAACCCGCTTCAACATGGCCTACCGGGATCTGCATATAAAAACACGCCAACGCCGTAACAAACGTCGTGGAGGTATCGCCGTGTACAAGCACGACATCCGGCTTGACTTCCTCCAACACACCTTTGATGCCGCTTAAAATATTGGTGGTAATATCAAACAGCGTCTGCTTATCTTTCATGATGGATAGGTCATAATCCGGCACCACATGAAATGCGTCGAGAACTTGGTCCAGCATCTGACGATGTTGACCGGTCACACATACGACAATTTTCATTCCCTCGCGACTTTTCAACTCGTTAACAAGCGGACACATTTTAATTGCTTCCGGTCTTGTGCCAAAAACGAGCATAACAGTTTTCATTTTAATTGCCCCACTTCTGCCTCATTGCATGATCTGTAGATCAGTGCAAATCTTCTTTGATTTTCGTCGTTGATATTTCAGGCGTTCGTGAAAGATACACAACATTGCAGCCTTCCTCTTTGAGAAAATCAAATTTGCCTTCCCAATCATCGCCCATGACGAACGTGTCGATGTGATACTCATGCACATCCGACCGTTTTTGATCCCAACAGGTTTCAGGAATGACAAGGTCCACGTAGCGGATAGATTCAAGTAGTGCTTTACGTTGTTCATAGCTGAAATAGCATTTTTTGTTTTTTTCTTTCCAGTTAAACTCATCAGTAGACAATGCCACCACTAAATAGTCGCCCAGCGCCTTGGCGCGACGTAGCAAATTAATATGCCCATAATGCAATAAATCAAACGTGCCATAGGTAAGTATTCGTTTCATTGTATATCCACCTCTTTTTTAGAACCATCATCCGGCTCGCAAAGTTTTTACCATCTCGATCACTGATTTGTGTTTCCATACCAAGATAAGCAACAGCACGGCCATGATACAATATCTGAGCACCACACTGCCATATAAGAAGTTGCAAGCCTCACAGGCCAAAATCGTTAAAGCGCTGATCAGGAAAATAGTCTTTCCATTATAAATCTTGTCTTGGCTGCTTTTTCTGTAACCTGCATAATGCATGAACACCAAAACAATATACGAAAACAGGGTCGTATATGAAGCAGCAATAAAGCTGTATCGAGGTATAAAAAGATAATTTAACACAAAATTGATTACCGTAGCAACGATGGTTGCAAGCGTTATATATTTGGATTTTTTATGATAAAACTCAATATTGGCAAATACATTATACAAAGCTGATAAAAATGCCACACCGGCAATTGGCGGTATTGCATATATACCGATCTGATATTCAGGCGGCGCCAAAATTGACAGAATTTCGGGTGCGATCAAACAAATGGCAAAGCATACAACACCATACCCCAACACCAATAACGTGGCGGTTCCGTTGATTTTTTTGTACTCTTTAATTTTCAAGTTCTCAAACGTATACGCAATTAAAGAACCGTTGATCGCAGACCAAACGATCGTTGCGACCATACTAATGTTTGCGACTACCGAATAAATACCGGCATCCGCTTCTGACACCATATCAGCCACCATAATACGATCCGCACTAGACATAACATGTTGGGCCAAATAGTGCGGGATTAAGGGCAAGGCGAATACCAATATTTGCTTCCAGCGTGCAATGTCTATAAAGGTTTTCCCGCGTTTATACAGCAGAAAATACAGTGGGACGTTAAAAAGCAACGTTGCGATTTCGGCACTCCACAACTTAACCGATGCAACATGATCGCCACTCGCTTGTTTGACCATAAGGATAGAAACCACTTGCGACAGTATCGCCGAACCGACAACTTGCAGAAATGCCAATTTATATTTGAACTCATACTTCTGTCGTGTAATCCAAAACACCTGAGAGGGAGAAAATATAAAATGAATAAACATTAGCAACAATAAATTGCCGGTTAATAAAAACTCTTCTCCTAAAAATACTTTGCAAATCGCGATAACCGCAAAGAAAATCACAGTTGTCATGTTGCAAAGCATAAGAACCGAAGAAATATACTGATCTCGGCTGTCACTGTATTCGCTTAAACCGACGTTAAAAACACCGGCAGACGTCAACCCCAATAAAGCAAACACTTCAATAATAGAAACCCATGAAGTATATGTGGCAATAACGCCATACTGGGTCGTATCCATCAAGCGAGTGAAAACAGGGGTAGTAATAAAACTGATACCTTTCAGCACAAAAGAAGAAATAATGAAGGCGATCGAGGATTTAGCAGAATCCGGCATCGCTTTCCATTTGCTTAAAACGCTCATGCTTTCATCTGCGCGAGGATATATCTCGCCACCCTTTCTGATGAATTTTCATCGTCTACATAACCATAGTCGCGCAACATAGCAGCCACCTTGGTCTCATACCGTTCTGTATCAAATTCTGCAATAACAGTTAGAAGCTGACAAAACGTTTCCGTCACCGGAAACGGCAAATCATGAATTGGTGTGTAGAAACCGCGTTCGGTATTAGAATAGTATTCCAAATCCGGGAAAAATAAAAAACAAGGTTTGTTTGTTAATGCAAAATCATACATTGATGAACTGGCATCTGTCAGCAAGATGTCTGCGCAGGCCAAATACTGTGCCATATCATCGTGCCGGTTACCGTTTATGATTCTACCCGGATACTTTTGTTGTAAGCCTTCCCAATCCACCAGCGCCTCTACATGATAATGAAAACGGCACACCATAGCCCATTCACCACCAAAGCGCTCGGAAAGAGTCTTTAACAAGCTCTCAAAGTCCATCGACGCCAGTTGATCCAGTCCGCTTCGTTGAATGTTGGTGTTTTCAATATCACTACCATCGTTTCGAAAAGTCGGCGCAAACAGAATAATCTTTTTACCCGCAGGAAGTCCCAAGCGTTTCTTGATCTCCTCTTGGTTCTTTTCCGAATGAAACAACATATCATTCCGCGGCGTACCGCACAATAGCATTTCTATTTTTCCAAAGGTCAGGTGCCGCATAATATCCAAGGTATATTGATTGCCCAGCAACATGGTGGTTTGCGGGCACGAAAAGCCCAAAATACGGCTGTTTAACTGATCTCGACCCATGCATTTCAAAGGAGTTCCGTGCCAAGTTGTGAAAACCCGTTGCCCCCGTTTATTCTTTAGAAATCGTCTTATACGAAACTTCAGCCGGCTCAAACAGCCGTCTGAGCATAATGTATCCTCTTTCCCGCCGTAAACATTGTCCACAAGCACAGATGCTCTGGCCTTATTCCAAAAAGCCGCCCACGGACGATCAATGTCGATCGCCTCAACATATGCGGGAAGTTCGCTCATATATTGCTTTTTTACAAGCCAAGCAATGTCGACAGACGGAGCAATCTCATGCAACTTTTGCGAAATATATTTTGGATTATCGGAATAATGCCCGTTAAAGCTGGTAAAGACTATCCGTCCCTTTCGGACCGGAATAGTCTTTTGTATTAACAGCAAAAAATAGGAAGCCACCGTTGAGAGCATCGTTATCCCCCAGTCTGTCCGTATACAGAACACATTTTATCTGACTATTGTTCTTTGATCCAACGAAGCGTTCTTTTGAGAGCCGCAAGAAAGCCTTTATATTTGGTCACGCCCCAAAAAATACTGACGTGCCCTGCTAAACGATTCGGCATATACTTGGCAAGCTGCGTCCGGATCTGAAAGGCATACCGTTCCTCTTCTGGCATCCAAGAACCGTCAAAATGATGGATGGTATAGGTGTTTTCCGTAATCTCCATTATTTTTGTCTCAAAATCCTTGGGGCAAAAATACTCTTTAGGAAACAGCGTCAACCCATTCACCGTCTGCAACGTATTGTTGAGCACCAACCCGTGCTTGAGGCACGTATTGGTAATGCGTGTTACATTGGTTGTCAGATCCATCTCTCCGTCCGATCTTATAAAATGTGCTGTATCGTATTCATTCAGCAAGTCACGAAAAAACGGATTGTCTTTTTCACAGGCCATCAACCCGGTTGGAATTCGATCGTATGCTTCAAAGCCGGACAACGCTTGGTAGTCTAAAAGATCGTCCAACGGTTTGAGCACTTCCACGTCGGTATCCATGTAAATACCGCCCTCTGTGACAAGTGCGTACAATCGTGCAACATCCGATACAAATGCCCATTTTTTAGACGCATACGCCTCGGCGGCATATGCACAGCCATTCACATCGAAGTTGTCCTCATTCCACTCAATGATCTCATAATCGGGACAGTACTTTTTCCAACTGGCAATACAGTTTCGCGCCATTTCAGGCAACGGATTTCTTCCGAACCAGCAATAGTGAATTTTTTTGGGGATCACCGTTTTCACCTACATCCTTTGTAGAGTTTACGAAACAGATAGTAACCGCGCATTCCAAGCATTAACAAAAAGCACGTCACACGGTTTTTGGAACTGAAATATCGGTTTTTTTGCAAATCCGATACCTGCTCGCGGATACGACCTCGCATCTCGTCGAACAGTTTCCTATCGTAATAACAACTATCTGCCATTGCGTTGATGATCGTTAAGTAATTTAAAAAAACGTAATACGCATATGCTTCGTCATAGATCGGGGTATGGCTTTCGACAAACGGTTGAATACTGCTGACGGCGTCCAGTAATTGTAACCGTTTCGCAGGTGAAAATGTCTGACTGATAATACTTCCCTCACGTTGAACATAGTAATAGCACGGCTTATTCACGCAAGCGATGTTTCCCGCGACAGCACAATACCGATAGGTGGTAAACACATCCTCGTGAATCTTACCGACCGGATAGCGGATATCGGTAGTATCAAACAGTTCTCTTGCATACAACTTGTTCCACGCCATTACCTGCACTTGATTGGTCATCGTGAAAATATCGGTTATGGCTTCTTCTGCCGATAACACAACAGTCTCATCAACGCAAACAACGCTTTTACGTTCTTCGGAATAGTATTCGATATAGCCGCAAGCTGCCATTTTGGTGTGATATTCTTCACAAGCGCTTAACAACGTTTCAATGTAATCGGGCGAAACGAAGTCATCGCCGTCAACGAAGGCAAGATAACTCCCTTTGGCGGCCTGAATACCGGCGTTGCGAGCAGCGGACAAACCGCCATTTTGTTGATGGATGACGCGAACACGTGCATCCTGTGCCGCAAACGCATCGCACATCGCCGGACAGTCATCCGGCGATCCGTCATCTACTAAAATGATCTCCAATTCCGTATAGGTCTGTGCCAACAAGCTTGCAACACATTTTTCAATAAACTGTGAAACGTTGTATATGGGAACAATCACAGAAACCAAACTCATAACCGTTCTTCCTTTTGACGAGTATTGTACAAACGAATATAAAAGCAAAGCGGTAAAATCGTATTGATGCCGGCATTAAACATAAAGGCATTTGCCTTCACCTGGAAAAGGAGGATTGCTATAGCGAAGAATAGAACCAGACATTTAATATTTCCCGCACTGCCTTTGAATGCGCTCCACAAAACGTATGCGAAAGCCATATACAATAAGAGAGAGCCTACAATTCCGGACATCCACAGATCGTTGACATAACCGACGTCCGAATGCGCATATCCTTCCGCCTCGTAAACAGTATGTCCCGTTCCGAAGATCAACGACACGCCGGTGGGAAAATTCCAAAAGTCTTTACTGAAAAGGTTGTCTGCAGTTAAATGGGTAGGATCACCAAGGTTGGGATCTTGATTCCCTAGATCCGGTGAAGGGGTTTCGGGTGTGTCCGTTGATGAATCATCTTGCTCCGGCGGGATTTGCGTATCCTGCTGCGTAAACGAAGCAAGATCGCCAAAAATCCAAGAAATGGTAACCGGATTGCGCATCTGCACCAGAGCAAAAAAGCCAACCAACACCACCACAGCACCAGCTGCAGTAGCCACTAAGCGGAGCTTCTCTTTGATCAATATCTTGATAATAACAGGCAACGCAAACAGTAAACCGATCGCACTCATAATTAGGCCGGTGCGGACATTAACCAGAGATATGAATATCACACAGGGAATAAAATACAAGATCTTGAGCCGATTCTTTTTGATAAAGAAAAGCGGTAACGCTGCAATGATACCCATCCCTAAGCCAAAGGAATCCACAAAAGAATTTGTAAAGCCAAAACCACGACGCAGCATAAGCCATGGCACGCCGAGATAATACGCTCCGGTATTGGCATAAATCACATCAACAAACCAGTCTTTCACACCCGGAATCAAAAGCGCCAAAAGTGCCAAAAGAAACTGGATCATCGCAGCGTACACAAATTGCATTCCTAAGTCATACGGGGAATACCCGTGGTTTTTGCTGCGAATACAAATATACAGACAGCAAACTAACAAAACAGGAACAATCAGAAAAAATCGATACCAAAGGACGATGTAATGCATCAATTGGACACGTTCACCGGCAGCAACGTTTATGAGCGTGACAATTGCCAGATACACAAAAAAAACGATCATAAGTACCGTAAATATCAGGATTCCGCTTTCTTTGACTATCGAAATAATCTCTTTTCTGTGCCGAACGAGGAGTACGATTCCAACAAACACCGCCGCAAAAAGAGCGGTGTTGATCTCCGGCACGATCGGTGGCGCAAATAGCATAAAAAAAATAAGAACGAGTAACGGCAGATCACACTTGGGCATGCCGCCCGTTATCTTTTTTAATGCTGAATTCATATACGTTTCACCTCATAATGCTATAAACAATTTTACCAATCAACACCATTAGCGAATATCGATTCCGCTGAATGAAAAACCGCAAAGCCGAAAATACCGGATAAGAGATATGCGCCTGTGGCAATAAACTGCCATACAAAGGACGTCCCATATTCTCTTCTGCCCATTTCCGTTGCTCTCCCCATTTCATCTGCGCAAGTGGGTTGTGATTGCGAGAGAGTGCCGAAAGTGTATATCGTAATAATTTGTTTGCTAAGACAGTGTACACCTGCGGATCGTTGTAATGGCGATCGATACAAAAATCATACATACTTTCAACACGCCGATAACTCAAGTCAAAATAGTCCTTGGTAAACTGATGTGTGATACTGGCATTCACGCGTTTAAAATAATGATATCCCGCAAAATCCATGGTCGCCAACGAACGCATATGTTTGGCAAACTCGAGATTGAAAAAATAATCCTCGTAAAACAAAGACTTTTCGAACCGAATGTGATACTCTCGAATACTGTCAGCACGGTAAAACGAATTCCACTGATATCCAAACAAGGTATTCTCTTCCAATTTAAGGATCATTGCCGTTAGTTCGTTGGGATCGGTAACCATACGTGCTTGAGGAACGATTGGTACCGTTCGAATGAGTTTATCCGCCGCATCATAATGCTCCTCAATCAATCCCCATACCACTTCATCCGCGCCGCTACTTTTCGCCAGATCGGCGGCACGCTCATACAGATCCGGCTCAATAGTATCATCCGCATCAATAAACGTGATGTATGTTCCGCAAGCAGCCTCTAACCCCAAGTTCCGCGCACCGCCGGCCCCCACATTCTCCGAAGAATCAATCACCTTCACACGGGAATCGGCAGCTTGTAATTCCAAAAGCACAGACAAACTGGCATCACTTGAAGCGTCGTTGACACAAATGATCTCCAAATCTTCAAACGTCTGCGAAAGTACACTTTCAACAGCAGATTTCACATATTGTTCCGCATTATATACGGGCATAATCACACTTAAAAATGGTGTACGTTTCATCGTTTTCCGCCTTTTTTAAACAGTTTTCACGCCGTCATTCGGCAACTGCCACACTTCGGTGTCCTATCGTCTACCTACGCAATGTTAGTATATCACGAAAAGCAATAAAAAGCAACACAAAAAGCGGTTTGTCTCGCCTTTTTTCGCAAGGCTTGGCAAACCACTTTTTCATTTTTTTATCAATTTTTTTGTTTCATACAAAGCTTTTTAAAAAGTATAAGCACCAGGTACAGAACGGCACCGACAACAATAGCAACCACCAAGTCAAATACCACTGTCAAAGCAAAGGTAACAAGCAACACGGCGATGTCCGCCCATGCCTTTTGCTTAAAAATACGCACGAATTCACGCCATTCGCTCATATTATATGCAACCATAAACAGTATTGCCGCAATGGTAGGCATGGGAATCAAAGCAGCATACGGCATTAAAAATAACAGTACAAGCAGCAGTACGATCGCGTGTATCATGCCTGCGACGGGGGTTCTGCCGCCGTTTTTGGCATTGGCAGAGGTTCGGGCGATTGCACCGGTGGCGGGGATGCCGCCGAACAATACCGAAGCAATGTTGCCGAACCCCTGTGCCACCAACTCCGCATTGGGATTATGCTTGGAATTTACCATGGTATCCGCCACAACGCAAGACAGCAGTGATTCAACGGCGGCAAGAATGGCAATAGTAATGGCATCGGGGATCACCGCAAGTAGTTTATCAATGCTAAAATCCATCCCCGCAAAATTCACTTTAGGCAAACCGGTCGGAATAGTATACAGATCCCCGATCGTGTATACGTTCTCGCTAAACACCGGTATCAATGCCACTAACAAAGCGCTGACTACCACAGCGATCAGCGACGGTGGAACCCGCTTTTCAAATTTGGGATATACAATCAAAATAGCCAGGCTAATCGCACCAATGATCAGGGCCCACGGACTTAAGGTGGCAGCTGCCTCTAAATTTGCTTCCACCTTTTCCAGCGTCTCAATCGGTCGAATACCATTCGCATAAACAAGCCCGAAAAAGTCCTTGATCTGACCGATCAGAATGGTTACGGCGATCCCGCCGGTAAAACCGACGGTAATGGTGTGTGGCATATAACGGATAAGCGAGCCAAGTTTACACACACCCATTAGCAACAGCAAAACGCCCGCCATAATGGTTGCTAAAAATAAGCCATCCATCCCTTGCGCGACAACAACTCCCGCAACGATGGTTGCAAATGCTGCTGTCGGACCGGCAATCTGCACACGACTGCCACCGAGCAAGGATACCACAAAGCCCGCCGCAATAGCGGTGTACACTCCGCACGCAGGCGCAACGCCCGACGCCAACGCCAACGCGATGGATAGCGGTAAAGCGATAATCGCGACAATCATGCCCGCTATCATATCATTGACAAATTGCTTTTTGGTATATCCTTTCAAAGCTGAAATCAACTTCGGTTGCAAATAAAATTCTTTCATTTCATCTTTCACTTCCCAGTGCGACAGGATTTAAACCAACTACAAAACAGGACAGCCGAACATTGGCTGTCCCGTTCGCTGTTTATTATAACTTCGAGAAGCCGTGGCAATTGACCAGGGCGTCGACTTTTTTGCCTGCTTTGCACAACGGACATTCATGCGAGGGGTAGCATTGATAATCCGGCAGATCGTTGGGATCAAACACCGAGCGCACCGGTAATCCGCCGCATTCCTTGGCAGTGGAGAAGATCGCCGAAACGCCGGATACCGTGCCACCGTAATACTGTACCGCATCGATCGCGGCTTGCACTGTTTTACCGGAGGCGACCGACACTGCCAAAATCATAACATGCTTACCGGCAATCATCGGTACGATGTTATCGCGGAACATCAACTGACTTCCGCCAACCGTTTCGGGGGTCACAACATAAATCGATTTGTGCGCATTCATATTGATGATATCTGCCTTAGATAAGCAATCCGCAAAGCACGCACCGATCACTTCCGTACCGTCTAAGCAGAGAATGGTATCCACCACCGTGTCTGCATAATAGTATGTGCTGAGCTCTTCAGCCACAGCCCTCGCCTCAGACATACGCGCCTTTTGTGCCACCACATCAATGTAATAGTTGCTGTGACAGTTGCCTGTAGCAAAGTGTCCCATGGCGACACGCAAAAACAGATTGTTACGTTTGGTTGCGTATTTCATCGTGTGTAAAGTCGGCATTACGGGTCCCCCTTTTAAGGCTCTTTTTTATATTCTACACAATTTCGGAGAATAGCGCAAGGGGGATTACGCAACTTTTTTGGTTTTCCATTTGCCGATACGATAGAAAATCACCGTCAACACCGCTCCGATCACCCACGACGACAAAAGCGAAATCTGAATACACTCGTTTCGCCCGAACGGCAACTCATTCGTTCGAGTGAGGAACGAAATTCCGTATGCCAACGGGACGCGAATTAACACCGTGGTTATCAACGATATCCACATCGGTGTCATGGTATCTCCCGCACCGCGCATAATGCCGGACAAGCTTTGTGTAACAGCGACAGCGATATATCCCACCGCGAGAATCTGCATCAGGTAATAACTCATATCAACCAGTGCTGCCGTTTCGGTGAAAACACCCATCAGCGATTTACCAAACAACAGAATCGTAAGGGTAATAACGGTTGAGCAGCCAACCGCCAGCAATGTCCCTTGTAACGCCCCTTTGGCTACGCGATCGTATTTGTTCGCCCCAACATTCTGACCGGAAAACGTGGTCAGCGCCGTACCGAACGAGAAATTCGGCATCATTGCAAAACCGTCCACACGCATGATCACCACGTTGGCGGCGATAAAGAACTCGCCAAAGCAGTTGGTGAGCGATTGAACCACGATCATTGCAGAGGAAAAAATCGCTTGCGTGGCACCGGAAGGCAAACCCAATTTAACAAGCGTTTTGATATGTTGTGCAAGCGGTTTCATATACCGCCAACCAAAATCAAAATGTTCCCGCATGCGCGCCAGTTTAATTAAACACAGTACCGAAGAAATAAATTGCGCAATCACTGTTGCTAACGCGACACCAGCCACATCCATGTGCAAAACAGCCACAAAATATACATCTAAAATAATATTGATAACCGTGGCAATCAGTAAATAGATCAGTGCCGATACCGAATCACCCAAACCGCGAAGTATACCGCTGAGAATGTTATAATACCCCATACCAACCATGCCGATGAGCGAGATCATAAGGTAACTGTAACAGTCTTCTAAAATAGCGGCAGGTGTGTTAAGCGCAATCAAAAGCGGTTTTATCAGCGGAGAGGCGACAACAATCAAGGCTACACAGGCAATGGCGGTAGCGGTAATACAATTGCCTACCGTGTAAGAAAGTTCTTTGCGTTTTCCCGCGCCAAAATACTGTGCCACCATCACGCCGGCACCTGCAGAAATGCCAATAAACAGCACCAGCAACATATTGAGTATCGGCAACGCACTGCCGACCGCCGCAATGGCATTATCACCGTTTGCAGCATATCGACCGACAACGATGGTATCGACCGTACTGTAAAACTGTTGTGCAATGTTGCCGATGAGCATTGGCAACGTGAACACAACAATACTTTTCCATATAGAGCCTGTTGTCATATCCGTCGGAGCAAACCATTTTTTAAACATACACATTACACCTGTACACGCTAAGATTTTATCTTGTCGGATTATAGCATATTTTACTATGAAACGCAATAAAAAAGCACGCCGCGGCGTGCCTTTTTTTAAAATATCAGCGTTTACTCAAAACATCCGACTCGTAAGCTTTGGCAGTTGCAAACCATTCGCCGTCTGCAGGGGCACCGCAGATCGCACAATATTGTGACCAAACAGCACCGAACGGCAGGGTTTTGAGCTCTTCCTGACAGACCATCAGCTCTGTCCAATTATTGACATCCTGCAACCCCTTCAACTGTGCGTCGGGTGTGAGCAGTGCCAGCAGCAATGCTTTTTGGACGTTACGGAAGCCGACCGTCCACGCAACAATGCGGTTGATCGACGCGTCAAAATAATCCAATGCGATCTTGACACGGCCATCCAGACCGCCGCAACGAACGATCTCTTTACAGATCTCGCGGGTTTCGTCATCGAGCAACACGACGTGGTCACTATCCCAGCGAATGGGACGGGTCACGTGCAACGCAATTTCCGGGAAGAAGGTTAAGAGTGCCGGGATCTTATCCGAAACGACTTCCGTGGGATGGTAGTGGCCGTTATCCATCAGAGGGATACACTTATCTTTGTTGGCAGCGGCATATCCGAGCGAGAACTCCGCACTGCCTACGGTGTACGCTTCCACACCGATACCAAACACCTTGGATTCAACACAAGGTTTTACTTTGTTAAAATCAAACGGCTCGGACAAGATGGCATCAATGGATTCCTTATAGCGCATACGGGGCCCCATACGATCGGCGGGGATATCCTTGAAGCCGTCGCCCGTCCAAATGTTCATAACGCAAGGCTGACCGAGTTCCTCAGCGAAATACTGAGAAATGCGGATGCACGCTTTGCCGTGCTCGATCCAGAACTTGCGGGTCTCCTCATTAGGGCTGGAAAGGGTTAACGGATCACACATGGGATGTGAGAAAAAGGTGGGATTAAAATCGCAACCAAGACCACGTGCTTTGCAGAAATCTACCCATTTTTTAAAATGCTTGGGCTCGATCTTATCGCGATCCACCCATCCGCCGTTTTCGTCGTCGAAAATAGCGTAGCACGCATGCAGGTTCATTTTCTTCATGCCGGGGCAGAGTTTTAAGACCATATCAATATCTGCCATCAGCTCCTCGGGGGTACGTGCTCTGCCGGGATAATTTCCGGTGGTCTGAATACCGCCAGTCAACGGGCCATCGGTCTTTTGATCGAAGCCACGCACATCATCGCCCTGCCAGCAATGCAGAGTTACCGGTACGCTTTTTAATTTTTCAATCGCTGCATCGGTATCCACACCGAGCTTGGCATATACCGCTTTTGCTTGTAAATACTCACTCATACGATTACCTCCTGTTTTAGGAACCTTCTGTATTCCCCTTATACGTCAAGTATAGCATATATTTTTAAAAAAACAAGAAAAAAGAGCCGCGTTGCGGCTCTTTTTAAAGATCTTGCAGATCGGCTGCGGTTAAATTGTTTTCCAGGTTGTCTCTTGCCAGATCGTTGTCGATGGTCGAATAGGCCTCTGAAATCGGTTTTTCCGCTGTCATACGATATACGTTTTCCGATTGCGGCGGTTTCTTCTCACGTTTTGCCATGCCTCATCACCTCAAAAATAGCGTTTCCTGCACAGCAATAAGATATGCTCTCCCTTTTCAACTTTTAAAGCGAATACGGCCTTTGTCAATATCGTCAATTACTTTTGCAATCGCGTGTTCGTTATTGGATACCGTAATCCAATCGGCTGCCGCTTTGGCATTCGGTGAAGCGTTGGCAACTGCCACGCCAACTCCCGCCAGCTTAATCATGGAAACGTCGTTATCATAGTCCCCTATCGCCAGCGTATGTTGCCTATCGATTTTCAGATGATCCGCCAGAATTTGCAACGCCCCGCCTTTGCTGATGTTTTTAGGCATAAGATCCAAAAAGGTGTATTCTGAACGTATGCAATCGCACTGCGTTGCTCTGGGGTGTTTGCTTATTTTTTCAAATACGTTGTCTAAACAGCCGCCCTCTTCCGAAGCAAAAACCACCTTGATAACCGGTTCCGCCATTGTTTGCAAATTACCGTATTGGTACGGCGTGTGCGTCCTTTCGCGAAAGTCTGCAAGTGTGGCGGAATCCTGTTGATAATATATCGCGCTTTTAGTGTTGAGTTGTATCCCCACTTGCGGAAAATGTGCGTGAGCGTAATCGACAATTTCAGCCGCCGAATCGGGCAAACTAACCGACCATATACAGTCATTCTTCTGAGAATCGAACAAAGCCGCACCGTTAAAGGAAGCAATCGGCGCGTTGGGCTGTACCACAGCGCATAGTTCATCCAAAATGACCAACTGCCGTCCCGTCGCAAAGGTGAAATGACCACCTTCGCGCTTGAAATACTCAATAGCCGCCAAATTTTCTTCGGATATTTCCCGCCGATCATTCAACAACGTCCCGTCAAGATCAGTACAGACCAGTAGATTTTGAAATTTTTTCTTACTCATAAAAGTTGACCTTATAAAAGTTTCGTTCCGCTCTTTCTGATTTGTGATGGCGTGCACCCTAATTTCTTTGAAAACAAAGACGAAAAATGCCGTTGATTATCAAACCCGCAAACCTTTCCGATCTCGGCAATACTGTTGCTCGTATCACAGAGCAATTGCACTGCTTTTTCCAAACGTTTTTTTAGAACATATTGATGAATACTCATTCCCGTTTGTGCCTTAAAGATCTTGTTGAGATAGTAAGAATGATAGTTGAGTGCCTGCGCAAGTTCGTTGTTGCTTTGCATCGTACACAGATGTTCGTTGACAAAGTCAAGTGTTTTATTGAACAATTCGCGATTATTGTTGGCATCATACGCAGGCAAGTCATAACACAAATACTGCAATTTGGCAGCCGCCTTCTCTTTCCCATACCGCTCGTCACCGTTATAGTCTTGCTCGATCTCCAAAAATGTGTTCCGTAAATGGTGCGCATTTTCAATGATAAAATAGGTCTTGAACAGTTCGGGAACTTCTCCGTTATGTGACATAAGGGCTTTTGCAGAACAGAATTCCCCCTCCGCCACTGTTGAGGGAAATTCAAAACCACGCGAATACGTTGCGTCAAAATCAAAGTTCAGCGTAATGAATGTAAGTGTATCGGTTTCGGAGCTGATCGGCAGATAGCGCGTTCCGGCGGGATAATAGCACAACCTATTTTTCTTCAACTCAACCGTTTCGTTACCCAACTTAATTTCGCCTGTACCCTCCAATATAAAAAGCATACGACAGTCGTAGGCTTTAGTGAAAAAGCGATTGGGCAAGTAAGAGGTGTTCGCGGCATAACGCAAATACAGATTCATAGTATCACCAAAATTTGTTTTTTGAACATTTTAATTTGATTTCTGTATTGAGTTTAGCATATAAAGACCGTACAATCAAGTAAGAGGTGTTCGTTTTATGGAACTTTTTGCACAAGCAATCGGTTTTTCAGGGGTAGTAATCAATTTGCTGATCTACCAACAAAAAACTCAAAAGCGAGTTTTGCTTTTTAAATTTTTATCCGATATGGCTTGGGCAGTACATTATCTGTTGATCGGTGCCTTCAGCGGCGCAGCCATCGCGTGTGTCGGGCTGTTGCGTGAAAGTGTGTTTATGCTGTCTGAAAAGCATCGCAAAAAATGGCTCGTACTGTTTCTGTGCATTACGGCGGTATCCGTTTATCTCACCCGAAAAAATTGGTTTAGCCTCTTCCCTGCCATAGCGAGTTTTCTGTCGGTTATCAGTTTTTGGCAAAGAAACCCTAACCTCACACGTTTCCTTGCTTTCCCCATATCGTTATGTATGGGTACGTACAGTTTTTCGAACGGATCATGGGCAGGCATTTGCAATGAAGTGTTAACCGTTTCATCGGCAACCATCGGTTTATTGCGAAAGGAGATTAACAAAAAAATGACAAAAAAGCCATTCCGAGTAGGTGCAATCAACTGGGATTGCGCAGTGCCCGAGGATACATATTTTGGTTTTCACTCCACAAAAAGTTTGAGCCCCAACCAATTTCGTTATCGCACGCCCTATTACGCACACATTGAGGGCGAAAACAAGATACGTTACTCCTACAAAACACAGGAGGAATTTGACAGAGAACTGGAATACGCGATAGAGGCAGGGATAGACTACTTTGCTTATACGTGGTATACTGAAGAAAAGCCGGATCGTGACGATCTTGAAGGAAAACTTCATGAGATCACCTATGGCAGAAATATGCACTTAAAAAGTGCACTTAAGGACAAAATAAAGCTGTGTGCTATGTTCGTTTGCCTACATATCCATACCGATAATGACCTCGAGAAACTCGCTGCCGTAATGAAGGAATCTTACTACGAGAAAGTGAACGGCAGACCTCTCGTTTATCTGTTTGGCGGCTATCGTTTAGACTATATTGAACGTCTTAACGTGCTTTGTCAGAAGCACTCACTTCCCAAGCCGTACATCGTTTTCCTTAACAACGGTGTGGAAAGTGAGGACGGCAATTACAGTAAAGCGGATGCCGTTTCTGCGTACACTTGCGGAGCAGAAGGAATAACAACCTATGAACAGCTTTGCGAGCGGCTTGAACAGTCAAATGAAGCACGGAAAAAATTAGGTATCGATACCATTCCGCTGTTTACAACGGGATGGGATCCGACACCGCGTATCGTGAGTCCGGTGCCGTGGGTTTCGTATCCGGATACCGAGTATGCTGCCTTTGCTACGGAAAAAGAATTGCTGGATGGTGCCAAGCGTCTTTGTGCTTGGATAAAAAAGAACCAAAAGGTTACGAAGTCTCGTCATATTTTAACATTCGCTTGGAACGAGTTTGAAGAGGGTGGATTTATTTGTCCCACCTACAACGAAGACGGAACTGTCAATGATGAGCGTATAAAAACTTTCAAAAAAATCTCCGAGATGTTTAAGAAAACTTTGTAACATGCCATAGGAGGTACTGCCATGTACGACATTCACATTCATTTTCCCGACCAAACGTTAACGTTTGCCGCGCAGGAACTGAAACGGTACCTACGTATGATGATGCCGCAGGCGGGCGAAATTCACATTGACTATGACGCAAGCACTAAGGGTGGTTTTCATCTGGATCTGATGCAGAATCTGGGACTGGATGTATCCGATGTTCAGGATACCGATTTAGACGATATTCTCTATATTGACACCGATAAAGCGGGCGGCGTGATCGCGGGCGGTAATCTTCGCAGCGTGGTACTTGCCGTCTATGAGTATCTGCGCAAAAACGGATGCCGATGGCTTTTCCCCGGTCCCGACGGCGAGTACATTCCGAAACGAGAAATCACACCTGTGAAATTGCGTCACGTTCCGTCACTACGTTACCGCGGTTGGTGTAATGAGGGCTCCATGGCACGCTCTACCATGACGGAAATGATCGACTTCACGCCCAAAGTGGGTATGAATGTGGTCATGATCCAATTCCGCGTTCCCAGAGTTTTCTACAATCGTTATTACAGCGTTGCTCCCGCGGCAATGGATATCACGTGTGACGATGTCCTCCAATGGTCGGCAGAATGTGAAACAGAGATTACAAAACGCGGTTTACAGTTGCACGCATTCGGCCACGGATTTACCTGTGAACCGTTCGGCATGGATAGTTCTACTGCATGGGCACAGGTGGACGAGAGTATCGTGCCGGAAGAGAACAGGCGATTCCTTGCGATGATAGGCGGGAAACGAAAACTGTTCAAAAGCAGTCCCACCAACACAAATTTCTGTATGTCCAATGCCGAGGCGCGCGGTATGGTTGCCGATTATATTGTGTCGTATGCCGAGCAGCACGCCAACGTGGATTATATCCACGTGTGGCTGGCGGATTCCATGAACAATCACTGCGAATGTGAAGAATGTCAAAAGAAACTGCCGTCGGATTTCTATATGATGTTGCTCAACGATATTGATGACCGCTTAACAGCAAAAGGTCTCAACACACGCATTGTATTTATCTCTTACGTGGATACGAGTTGGGCACCCGTTACGGAGCAGATCAAAAACCCCAACCGTTTTACGTTAATGATAGCACCCATCACGCGAAGCTATACTTCCACGCTTCCTGATGGTAAGGTTATCTCAACCACTCGCCCGTATCAGCGCAACAAAAATATCATGCCCAAAGCGTTAGACGATTACCTTGCCTACTATAACGATTGGAAAAAAGTCTGGAACGGCAGAAGCGTTTGCTACGAATACCATTTTTGGAAACACCAACATTATGAGCCGTCCGGCATGGCGCTGGCAGAGCGCGTCTATGAGGATATCAAGGTTTACCAAAGTTTTGCTATTGACGGCTTGATCCAATGCGGAACACAACGCAGCTTTTTCCCGCACGGGTTTGCTTTTTACGTACACGCGCGACTGCATTTTGACATCTCGCTCACCTTTGAAGAGCTCAAAGAGGATTACTTCTCCCACGCGTTCGGTGAACATTACAAGGATTTCATCGCCTACTTTGAAACGCTCAAAAATACGATCGATATGCGGTATATGGAAGGTGAGCTCGGTATCAACGAGGGGGAATTTTTCTACAATCCCCCCTATGCCCGAAATTTAAAAGACGCGGGAACACTGGCTGATCGCGCCATGGAATTGGTGGAGCGTAATCGGCGGCTTGCCGCCGTCGTGCAAAACATGTCGGTTTCCTTGGTGGAACATCATGCCGACTACTTGCGTGAACTTTCCCGTTTCCTTTCTTTGATCGCACAGGGGAAAACAGAGGAGGCCGCCGCAATCTGGGAGTCTTTGAAGGACGAGTTCAAAAAGCGTGAGCCGTATCTTTTCCGCTATCTGGATCAGTGGCAGAACTTCCGAGCTTTGGCGCATATTCTCGACAACAAAAGATTACCGCAATAAGAACAAAAAGCAGCCGTCTGTAGACGGCTGCTTTTTGTGTCTATTTCTCGTTTTCGATTTTGATACTTTACGCTTTTACGCCGTTCGCAATCTCGTTTGCCATGTTAAAGGCAAGACGGCAATATTGCTCCATAATCGGCTCTGCGAAACCATTCGGGAAATTTAATTCCAAGGAGAAAACACCGTCGAAATTGATTTCGCGCAACGCGGCCATAACGTCCCACCACTTGATCATGCCCATACCGGGGAGGTTGTGCTGATCGGTAGAACCGTAGTTGTCATGCACGTGAAGCACCTTGATCAAATCACCGCATTTTCTCATTTCCGGTCCTACGTCTAATCGTCTTGAAAATGCCGTAACGTGTCCGATATCCAAACAAATCTTGACGTTGTCGCGATCAACCGCCCTGACTACCTCTGCCACCTCTTCCGGCGTGCTGATGCAAAAACCGATGCACGGCATGGTTTCGTAGCAAAGCGTAACGCCGTACGGCTTCGCATAGTCGCTGAGTTCTCTCAAATACGCAACATTCTTTTCAAACGTATCTTTGGCGATCTCGGTCCCTCTGTCGCTCCAACCGTTCGGCATAAAGGGATGCACTACTAAATACTCACAGCCAAGATACGTGCAGCACTCGATCGCTATTTTGATCTTCTCCAGCAGCCCTGCATTCTCTTTCTCGGTAAGCGCGCGTTCCATAGACAGAACGGGACCATGTGCTTGGTGGATACGAAGACCGGCTTCTTCCGCCAACTCTCTTTCACGCGTGAGGAGTTTCTTTCTTTCTTCCGGATCCATTCCCAGAATGTCGTTTCTGGACGGCAATCCGTTGTCCACGCAGGAATAGCCAAATTCTTTCATCTTCTTATAGGTGTTTTCACCCCAGTATTTGGCACAACCTGCCGAACCCACGGTTGTCGCATTAAGACCTATACGCATACTTACACACTCTCTTTCTTAAAATGATATTTGAATTTTAATTTTACAGTACTATTATATTACTCCACGCGCGGTTGCCGTTTTTATCAACGACTTCCACGCGAAGCCATTTTTCAAACTCTTTTAACGTGTATGTTGCGCTTTCCACAGACTCAGCGCGAACCATTCTGTCCGACGCCCAAGTGGCGTTTGTCATAAACGCAATTTTCTTGCAAGGAGAACACTCGACCGTAACGGTATTCCCCTCTCGCCTCACTTCAAGGTGTGGCCCTTGCGAGGAATAATACTCCCCCTCCGAAAGAGCTTTTAACAAATCCTTTTGCCTGGAGCTCTTTGCTTTAACCATAACGAAAGAAATGCAATTATCTTGCCCGTTATAATAATGCACGTCATCGGTAGCAACAAGAGGAATAATCACGCCGTCGTTGGCAAGCGATTCGATAAGATAAGAAGAATCGGCACGGTTCGACATATACACGTCCGAAACCGAATTGTAAATCTCAACGAAAGAAAAGCCGTTAAGCTCTTTTACATCCTCTTTATCATTAAGCGACCAATATGGATGCGCCAAAACAGCAAAGCCACCGCACTCATTTATTTTATCAATAACCTCTTGGCGAGTAGCGGTTTCTTTGACAATCTTCGGATCCTTTTTCATACCGAAACCAACGATATGTATAACGTCAACCATGGTGTCCGAACCGCCGAGATTATATTCGCAACCCGAAATGATTTTAAGACCGTCTATTTCATCTTCGCTATGATAGGCCCAATGGTCCGTCATCGCAACGGCATCAAAGCCTGCGTTTTTGTATAGTCTTGACATTTCTTCGGGCGTCTTTTGGCCGTCCGAAATCGTGGTGTGTATGTGAAGACCGACCTTGTACCAGCGATCTCCGCTCTTGTCGATATACAATTTATCACCCCCAACGCGATTATAGCATTGTTTTATATTGAATGCAATATGATTTCATGCTTTTTGACGTTCCGATTATCCTAACGCTACCATGCTGAAAACAAGTGCGAACAATGCAACGGTTTCGCAAAGACCAACAACCGTGATGTACTGCGAAAAGCCTTTTCCTGTTTCAGCTAAGGCATCGGCACCGGCAGCACCGGCTTTACCCTGAAATACAGCAGAAAATGCCATTGCAACGCCTGATGCAATTCCGAGACCGAGCAAAAAAGCAGGGTCGGCAGAAGAACCCTTCATCTGCTGCATCAAAAGAAAGCCGTAAATGGTCTGTGTAAGAGGCGCACCTGCGAAAACGGTAAGAATAAACGGTGCTGCCTTATTACTCATGTAGCACTTTTTCCAAGCGCCGATTGAAGCCTGTCCTGCAATACCGATGCCAATTGCCGAGCCGATTGCGGCAATACCCATTGCCAACGCTGTTGATAACATTCCAAAATTCATAATGATTCTCCTTTATAAACTATTTATTCTTTGAAAGGTTTAAATTTATGCCCACTCCACGACATATCTAAATGCGAGGAAAATTCTAAGGTGTTAAGTCTGATTCCGTGAACGATAACCGAAAGAATGTTTAAGATCATATTCAGTCCGTGTCCAAACACCAGAAGAATGATGGCAAGTATCATAAACATAAAATTGCCAAGCAAGGGTCCCGCTAACTCATTAACGGTGGCAGAGATTGCGGCACCTGCAAGACCCACAGCCCAAAGTCGTATATACGAAACGATATCCTAAAACACATTTACCACGCCAAGCAAAACCGATACAATATTGGTAAGGCTTGAAAGTATGGATTTGATAATACTCCCCTCATAGTTTGCGAATACGAAACTCATGACAAACCCGATCCCTATCAGTGCAATAGCCACTGTTCCTACGGGGATGCCGCCAATGACCAGTCCAAAGCTGAACACCTCGGCATTTACAACTAAGCTCAGCACTAAATAATAGATGCCTAAAAGCTGTAAGATCGAGCCGATATCACCCAGCATTTTTATAGAGCCCTTGTTTCTTACAGCGCCCTTTATATGCGCCACTGTAAG
The DNA here is from genome assembly GCA_045649625.1 of Acutalibacteraceae bacterium. GTDB lineage: Bacteria > Bacillota > Clostridia > Oscillospirales > Acutalibacteraceae > RGIG3009. The sequence continues at coordinate 21,248 of JAZRQG010000092.1, forward strand.
TTGTATCAAAGCCAGCGAGAAGCAGAATATCTGCAGGTTTTGAGCGGTGGTAAGCCCCACGCCTTCGGAAGCCCAAGGCAGGCTCCAAAGCTTATCCGCATACACATTTGAAATTACCGGTATGGATAAGCTCTTTAACCATTCGGGCAACTGTTCCGCAGAGAGGCCAAACCAAGTGCAGGTAAGCGTTCCCCACAGAATGGTGGACAGGCCGAAAAGCCCCACGAGTAAAAACATAGGTGAAATCTGCTTTTTAGCAATAAGCGATTTTATAATCGGGATTGCCGCAATTGCACAAATAAAGAGTCCGTATCCGCCGTCACCGAAAATAATTCCGAAGAATATGAGTATAAACGCTAAAAACCAACCCGAAATGTCATACTCAAAATATCCGGGAACGGTGCCTAAGAAGTCGGTCAGAGGATAAACAAGACTTACGAACTTGTTGTTTTTAAGTTTGGTGGGAACGTTATCCTCTTCGCTCGGCTCCTCTATGAGAAGTCCCCACGAATTGTCTTTCGCCGTCTGCTTTAATCTGTCGAGATTTTCTTCTTCGATGTATCCCTTGAAATAAGAAACAGAAACCACCCTGTCGTCATCCGAAGATAGGTTTTCGTCTGCCATACCCGTAGCGTAAGTTTCAAATTCGATTTCCTTTTCAAATGCTTTTATTGCTCTTTTAAAGCTGTCCGCATACTGGACATAAGAGTCGACCTGTGCCTCTATCGCATCAATTCGGGCGCTTAATTCGGAAATCTTTTGCCTCATTCGGTCGGTTGACATCTGCGGCAGTGATAATCGGCAACTGTTTAAAGTGGAAGCGACTTCATCGTTGATGATCGAGTGGGGTTCATAAAGCAAAAACTTGACTGACGATTTGTTCGCTTCAAGCTTTACGGTTTTTAAACTGTCGGGCAATGCTTCATACTCGGACTTTGAGATCTCATAGAAGGATACCCTGATTTCCTTTGCCTGTAAAGCATTTATACTGTCCGGCTCTATGTCGCCCCAGCTTTTTAAGCGGTCAAGTTCAGAACTCAGCGCTATGCGCTCAGCCTGACACTGCTTTTTCTCTTCTTCAAGAGAGGCAATCTTATTTGCAACGGATAACGCCTCTTCGGCACTCACGCCTTTGGGCTCTGCGTTTTTCTTTTTCCCTATGGTGAAGACTGCACTTTCAAGCAAAGCGATCCGTTCACGAAGTTCTACAAGCCGTTCGCCTGAACCTTCGGTAATTTCAATATGGAGAATTCCTAACTCGCGAAGCTGCTTTAAAGTTTCATGCTTTTTATCTCCTTGTATGATAAGAGATACTTTTTTCATAGGCACTATCATAATGAACAAACCTCCTTTTCGGAAGCCAACGCATTACGAAGGGCTATCTTGCGCTTTGATATTTTCGAACGCACAACGGCACTAACCTGTTGGTCTGCCATATAAATGGATATTTTTTTGATATTTTCCTCGGTTTCCGGGATCTTAACCTTTTCGAACAGATTGACTCTTTGAGAAGTTGCAAGTAACTCAATCTCTAACAGCCTGACCTGTTCATCTAACACTTCTGCCTCTAAATCAAGTGACATCGCCTTTTCCATATGGTTTGCGGCGATATCCACCCAAAGAGGTGTTTCGTAGAGATCATAATCACCTCTGCGAAAATCCGCCCCCTCAAATGTAGGAATATCAACACCTGCAATGTTTCCTTTCCCTTTACGGATATCGCCGACTGTTATCATTCCTTCGGGGAAGGCATCTGCTTCACTAAAGACAGCTATCCACTCTCTAAAGCCAAACTCAAGATTTTCGCGTTCTTTTCTCACAGTTTTTGCCTTAGCTTCGATTGTGCGAATTTCCGATTGAAGTTGTTGCTTTTTCAGTGTCAGAGTAGGCAAATATCGGCGGTACATTTTAAGTGCGTCCTTTTGTACCTTTAACTCATTTTTCGTTAGCTTGATTTTTGCCAATTCTACAGTCCTCCTTACCTTTCAGGCCAAAATTCATCAGTAAGGTCTGACTTAATTCCGGTTTCGTCTTTCTCAAAGCAGTCCGCTAAAATATCCCATCCCAAATCAAGTGCCTCTTCAAGTGAAAGATTAACGGACAGCGACATCATACGGCTTTCAAAAAGCTCGCCGTATTTCAGCAACTTCTCATCCCAACGGCTCATGGAAAAACCCATATTTTTCTTTTCGAGAGTTTCCTTATAAGAAGAATATAAACGTATCATTGCATCCATGAGTGCGCGGTGGTCTTTTCGCGTTTTGCCGTTTACGTTTTGCTTGAGTCGGGAAAGAGAACCGAACGGCTCAATACGTCCGCCTTTAAGATAATACTGTCCTTCTGTAATATAACCCGTATTATCGGGAACAGGATGTGTGACATCATCACCGGGCATGGTAGTAACCGCCAAAACGGTGACTGAGCCGGAATCGGCAAAGTCAACCGCCTTTTCGTAACGGGCGGCCAGCTGAGAATACAGATCGCCGGGATATCCACGGTTAGAGGGAACCTGTTCCTGTGTAATGGCAATTTCCTTCATGGCATCAGCAAAGTTGGTCATATCGGTAAGGAGCACCAAGACATCTTTATTCTGAAGCGCAAACTGCTCTGCTACCGCCAACACCATATCGGGAATCATCATACATTCAACGGTAGGATCGGATGCTGTGTGAATAAACATAACTGTTTTGCTTAAAGCTCCGCCTTGGGAAAGCGCATCCTTAAAATATAAGAAGTCATCATATTTAAGCCCCATACCTCCAAGAACGATTACATCAGCCTCCGCCTGCATAGCAATACGAGCAAGAAGCTCATTATACGGCTCACCTGAAATGGAGAAAATAGGCAATTTTTGAGAAACAACCAAGGTGTTAAACATATCAATCATAGGAATGTTGGTTCTCATCATTCGGTTGGCAAGAATACGTTTAGTGGGATTAACAGAAGGACCGCCGATGGGTTTCATATTATCCGTAAGAGCGGGGCCTTTATCTCTCGGCTCACCCGAACCGTTGAATATACGGCCTAACAGATCTTCACTGAACGATACTCTCATTTCATGCCCTAAAAAGCGCACTTCATCTCCTGTAGAAACACCTTGGCCACCGGCAAAGACCTGCAAGGATACGGTATCGCCCTCGATCTTGTTAACCTGAGCCAGCGATTTACCAAAGCGCGTATTGATCTGCGCCAATTCCTTATACTGAACACCGTTTGCTCGGACAGTGATAACGTTGCCGGTGATCGATTCTATTCGGTTATAGACTTTGTTCACCCTTATTCACCGTCCTTTAATAGTTTCTCAGCAGGTGTGGTCAATTCGCCATCAACCTTACGATACAATTCGTCAATCTCTGCTTCTGCTTTTTTAAACGCTTCGCTCCCAAACTCGGTATAATTCCAGTCAATGAATTTCTGGCGCATACGGTTAAAGAAGCTGCGTGCATCATCTTTATTCTGAACAGCGTAATGACTGCCCAAAACATACACCAGCTTATCGGTAACATAGCGTTGACGCAATCTTCCGCAGTTTGCCTCAACCAAGTCGAAAGAGTTTTGTTGCAAATAAACGGCATCGAGCATTTCGGATTTCAAATAAATAATGTAATCAGAGAGAGTTGTACCTTCTTCACCGACTACCTTCATCATGGAACCAATCTCGTCGCCGTGATGAAGAATATCTTTACAAAATTCCAACTTTTTGCCATCGATAACGCTGTTATACTTCGACCAAGAGATAAGCGGATCAATTGCCGGATACTTTCTGGCATCCGAACGCTCACGGGAAAGTCCGTGGAAAGCGCCTACAACCTTTAAGGTTGCCTGTGTTACGGGTTCTTCAAAGTTACCGCCCGCAGGAGATACGGTGCCGCCAATAGTAACGGAACCAGTACAGCCGTCAGGTAACCGTACATAACCTGCTCTTTCATAAAATGCCGCAATATAAGATTCCAAATATGCAGGGAAAGCCTCTTCACCGGGAATTTCTTCAAGCCTGCCTGACATTTCACGCATCGCCTGTGCCCAGCGAGATGTAGAATCTGCCAGCATAAGAACATGAAGTCCCATCTGTCGATAGTACTCAGCAAGTGTTACCGCAGTGTAAACCGAAGCTTCACGGGAGGCAACAGGCATAGAAGAAGTATTACATATAATAATGGTGCGCTCCATAAGCGAACGACCGGTTTTAGGATCGGTCAGTTCGGGAAACTCAGTCAGCGTTTCAACAACTTCGCCGGCACGCTCACCGCAGGCGGCAATAATAACGATATCTACATCCGCATATTTTGACGTGGTATGCTGCAATACGGTTTTACCTGCACCGAACGGTCCGGGCGTACAATAGGTGCCGCCTTTGGCTACGGGGAAGAAAGAGTCGATAAGACGAACCTTGGTTTCCATAGTTTCAATCGGTGCCAATCTCTCGCTGTAGCATTTCACTGCGCGTTTTACAGGCCATTTAAAAGACATGGTTACGGGCATCTCACGACCGCGTTCATCAGTTATGACCGCAATCGTTTCCTTAACGGTATAGTCGCCCTTTTCGGCAATGGATTTTACCGTATAGTTTCCAAGCAGATAAAAAGGTATAAAAATTTTATGTGTGAACGGGCCTTCGGGAACAGTTCCGATATATTCGCCCGCACGAACAATGTCGCCAACCTTCGCAGTCGGTGTGAATTCCCATTTCTTTTCAGCGTTAAGCCCGTCTGCGTAAATTCCTCTTTCCAAAAACCAGCCCGCCTGTTCTGCTAAAGCAGGAAGTGGATTCTGCAGTCCGTCATATATCTGACCGAGCAATCCGGGACCGAGATCTGCGGACAACATATCTCCCGTAAATTGCACATCATCTCCGCATTTAATGCCATCGGTCATTTCGTAAACCTGTATTTGTGCGATATTTCCTCTTATGCGGATAACCTCGCTTTTAAGGGCGGTATCGCCCACAAAAACATAGCATATCTCATTCATGGAAACATTGCCGTCAAATTCCACCGACACCAAGTTTCCGTTTATACTTACTACCTTTCCTTTATTCTCGGTCATTGTTGTGCCTCCAACCTATCTCCGTTTAAAATGGAGTTGTAAATATTTCTGTATGCTTCTTCTCCTGCTTTGGTATCGAACTGTCTTATACGTAGCATCAGTTTCAACTTAAGCCCGTAATAGAAGATATACTCCTCCGAAAAATTATCCAGCGGCTTAAGCGTTTCTAATATTTCCAAGCGGTAACGATTTAAATAGTTTTCCGCTTCCATCGGATTTTCCATGTCAACCGCCGTGCTTGCCGCTTTGACATGCTCCACAGGCAGAATCCTGTTTTCCGTATCAAATGGTTTCTTCATTTTTTCTGCCCGAACTTTGCCAAGCGCAAACCGTAAATCCCGTTCGCTTTCGTTAAAGCTATCAATCAACGCAGAACCCGAACTCTCAAAACTTTTCGGTGGGGACAGCGTAAGCTTTTTGATCTCATCCTGTGCTCTTTTCCCTAAAAATCGATTGCAAAGTTCTGTAAATCGCTCTTCAGAAATAGGGAGCGGCGTATTTCCGCCTATTCCATCCAAAGATGGCAACTGCGAAATCAAATAATATTCAGCCATCGTTATTGCTCCGCCTCTTTCAAGAGTTCGGTAACCTTAGGGCTGAGATAATTTGAAAGCATATCCACGACCGCTTCGGCAGAATAATCATAATAAGCGCTACCGTTATTTACAGCGATGCGGAAACCACCGTCAAAATTATCGTTTGCTTTCAGAGTGATGCCCCCCAGCATTTTTCCTTTAAGGGCCGCAAGCAAGGTTTCTTCAAGTTTCTTCAAATCCTCGCTGTTTAAGATCACAGATATATCTTCCGCATCAGGCTTGTTTACCCAACTCTTGATAATATCGGTAATAAGCTGTGCCAGTGACTCCGTTGAATATACTGCCGAAATAGTTTCGCCTATAATTTCTTTGAGTTGTCTGGATACACTTTCTCTGAAAGAAATCAGCAGATTGCGACCTGCTTGACGAATAGCATCTTCACTTGATTTTGTCATTCGTTGGGTTTCAGTTTTTGCACCGGCCAAGATTTTATCTGCCTGTTCCTGTGCATCGGAAATAATTTGTTCTGCTTTCTCTTTGGCGGATTTTAGTATAGCCTCTGCCTCCGTTTCAGCAGCTTCTACACCATCCTTTTTAATTTGGTCAATCAGTTCTTGGAGTTGTATTTCCATATTGTGATCTCCTTTTCCTATTTATCATAATGATTTGCTGTAAAAAACACAAGGGAACGGTTCTCTAAGAAACACGGAGGGTAAGTTCATTGCGTTACGGCTTGTTACGCGTTTAACTATCATAAATATAGCACAGTTTGACCTGTTCCGCAAGATGTAATAATAATCCCCCCGCATAGTGCAGTAGTAAAATAAAGGTAGACACATGGAAAACCACCACGTATCTACCTTTTTCTTATGTTAAAATATAATGGGAGGTATCGAAATGAAAAAAGGTCAAAAGAAACGAGTATGGACTA
>JAZRQG010000093.1:0-2237 GCA_045649625.1 Acutalibacteraceae bacterium
GGAAATGATGCAGCGCCCTTCCGGAGTTTGATATCCTTTGTCACCCATAACGATGGCCTCCTTTGCATTTATGGCTATATTATATACCATAAAGTACCCGAAGGGCAACTGTTTTTTATTATTTTACGGTTACAATATTAATATTTTGTGCCGGGATATCCGCTTGGGAGGTGACAACCTGTGAAATTTTAGCCGTATCCTGCACTGTCAGACTGTCACTTTGAACCACCACGCTGCATGAGTCGTCGGCAATATACACCACACAATCTGCAAAACCTTTCGCCTTGATAAGGCTTTCTATGTCACTTTCCTGTTCGATCGCCTTGGTAATGGCAATCACCTCAGCGGTAGCGGTCTGCTTTTGCTCGTTGGTAACCTTGACATCATTCAGCAGTTCCTTCACCGTTTCCAACGCTTCCTCGCGGGCAGCTTCTCGACTTCCTCGCGCCTGTTCAAAATACTCTGCTGCCGTCGGGGCATCGGTCGTCCCATTGACATTGATCGCCTCACCCAAGGTTTTATCGTCATTGGGCCGTTCGGTCTGCGTGTTGCTGTTATCAATTATACCTGTTGGACCTTCTGTGAAAAAATAGTTGAGATAGATTGCTACCCCAAGAGCGAGTACCAAGGTTCCGAGCAATACCGTCTTTTTACCAAGAAACTTTTTCATATCATAGATCTCCTTTGGAGTAGAGTGAGATATCCACGCCCCATTTTAAAAGAGCGGGTTTTTCGTTCACTCCACGTTAAAATACTCGATAATCCGCAAAGGATTACCTGCGTTTTGTGCCTTATGAAAGTTTTGTGATACAAACACGCTTGGAGGAAACGTTTAAAGCAATTGTCACCGCTTGCGATACGCGTGCACGCACCTCCTCGTTATCTCCTCCTTCACACACCACCACCACGCCGCGCACGGTCGGTTGAATTTCGGTCACGAGAAGCCCCTCGTGACCATTGTCGGTATCAATAAGAATCGCCGCGCTTTCGCTATCATCCCGCTGCGTCAGGCGCGTATCCCCGTTGCTGGTATCTTCCTCACGGTCAGAATTGCTTTTTTGTTCGGTCGCGTAAACGTATTCCACACTGTTTTCCAGTGTTACCATAACCTTACACGTACCTGCGCCGTCAATGCTCTCAACCAAAGCGGTCAGCCGTTGCTCCGTCTGTCGAATAAAATCGTCGGCCGTCAACGCCTCCGCTCTATCAACCTTTTCGGGGATGAATTCCGGAACGACAAGTAACAGCACGCCAAGAATTCCGCAAACGATCAGCACCGTGCGCGCCTTGCCGGATACTGAAAACGCTCGCAAGCGTTCCGTCCATACCGTTAGAATTCCCTGCATCTTCCATCACTCCTCTGTTTTAAGGACAACCGTTGTTTCCAGCTGCTTTTCCAACACCTCCCGCACCACTGCCGCAACAGGCACACTTTGTTTGTCCACGTAGATTGTAATCTGCTTCATATATATGCCTCCCGATTCCAAAGTATCCGTAATTACTTCCACTTTTTTAGGGGTAATATTTCTCGTGGCCATCGCCTCATCTACGAACGCAACGGCAGCTGCCTCCACCTGACTTACCAGTTGCTCCGCCACACGTTCCTCAAGCATCCCCGTGACAATGTCCGGCGGCAACAGATCGATCTCCAGTTCCGGTAACGAGTGGATATTCAACAGTGGCACTGCCAACGCACACAGAAAAAAAGATGATGTTATCAGCGAAAACAATTTCCCGCTGCCCACCTTTGGCGCAAGCAAACGAATAGCTGAACAGCCGAGTGCCGCCACACACACCGCGGCACTCCACGCACGAATCTCACTCATGTCGTTCCCCCTACAGCAACCGTGATGACCGTCAGGGATACCGTCAGAAGCATCCCGCTGACACACAGCACCCCCGCCAAGCACCGCATAATTCCGTGTGCCGTTTTAAGAAGCTCCGAAAATGACGTCAAGCCAAACAGTTCGGCTGCCATCTCCCCCACCGACAGCATCAGATTCCAAACCAAGCACGATAAAAGCGGCGGCAATATGATAATAAGCGTCGCCGCAACACCAAAGCAGCCCACTGTTGAGCGAAGCAGGTGCAAACACCCTCGAATCGTGGAAAACGCTTCACTGATTGATCCGCCCACCACCGGTACAAATTGGGCAATCGAAAAGCGCAGAGCACGATCACTGAGTTTATCCGCGGCACCGCCAACAAATGTCTGTAAGGACAGTATACCGGTAAAC
>JAZRQG010000094.1:0-2965 GCA_045649625.1 Acutalibacteraceae bacterium
GCATTACAGTCTTCCACAATATAATCAATACCGTCAAGTTTCTCCACAGCGCGCAACGTTTCCTCCGGAATGGTAAACACTTTGAGAAGCAACAGAATACCGACACGATCGGCGGCGTTGCTCTTCGGAGCGATGATATCAACGCTGACCACTGTGCTGAACAAGGACCGTAGTTCGCGTACGATCTCTCCGGTGCGACTTGTTTCCGATACTTCGATGTATAGGTTGGTAACCGTTTTTCGCTTTTCCTCAAAATGTCCGAGCAACGGCACCGCCACTACGCACAGCAAGGTAGCGGCGACCGCGCCGACATAAAACCCATAACCGACCGCAATACCGATGGTAGCGGTTGCCCACAAGCCGGCTGCCGTAGTAAGGCCGGTGACAACCGTTCGATTGCGCACCAAGATCATCCCAACACCCAAAAAACCAATGCCGGACACCACCTGCGCAGAAATACGAAATGCGTCGCCGCCGGTTCCAAGCTCCTGCACGGCGAATAAACCGGTCAGTGAAGTCATCGCCGAACCAAGGCACACCAATATATGTGTCCTGAGGCCCGCCGCACGGCCATGCCGACCGCGTTCACTACCGATTAAGCCGCCGAGCAACGCTGCCAGAAAAATGCGAATTAACACCGTGTACAGGTTTAATTCCTGCAAAAACTCCAAAAAGCCCATCGTATTCTCTCCTTTTCCGTTAATAAAAAAACAAAAAGACGAAAAAAGCAGAAAAACTATCGTGCTTTTTTCGCTCCGAACTCTTTGAAAGTTAAGTATATCACATTATATGAGATTGTCAAGTCAAAAATGCGTCTTGACATTTCCATAAGAGTAGCATACAATATCGCTTTGGAAAAGAGGCATCGTACTATGGATATTTTATTAAGTATAGCAATCGCATTATTTGTCGGTTTAATATTCACCCGCGTTATTAAACCGTTGGGTTTACCTGCGGTGACCGGCTACCTCATTGCCGGTGTACTCGTCGGTCCTTACGGACTCGGCACACTGGGCAGCCTATTAGGCGTGGAGGGGCTCGGTTTCACCTCCATGCCATACATTGAGCATTTCGGTGTTATTTCGGATGTCGCCCTGGGTTTCATCGCCTTCTCCATCGGCAACGAATTCCGATTGTCTCAGCTCAAAAAGATCGGTAAGCAAGCAACGATTATCGGCATCGTACAGGCACTTGTCGCAGCGGTATTTGTAGATATCGCCTTATGTGTGCTGAGCCTGATACTGGGAGAAGATGTGTTACCCATGAGCGTGGCCATCACATTAGGCGCTGTTGCAACGGCTACCGCACCGGCAGCCACACTAATGGTCGTTCGTCAGTACAAAGCCAAGGGTAAACTCACCGATATTCTTCTCCCCGTCGTCGCGTTGGATGATGCGGTCGGTCTGATCGTATTTGCGGTATCCTTCGGCATTGCCAAGGGTATGGTCAGCGGCCACGTGGACGTTTTCTCTATTATTATCAATCCGCTCATTGAAATTGTTGCTTCGCTTGTTCTGGGTGCTGTCATGGGCTTTTTGTTTTCGGAGACCGAAAAGCACTTCCATTCGCGCAGCAAGCGTTTGTCCGTATCGGTGACCTTCGTGATCCTCACCGTCGCCATCACCATGATACATATCCCGGTCGGTCCCATCACCATCAGCACCTCCTCCCTACTCTCCTGCATGATGCTTGGCACCATTTTCTGCAACGTGTGCGAATCATCTGAAGAACTGATGGACCGTGTCGATCGCTGGACAACGCCCCTGTTTATTCTGTTTTTCGTCATCAGCGGTGCCGAGTTGGAACTCGGTGTGTTTACACAACTCGCTATCGTCGGAATCGGCGTAGTCTTCATTGTGTTCCGCTCGCTTGGCAAAATGCTGGGTAGCAGTATCAGCGCCAAGGCCTGCGGATGTGACGAAAATATTGTTAAATATCTTGGCATTACCCTGCTGCCTCAGGCAGGCGTCGCACTCGGAATGTCGGTTACCGCGATGCAACTCGGCGAAGCAGAGGGTTCCCTGGTACGGAACATCGTTCTATTTGCCGTCTTGATCTATGAATTAGTCGGGCCGTTACTCACCAAAATGGCGCTCACCAAGGCGGGCGAAATTATTCCTGAGCATCGGCGCTCCGCAAAACAGATTAACCCTGATCGTGCAAAATAATAAAAAAAGACAGGCATCTTTTGGAACACTCCGAAAGGTGCCTGTCTTATATCAAGAAACAGAATTAAATAGTTTTTAGTTCCCCAAACTCCAATACATCCGCAATACGCTTACAAGCAAAGCCATCACCATAGGGGTTACTCGCCTCTGCCATCGCATCGTACGCCTCTTTGCTTTCTAATAACAGCTTAAAGTTTTCATAAATGACCTGTTCGTCCGTGCCTACTAATTTCAGTGTTCCGGCCTGGATCCCCTCCGGACGTTCAGTGGTGTCACGCATAACGAGCACAGGCTTACCGAGCGACGGCGCTTCCTCTTGTATGCCGCCGGAATCCGTTAAGATCATATAGCTACGGGACAAGAAGTTGTGAAAATCCAGCACTTCCAACGGTTCGATAATGTGAATACGGTCACAACCGCCGAGCTCTTCTTCTGCCGCCTGCCGCACCACGGGATTCATATGAATGGGGTAAATCGCTTTGACATCCGGATTCTCGTCCATGATGCGGCGGATCGCACGGAACATATGGTGCATCGGCTCACCCAAATTTTCACGGCGGTGTGCTGTGATCATAATAAGGCGGCTATCCTTTGCCCATTCCAATTCGGGATGTGTATACTCCGCACGCACAGTGGTTTTGAGCGCGTCGATTGCAGTGTTACCGGTGATGTAGATGTTAGCCTCATCACGCCCCTCGCGGCGCAGATTGTCTGCGGACAACTCGGTGGGAGCAAAGTGATACTTGGAGACAATGGAAACCGCCTGACGGTTAAATTCTTCCGGATACGGACTGTAA
>JAZRQG010000095.1:0-2928 GCA_045649625.1 Acutalibacteraceae bacterium
ACCAACGTGCCCGCGATCGCGCCGAAAATGCCCCACGAACTCATGCCTTTCTTGGCATTTGTGAGCTTACCGGAAAATACGCTTAATAACACGATAATGGTCAGCGTGATGCCGATACCGATCAGATGTCCTACTTCCAAGGTTGATGCCTCCTACGAGAAAGGGGGTTCTTTACTACCCCTCCGTCGGCTGTTGCCGACACCTCCCCTGACAAGGGGAGGCTTTGGTGTGATGTGATTATCATAGCAGAATGTGATTGTTTTTGCAATAAAGATGGGGCGGCAGCGGAAACGCTGCCGCCCCTTAAGGTTTGCGGAATGATTAGTCCTCTACGGGAATCTCAATATCATACAGCGGCGGATATTGCTGGCAACCGAACACGTCGCCCTCGCCGAACGAGCCGGAGGGTTTTAAGCGGTTGATGGTGAACTTGATCGCGAGTGCGGGATCAAATTCCACGAAATCCGCGATACGGCTCTCGGGAATGCCGTACAACTCACAGACGGTTTTCTTGGTGAGCGCGCCCGAGTTTTTCACCAGTTCATAGTTTTCTTTTTCACGGAAAATAATGTCGAAGGTGATGCGGTCGGTACCCGCGTTCTTACTGCGAATGGTTTTTGCTAAATCGACCAGTTTTTTCGTAGCCATCGTTTATTCTCCAATCTCAATCATTGTAATGGGGAAGAGCTCCAGCGGATCGTCCACTTCCACGGTGTGGTCCATCGTCCAGGTGTACGCGGCGGACATCTCCACGACCTCGTCCATGACAAATGCGGCGGTACCGGCGGTACCTTTGACTTCCGGCAAGCGGGCGTAGAAGATCTGACGCGTACCGACCAGTGCCACTTCCTCAGCAACTTCCTTACTCTTGGCAACGCCCTCGACCACGACGAGCAGCTCATGCGATTTGGTCTCTTTGACAGGTTCGAGATCGCCCATGACACCGTTTTTACCGAACACGCGGTAGCTGAGCTCATACCAATCGTCGGGACGGCGCTCTTTGACCTGCGATTTTGCCCATTCCAGCACCTTATCGATGTTCTTGATGGTGTACGGATCGCGGATACCCGCCATACCCATATAACGATAGCCCACAAAACCGGAGCCTTCGAGCTTGACTTTGACTCTGCCTTTGATCGGCACGAATTCGGCACCGGTGATGCGGCAGGTCTTTTCGTCAAACTGCTCGTATACGCAGTTGCTCATATCCATCATACCGCCCGCCACGTATTCATAATACGGGTTGGTGCGTTCGTACATCGCGTGACCGGCGACCGAAGCGGGAGTGCATCTCTGGAACGGCGCCATGGCGGTCACCTTAACGTCGTCCTTGGTCACCGTACCGATCACGCTTTCCTTGGCGCCGTACGGTTCACAGCAGAACGAAGCACATTCCAGTACCTTACCGGTGTAGTACGCCATATTCTCGGGGATGCCTTCGTAGATCGCGGGAGCCGCGAACACGCACGCGTCGGAGGTACGACCACCGATGATGACGTCCGCGCCCATCTCAAGCGCCTTGATGAACGGATGAACACCCGCCACCGCCACGATGCGCTCGGTCTTGTCGAGTTCTTCAATCGTCAGATCGCACCGGCCATCCAAGCCCTCGATCTTCTCACCGTTGTTCATTTTGTTGCGGAGGTATTCCTTGTCAACCTCGGAATAGAAGTATGCCAGTTTAAACGGCGGCAGGTTGTGCTTTTTCGCCATATCCTTGATGAAGCCGACATACATATCCACGCGGCTGTTGGTGCCCGTATCACCTGCCGAGCCGATGATCATCGGAACGCCCTGCTCGCGTGCCTTGAGCAGCATTAACTCCAGATCGTGATACTGGTGTGCCGGATGGCTGGCGCATTTGTCCGCGCCCAGCGGCACCGGACCGATATCGTCACTGCCGCTGTCACAGCAATAATAATCGGGTTTGGTTGCCGCACCGAGATAGAAGCTTTCTTCCTTGGTCGGCGCAAAGCCTAAGTGCCCGTTCGGGGAAATAATGCGAATGGTATCCTTTGCCATTATTGCCAATCTCCTTTTTAAAAACTTGATATAACTTGTTATATCAAGTAGAGTATACGCGCTTTATGGTGAGTTGTCAATAGGCAATATTTTGTTTTTATATACAACTTGAAAACGGCCTTTTGAAAAGGTATAATAGGTGGTAGGTGATAGTTATGAAAATTGTAGTGCCCGATTGGAAAACGGTTTCCAGCGGTGATCTGGATGAAACACGGTTGACGTCGATCGGCGAGGTCACATTTTATCCGTTGACAGCTCCCGATCAACTCATCGAACGCATCGCGGATGCAGACGTGGTGCTGTGCAACAAAGCGCTCTTCACCGCCGAGGTGATCGCGGCGGCACCGAACTTAAAATATATTGGGTTGTTCGCAACAGGGTATAACAACATCGATCTGGACGCGGCGCGGGCGCGCGGCATTACGGTGTGTAATGCGGGCAGTTATTCCACCGATGCAGTGGCACAGCATACCTTTGCGTTGATACTGGAGCTTGCGAGCCGTGTTGCCGACTATAACGGCATGGTACAGGCGGGGGAATGGATACGCAGCGACGTGTTTTCACCGTTTCGGTATCCGACCACCGAACTGTGCGGTAAGACCATCGGTGTGATCGGATACGGTAGTATCGCCAAAGCGGTGATTCGTATTGCGAAAGCCTTTGGGATGACGGTGCTCTGTTATACGCGCACCCCGCGTAAGGCGGAAGGCGTGCGCTTCGTGACGTTTGAGGAATTGCTGACGGAGTCGGATATCGTGTCGGTGCATTGCCCGCTTACGGAGCAAACAAAGCATTTGTTCGACACTCGCGCATTTGATCATATGAAGGACGGCGCATGGCTCATTAACACGGCGCGCGGACCGATCGTGGACGAAGCGGCACTTGGTGCGGCGCTGGAATCGAGGC
>JAZRQG010000096.1:0-6108 GCA_045649625.1 Acutalibacteraceae bacterium
ATCCGCAAACACGCCGATCAGGCGCTTGTATTCGTCCGGCACACCAAGGTCAAACTGCTTGGTGCACAACCGCCCCCGCACCGTTTGCGGGGTGAACGTATAGGCAGCGTCCGTAAAGCTCGTTCCGGTATGCGTGATCACGGTATCCCGCTCGCCTGACTGCCGAAACCAGTACATCACCTGCACGTTTCCCACCGTATACGCAGCGGGAATGCGCAGCTGTCCATTCACGCGGCAAAGCGACTGTGCCGAAGCCCCCGTACCGTCAAACGACCACCGCGACCACCGCGGGCCGGCTTCATCGGTCGCTACAAACAACGTATTGTCCCACAACAGCAGGTACTCCCCATCGATCACGGTGCCCGCCGCAACAACGGGAGTGCGCTCCCGCAGCAGCGGGCGGATCGGCTCGGAGATCACCGTCACGGTACGTTGCGACAGCTGCCCGCTCGTGCCCAGCGTGTATACCGTCCCGTCCGCGCACGCCCAGATCAGACGGTTACCGCAAAGCGCGACCGTTTCGGGCAGATCACACCCGATCTCGGTGTGGATCGGTGTGATGGGAAATACCGCCGTTGCGGTGGTGTCGGTGACAGCTCCACTCTCCACGTCCTCCACGGTCACGGTATCGCTGCGCACGTATTGAGCCGCGTACAACGAGTGTTCCTTGAACAATAACAGCCACTCACCCTGCTTGCCGAACGCCGTAAACGTCTCGTCGGGATCGCCGAGCGTGGCGTATGCCGTTTGAGGAAAATACAACGGATTATTCAACGCACTCCACATCACATAATGACCGCCTCCCAAGAATAAGCGCGTACCGCCCGCCTCAGCACTGCGGTCACCGCCGTACCAGGTGCCGCATCGCATACCCGAGACCGTTGGCCCCGCCGTCGCAGCGCGCTGCGCCGTGGCGGTCACGTCACTTCGAATGCCTTCGCTTGCCATGGCGCAGGGCTTGCCGTCCTTTAAAAACCAAAAGCAGTGCCCCCTGGTATCCAACTGCACCTGATACCCGCCTACCGTGACAGACACGCTGTTGCCGCCCTCCACCGTCCAGGTATACGTCGCGTTCGCCCGTGTGAGCGTAACGGTCAGCGCACTTCCCTCGCGCAATGTCGGCAGATAATAGTAAATGCCCGCACTGTCGGTGCTGTATGTACAGCGAAACCACTCGGTCAGGCGGTTATAGGGCTCCACACGCGTCCCGTTAAGCGCGGTCTCGGCGCGGGAAGCAACCGGTGTGCCGCCGGTCATATAGAGAGGCACGTACGCTTTGTCGTACAGCGGTTGCCAGACGTTATTTGCCGCATGCACGCCGTAAATATCGCCGTTACTTAAAAAGAGCAGCGAGCTGTATGCAGCAAACGCATCGTCATGGCCGACAGACACGAAAAAGCCGCACAAGCCCCGTTGCCCCGTCACGCTGAAATACCCGCCGGTCGGCACGCCCTCGCGATCGAATACCGTCACGTACACGTCGCCGCTCGCCTCGGTGTCCGTCGCCGCCAGCACGAGCAGATAGCCGTCACGGTCGGTGAAATATTGCGTGCGATCGCCCAGCGAGAAATTGTGGAAATGCGCGGCATCGGTAACAAACCCTTCACGGGTGCGCAGCATGCCGTCTTTCCAGCGCATGTTACAGCAATCGGAAACCTGCGTATCACCGATCAGCGTCGGATCGGTACCAACGTTGAGTCCACCCGACAGCGCGGGAATGGTCGCCGATACACGGCTGTTTTTAGACAGGCGGGGATGCTTCATGCGTCACACCCCCGCGGCAGCGTATCGGTGCGCCGCTCATAGCCTTGGCGCACCGACACCCGCTTTTGATCGTACAACGCCGCAAACAACTGCTGATTGTCGCCGTCACCCTCGGCGGCGGCAAGCAGCATGGCCACACCGTACGGTAACACGTCCCGCGCGGTGCGTTCCGAAAGCGGCAGCTCCTGCCGCAGTGAGCCGAGCGGCGGCGCCATCGTGTCGCGTTCCGACAACGATAAATCACAAACCAACTGGTTGATCACCGTCAGCCCTCGCTTATACAACTCCGTGTTCTGCGCGCTGTCGAGATCGCCCAACGTGTCGGTATAGCCGAGCAAGCGCATCGCTTGCCGAAAGACCTCTTGTCCTGTCATCGTGTTCCTCCTTTACATTCGCCCGAAAGGGCGAATGTATCACTCGTCCCGCAAGGGACGAACATCATGCCGCCATACGGCGGCGCATCATACGTGCCGAACGGCACGTGCATCACTGCACCGGCGCAGACGGCGCAACCGACATATCCCGCAACAACCCGTCCACGTCCGGCACGATCCCGCGCGGCAGGCGCTTTAAATACTGCTCGGCGGTGATCACACCGCGATCAAACAGATTATCCAGCGTGACGATGGACTGGCTCTCGCTCCACAGGGTCGCTGCACCGACATCCACCTTGACGCGCAGCATCAAGTCGCGGTAACGCTCGCCGTCAAACGGCAGGTACCACGTGCCCAGCTCATCACGAACGGTCAGCGCGCGATTGCCGTAGCCGGTGATCCAAAACTCCGCCCACAGCCGCGCGACCTGCTCACAAAACGCATAAAACCGCGTTTGAATGGTCTGCAACGGCATCATCGCCACCTCGCGGACCGCCACGATCGCGGAGGTGTTTTCGGGTGTCACATCACCCAGCGACACCGCATTTGCGCCGCTTTGCGCCAGCGTGTTTTGAATCAGTGACTCGATCTCTGCGGACAACGCCGCCGAGAATTGCGGCGGATCCACGTAGGTCAGTGCGCTGCGCACGTCATCGCCGCTGCCGAACACGCGGATCACCTGTCCCGGATCGTTGGTGACCGGCTGCTGCACCACGTCGCCGTTGACAAGCAGCGTCGGCAGCCCTTGCATCATCATCGACCACACCGATGCCGTCAGCATGCGGTTGATGGCGATCTGATTGGGGATCAGATGCGTGATCTCGCTTTGTCCGTACACGCAGTCGGGCAGCGTATCCCAACGGAACACGCACAACGGGTACAGCCGCACCCCCATCTCCCATGCGGGACGGATGGTAACCCCGCGACAGACCTGCACGCCGTACAAATGCGGATCGCCGTTCTCGTCGTATTGCTTGTAGAATTTCGTCAGTAAGATCGCTTTGCCCTCACCCTCCGGCTCACCCGCGGGGGTGAATTCGTCGCGATCGGGGCGGATGGACGCAAGCTCGTCTTTGGAACGTCCGTAGCGCTTTGCCAAACGGCGCAGCTCATCCACCGTACGACGCTGTGCGATTACGATAAACGGCTGTTCCTGAAGGTTCTCCACGGTGGGATCACCGAAATACACGTTCTCCACGTCCAGTACCTCACAGGCAATGTCCCCCGTGATCGGTACGGTGCGCCCCTCGTCGGCATATTGACCGGTGCGGATGCGTTCGTCCCAATAGGTGTATAAAATACCGGTGCCGGTGGTATACGCGGCACGCAGCACCGCACCGCGCAGTTCTTCAAAGCCCACACGCTCGGCGGTCACTTCAAAATAATGCGACAGCGCGTCGGTCACCAGTCCGATCTCCTCCTCAAACGGGAGCGAGAGCGGTGTGCCGGCAGCGGCTAACGCTTTGTTGCGGTAAGTGCGTTCCCGCAATACAGCGGTATCCGCCACCCCGTCGGCGGAAAAACTCACCGCGACGGGATTTCCGCCCACCGCCGCCATCTTATAATCGCCGATACGACGAATGATGTTGTGGCGCACCAGCGGACGTTCCCCGCCGCAACGCGCACCGTGCCATTGATCGCCGCTGAAAAAACGGCGGTTGATCTCATTTTGTCGGTATAAGCCTTTTTCGCCGATACCACTCTTGTAACGGACCCCCGCGCGGTATTCACCGAATATTTGCTCGGGATCGTCCCATCTGCGTTGTGTGTGCATAAACACTCACTCCTGTTTTTCCGATTTGTTTTACGCGCCACTTGTAGACGGGGCGCGCCTTCGCCGCCCCCTACATTCCCGTCATCCCCCACCCAAGGCCCCCTCATAGAGGGGGCTGGCCGAATGGCTGACCGGGGGGAGTTTAGGCCCCCTCCTCAAAGAGGGGGGCAGTACCACTGCGGCAACCGTCGCTTAATACACGTACGCGTAGATGGAATCCGCCGCACTGTTTTTCACGATCAGATCGTAGTAGGTGCGGTAGTCAAACTTGTACGCATCCGCCGCTTGGTTCTGGGACGGATCAAACGTGCGCACACGCTCGGTCTTTTTCACCAGACTCGCCGCCTTTTTGGGCAGGATGAGCAGGCCGACAGACTGCGCGTTTTCGGCAGGGACAAAGCCGCCGCTTTCTTCTCCTTCGGTGGCACCGTCATAGAACGTGTAAGCGCTCTTCATGCGGTTATCGGCAACCGGGAATAGCGGGATACCGTTGATGGATTTGACCTCGTAATACACGTCACCCTTCTTGAACTCGGTCACGGTGATGTGACGGGACAATTCGGGTGAGTTCTGGATCGCTGCCCACATGGTGGGGTTAACGAAGCAAACGAGCGGCTCGTCAAAGCCAACCTCGTTCTGCACGGCGGCACACGCCTCGTTGAACATCTTGAACGCCTCCGTTTTCGGCGTACCGGATACGGTATGACCCTTGGTAGCGGCAAGACCCGCCAGCTTGGACAGGCAATACGCGTCGACCTCGGGCACCACGCGGGTACGCACGAATTCGCCGAGCACCTGACCCGCCAAGTTGGCAATACCCGTTTCGTCCTCGTCCTCGCGGTCGAGCTGAAACGAACGAGCACGGTCCATTGCGAGCGTGTACGGCTGGTTGCTGACCGTCACGGTGCCTTTGATAAAGCCGGTGTCACGGTCGTAGTCGCCGAGCCCCGAAAGCTCCATTTCGGGGAGCAATACCGTTTTTGCGCCCACGAATTTGGAGCGCAAGACGTTGTCGGTAAAGAAACCGGTAACGGGACCCTGCACGAACAACTTGTCCAGTTCTCCCGTCAGTTTTTCACAAAATTCCAAAGTGTTAATAGCCATGATAATACCTCTCTTTTCTATTTTGATTTGTCCCTATCCCGCCAATCCCGTAGGGGAGGGGTCTCCCCTACCGTTGCAATCGGTGCCTCAATAGCGGGAGGCGAAACGCCTCCCCTACACTGCTTACCCTCTCACGCCCTGCAGCATCGCCTCCACGGCGGGATCGGGTGTCGGCTGCAGCTCGCTGCGTTGTGCGCCCGCCGAAGCCGCGCCCGCTTTACGCGCGGCTTCGGTTGCCGCCTCCACGCGTAACCGTCCGCGGTGCTCATGCCGCAGGTATGCATCCAGCAGGGATATCCCCTCGTCCAGTGCCGTTCGGATCACCGCGTCGGGAATCGCCTCAAACGCGGTCACGTCGGGACATTCCTCTCGCAGCCGACAAAAGTCGTCAGCCAGACGCTGTTCATCGCTGACGGCGGGTGTGTCCTCGCCGCACAGTGTCTCCACAAGCTCGCGTACGCCGAGTCCGTGTTGCTGTGCCAAGGTCTTGAGCTTATCGAGCATCGGTTCGACGGTATCGAACTTCATGCCCTTTTGCGCGTAGGCGGTCGCCTCCTCCAAGGTCAGTTGGTAGTCCTGCTTGTTGAATTTGACCGGCAGGCAAAACGCGGACTCCTGCAAGCCGCCGTCCGACGGCTCATTCGTTTCGCGCTCATTGCCTGCTGTGGGCAAAGATTCCGTAGCAGTCTCCTTGCCCGTATCTTCAGGCGGTATGGTAGCCGCCGTCAGTGCTGTGTTCTCCATGATTCTTCTCCTTTTTCGTTTCGATTTGTATGTGCTGCACTCATGTGAACGGGCCCACCCTACGGTGGACCGCTTCTTCCAATAAGTTCTATGCGCTCACCCCCACGCCGCCTACTCTCCATCACTCTTTATCGTGCCCGCTCTACCCAAAGTGGAGCGCACAAAGTGTAAACATTTTCGGTCTAAAAAGGCGTTCCGGTGCCAATCCCGCCCGCGCCTCGCGACGGACATTTCGATTTGTCCCTATCCCGCACCTCGCGGGAGGGGCGGCAATACGCCACCCCGCATCCTCAAACGTCTACCCCGTACCAAGGCCCCCGTTCTTTTTTAACCATCGCGCCCTTACTC
>JAZRQG010000097.1:0-7906 GCA_045649625.1 Acutalibacteraceae bacterium
ACGTCGGGGCGAACAAGAATGCGAATTTCACGACCCGCCTGAATGGCAAACGAACGCTCAACGCCTTCAAATTCGTTCGCCACTTCCTCCAGTTTTTCCAAGCGCTTAATATAGTTCTCCAGATTTTCGCGACGAGCACCGGGACGAGCCGCCGAAATGGCATCCGCGGCTTGTACGAGACAAGCGACAACCGTCGTTGCCTCGACATCACCATGGTGCGCTTGAATTGCGTGAACAACTGCCTCGCTCTCCTTATACTTACGAGCGATGTCAACGCCGATCTCGATATGCGAACCCTCAATCTCATGATCGACCGCTTTGCCGATATCGTGTAACAAACCGGCACGGCGAGCAACCTCAGGATCAATACCGAGCTCACTGGCCATAATACCCGATAAGAAAGCCACTTCCATAGAATGGTTCAACACGTTCTGACCGTAGCTGGTGCGATAACGCAAACGACCGAGCAACTTCATGATTTCGGGGTGGATACCGTGCAGGCCGGTTTCCAGTACAGCACGTTCGCCCTCCGCCTTGATCGTTGCCTCCACCACACGGCGAGCCTTTTCGATCATTTCCTCAATGCGGGCGGGATGAATACGGCCATCCGAGATCAGCCGTTCCAATGCGATACGCGCAATTTCACGGCGAACCGGATCAAAACCGGACAAGGTGATAGCTTCCGGTGTATCGTCAATAATCAGGTCAACGCCGGTCATTGTTTCGATGGTTCGGATATTCCGACCTTCACGGCCGATAATACGACCTTTCATTTCATCGTTGGGAAGCGGAACGACCGAAACCGTGGTTTCGGAAACCTGATCGGCGGCAACACGCTGAATCGCATGGGAAATCAGTCTGCGCGCGCGCAGATCCACTTCGTCTTTGTACTGCGCCTCAAACTCGTTGATTTTGAGTGCTTTTTCGTGCGTTAATTCCTCGGAAAGACTTTTTAATAAATAGTCCTTAGCTTGTTCGACGGTGAAGCCGGAAATACGTTCCAACATTTCGAACTGACCTTTTTTGAGATTTTCAACATCTTGCAAACGAGAATCAATCTCGCGCTGTTTCTTGGCAATGGCTTCTTCCTTCGCCTCATAGTTCTCAATCTTGTGATCAAGAGACTCTTCTTTTTGTTGAATGCGGCGTTCTTGACGGACGACCTCGTTACGACGTTCCTTCAGTTCACGCTCGGATTCGTTACGCAGACGATGAATTTCGTCCTTTGCTTCAAGCAGGGTTTCCCTTTTCTTGGATTCCGCTGTTGTTTTTGCTTCTTTTAAGATCCGCTCAGCCTCGGCTTCTGCCGAACCAATGGTAGCTTCCGCGATTTTTCGTCTATGCGAAACGCCGGCTTTAAAAGAAACTGCGCCGGCAACACCGCCACCGACAGCCAAGGCGCCCAGACCTACTAAAATGTACTCTACCACTTGTTGTGAACACCTCCTGTTTGTTCATTTGTCAAACTTCAATTCGTACTAAAATGCGGGTATGCTGTTGTCATCAAAAGGAACTTCCCGCAAGCGAGAAGAATAAATCAAACAACCGAGTGTTTTGGCAAACGTCATGACACCGACCATTACATTGCGCCTTTCCACCCACTAACAAATTATACCTCTCTAAAGCGTCACTGTCAAGAAAAAATCTATATATCGTATCAAAATGTCATCGTTACCACATAATATCGTTTTTTACCGCAAAAACCCTCTTTACTCATATTGGGTTATTTGATATAATGAGAACAGTCAATAGGATTTTAGAGGTGTACCCTTTTATGAAAAAATTTTCATGTGTACTTATTACATTGATTGTACTTATTTGCGCAAGTGCTTGCAGGCGCGTTGAAATCAGCAACCAGGGTGAAATCGAATACAAAATTGCTGTTATTAC
Source organism: Acutalibacteraceae bacterium (assembly GCA_045649625.1). Taxonomy (GTDB): domain Bacteria; phylum Bacillota; class Clostridia; order Oscillospirales; family Acutalibacteraceae; genus RGIG3009. The sequence continues at coordinate 1,891 of JAZRQG010000097.1, forward strand.
GAAACCGCTCTCTGAGGATAGAGAAACCTTTGAAGCCGCACAATTGCTCCAACAAAAACACGGAAACAAGATATTGACTGTAACCTATCCGCATAACTACACCACTTATCCCGAATACATCATTTCCACAATAACTGAACTTGCCGACGATCCCGATGTTCACGTGATCATCATCCCAGAAGTGGTGGACGGCACAGCGGCCGGTCTTAAAAAATTGCGAGAAACGCGCAGCGACATTCTCATCATCACCGGTATGAATTCAGAAAACGCCGCCGAAATCGCCCCCCTTTCCGATTTGTGCCTCATAGAAAACAAAACAGCCACCGGAACAACTATCATCGAGCAAGCCGTTTCCATGAAGGCCAAAACATTTGTTTACATTACCTGTCAAAACGATCTTAACAATTCCGCCATCAGTGCACATGAAGAATTGCTTAAGGAAACCTGCTCATCACTAGAGATTTCGTTTATTGAGGCCATTGCGCCTGACCCGTTTGGCGCCGAAGGCGTGATCGGCACACAGACATGGATCAATGAAAATGTGCCGCTTTATGTAGAGGAATACGGCAGAAATACAGCGTTTTATGCAACCAACGAAGCGATGTCAATTCCGCTTATCCAGCAAGTTGCTGCCTGCGGTGCCATTCTCCCCCAATTATGCAACCCCTCTCCCTATCACGGTTATCCGGAAGCCTTTGATATTGATTTAACAGATCATGAAGCAGACACCCCTTACTTGTTGCATCAAATTAAATCTGCGATTGCGGCTTACAATAATGAGGGGCGCATGGCCGCCTGGTCTGTTCCTCAAAATATAATCGTGCTTCAAGCCGGTGTGGATTATAGTTTACAATGGTGTAAAGGTACCGTCATCAAGCGCTGCCATCGATCAACGATGATCCCCTCTATTCGTTCGGTAGCCAGCAGTAATGCAGCCGTTGAATATTATATCGATGAAACACTTGGAAAAGTGCCTCGATCCTTTGCCATACAAGATGCGTATTATATTTTCTAATTAAAAGGAATGTGTATATATGAACCAATTAGATCAACATGAGCCTCATAATGTATTCCGTTTTTTTGAACAGATCTGTTCTATTCCCCACGGATCCGGAAACACCGATCAAATTGCCGATTTCTGTGTTGACTTCGCGAAAAAGCGTCATCTTCGCTATTTGCGTGACACAGCCAATAATGTAATGCTCTTCAAAGAAGCATCCGTCGGCTACGAGAACGTGCCTACTGTTATTTTGCAAGGACATTTGGACATGGTATGTGCCAAAACGCCGGACAATACAATCGATATGACAACACAAGGGCTGCAAGTTGTAGTTGAGGACGATTGGGTTCGCGCCGTTGACACATCGCTCGGCGGAGATAATGGGATTGCAGTTGCCATGGCGCTCGCCATCTTGGACGATGACACCCTATCGCACCCAGCACTCGAGATCGTGCTGACAACTGATGAAGAAACCGGAATGGATGGTGCGTTTGCGCTGGATGCTACCCCTCTTCAAGGACGACGTATGTTGAATCTTGATTCGGAGGAGGAAGGAATTCTGACGGTCAGTTGTGCCGGTGGGTTACGTGCAGAAGGTATATTGCCCATCTCACGATCTCTTCGCACCGGTGTACGCTGTACCGTAACTGTGAGCGGTTTACTGGGTGGTCATTCCGGTGTGGAGATCCACAAAGGGCGCGGCAACGCCATTCAACTTTTAGGGCGTGTTCTGTATGCACTGCGCAAAGAAAGTGATTTTTCCATACTCGGACTAAACGGCGGTGTGGTGGATAACGCTATTCCTTTAGAAGCAACTGCTGAAATTTTGATTCCTGCCGATTCAGTCACCACGTGTATGACTGTTATAGAGCAGTGTGACGCGACTTTTAAGAGTGAATACGCCTCTACTGATCCCACCGTAACGGTGGTATGGCAAGCAAAAGAAGCAGCACAGAGCTCTGCTACTGATGTTGAGAGTACGGATCGCATTTTATTTGTTCTGCTAAATGCCCCAAGCGGTGTTCAAGTTATGAGCCCCGATATTCCGGACCTGGTACAAACCTCGCTGAATTTCGGTGTATTACGCTTGAATGACAACGCATTACACGCAACGTTTTCCCTGCGCAGTTCCGTGGAATCGCAAAAACAAATGTTACGCGATCACCTCATTTGTTTGTTTGAAGGAATCGGCGGCATCGTTGTCTGCAGCGGCGAATACCCCGGCTGGGCATACCGCAAAGAATCCCCTTTGCGTGATCTTGTTATACAATCGTATCACAATTTGTTTGGCACCAAACCACAAGTCGTTGCGATTCACGCAGGGTTAGAATGCGGTCTTTTTTCGGATAAATTACCCGGCTTAGACTGTGTGTCGATCGGGCCAAACATGAAAGATATTCACACCGTAAACGAGCGGCTCAGCATTTCATCCACCGCCCGTACCTATCAACTGGTACTGGAAATTCTCAAAAACAGCCATTCATAAGCAAAACGCCTTCCCAAACCGGGAAGGCGTTTTGCTTATGTTTTTTTAATTAATTTTGAGAAAATTACATATAATGTTCTTCCTTACTGTTTTTTCATTTGGCGCAGGAACAACAATACCGCAAGTGCTAACAAAACGACGGCATAACAGAGCACCCACACAACGTGCGGCAACACGTCGACAAATCGCCCCACCAATATTGCCCGTTCCATCTCCACCGCGTGTACAAATGGAAGCAGATAGGCGATCTTCTCAAATGTACCGCCCACAAGTTCCAAGTCAAACCAAATACCCGATAACCACGCAGATAGGTTTGTAAGTAACGCACCGCAAATACCACCCACCTGCTTATCGTTGAGAACACTGCCGCACAACAATCCAAAAGCGATATAGAGAAGTGATATAGGGATAAGACCTAAAATTGCATACACGATATTGATCGTAACGGGGAGTTTCAACACGATCGCCGCTGCGTAACAGATCACACCTTGCATAAGCGCAATCGGAATATTCGGAAGCGTATACCCAAAGATGAAATCGGTAGGCGTTAACGGTGTTGTATATAGCCGTTGAAGCAGTGATGTGCCTCTGTCCTTGGCGATCAAGGTAGCCGAAAACAATGACATAAACGCCAGCCCAAACACCGTAATCCCGGGTGTTAAATGCTGTATTTCAAACAAGGGAACCGGGATGCTCGCTTGAATGGCGCTGAGTAGCACGAGCAGTACCAACGGAAATCCCAACCCAAACACCAAATTTAACGGGTCACGCAAAATCTCCTTGGCGGTGCGCTTTGCAAACGTCAACATTCTCATTCCGCCGCCCCCTTTACGATACGAACGAACGCCTTCTCAAAATTATCCGTTTCGGCTCTTTCCTTAATCTTGTCAGCCGTGTCACAAATAACAAGTTTACCGTCTTTCATAATTGCAATACGGTCTGAAAGTGCTTCCGCCTCTTCCATGTAATGTGTCGTCAGAATAATGGTGATCTTGCCTTTAAGCGAACGGATAATGTCCCACAGGTCACGGCGCACCAACACATCGAGTCCGAGCGTCGGTTCATCTAAAAATAGAATTTCGGGTTCACTAATAAGTGCCATTGCAATGCTCAGCCGCCGCTGAACACCGCCCGACAGTTTTCCCGCTTTTTTAGTAAGAACCGATTTAAGCCCAAGTAACGCTATCAATTCGTTGATCTTTTCAGTTTGTTTTTCTTTGGACAAACCATGAATCCCGCATATCAATTCCAAATTTTCACCGACGGACAAACCCGGCGCTATCGCGGTTTCCTGAGGTGATACGGCGATGCAGGATTTGACAGCCGTTGTATCGGTCAAGATGCTGTTTCCATTTAAAAAGGCATTCCCTGCCGTCGGACGTGTCAGGCAGGAAAGCATTTTGAGTGTCGTGGTCTTCCCAGCACCGTTGACGCCGAGCAACGAAAGCAATTCCCCTTTGTGTACACTTAACGTCAGATCGTCCACCGCTATCACGTCGCGATACCGTTTGGTCAACCCTTCAATTTTAATAGCATCCATATCACGTTACTCCCTTCCATACTGTTTTCGGAGCCCTTGATACATATCGGTTATCATCTTGCTGACAAGATCCCAGTCAAGATTTAAAAACCCGGTAGCAAACATTGCTGCAATACCGTGTACGTATGCCCACATTTCCAAATGGAACAGCTTGGCATCTAAACCACTTAGCCCCGTGTTTTCGTGGACAAACGATTCCATTTTGGCAATATGTTCAGAATCCGATGGAATGTACTCCTTTGAACGATCACGCATATACAGAAGCTTAAACAGTTCTTTTTCCTCTTTAGCGAAGCGAATATACGCCATGCCGTTCGCCTTGTAAGCGGGAAACTCTCCGCTTTCTTCCTCACGCTGCATATATTTCTGGCATAATGCATCGGCTTTTTCCACAACTGCCAGACGCAACTCATCCATAGTTTGAAAATTGGAAAACACCGGCTGTGTCGAACACTCAAGCGTAGCCGCAACTATACGTGCATTAAGTGCCTGTGCACCATGTTCGCGTACAACATCCACTGCCGCACTCACAATTTCTTCTTTTGTTACTTTCACTTTCGGTGGCATAGCTTACCTCCGCTATATAGTTATTGTTATATATCCTTTGTTATAATACCACTCTCTCCCCTTTTTGTCAACCAAAAGTTTGAATCACGAAAGCAATACCCTCACGCCCTACACGACACCATCTTTTTTGTCATGTTATCGTCTCTTATTTTTGTAAATTCTAAAAACACCAACACCGATAAAGACGGCACTCACGAACAAAAATAACACAAGAAAAATCATTTGGATATTCCCCTCTAAGCATTGTTCCCAATCTTTAAAATTCACTTGATAAGTGGAATTATTTGTACCAAATAATATATCTACGATATACTCTATTGAATAAAACAATGGTGTACCAAAAGCAATACAAACACCCGTTTTAAGGAAAGGATCAAAACGAAGTGTGCAAATAACTGCGCAAAAGATAACAGGGATAAACGTATAGCATGTAATAAGTATTGCCGAGGTAAGCATAAAAGGATACCAAACATTAATGTTCAGCAAAAGTAAAAGCGTCAAAGCCAAAGCCGCAACGAAAGAAAGCGCAAACTTGTAGCGGGATATATTGGTTTTTGATAATAGAATCGGCACAAACAAGAGTTCATATCCGATTAAGACACCAATACAGGATGTTAAGAACCACGATAATCCGCTCGTATATACTGCACAGACAAACAAAAGCAGACAAACAGACAGGTAAGTTGAAACGGAAAAAGCAAGCAATTTCCTCGATTTGAAAAAGCAAGTAATATTGGGCACAAACGTATAGGCACAAAGTAGCGCGGCTAACACAATAAAAAACCAAGACAAGGTATGGTTTTCGGCGAGATTACAAATAAAGCAAACCAAGAGCGCAATAGAATAGCATATTGTCGGCACCCAAAACCACGTGCTACGAATGATGCGGAAATTCCGTGCTTCGTGTTTCATTTTTCGTGCGTCTATATCGGTTGATGCCGTAATCAATTCATGTTCACTTATTTGGAGAACGCGACAAATATCAGTAATTAACGTGATGTCTGGATAAGATACACCTCTCTCCCATTTGCTCACCGCGCCTTCGCTTACGTACAGCATTTCAGCTAAATCTTTTTGCGAATACTTTTTCTCGATTCGTTTTTGTTTTATAAACGAGCCGAATGTTTTTTTATCAGTCATTATTTGACCACCTCTGTCTATATCCTACATCAATAAAGGCATCACTGTCAATGAACTGTCAAGCCACCCATCACACTATTTATATAAAGGTAATGTATAGGTTAAATTATACTATCTTTGTAACCAAAACGCAAAAAGAAAAAGTACCCGATCCAAATATTTCACCGCCGTCAGGCGGTATATCACTCACAAAAAAAGACCTTGACGAAATCGTCAAGGTCTCTTTTTTGTGTTGGCGCCTACCTATCTTCCCGGGCCGCTACCAGCCAAGTATTGTCAGCGC
>JAZRQG010000098.1:0-4880 GCA_045649625.1 Acutalibacteraceae bacterium
GTGGTTTTCGTTTACAAAAACAGCCACGCGGAATTTACCGCATGGCTGTTCATCACTCATACAATCGGTATAAAGAGGCGTACACACCGTTTTGCTCCATGAGTTCGGCGTGCGAGCCCATTTCGGCAATACCCTCCTCGGTCATCACCGCAATCACGTCTGCGTTACGGATGGTCGTCAGACGGTGCGCCACAATAAAGGTAGTGCGCCCCTTGGCAAGCCGTTCCAGCGACTCCTGCACCAGCCGCTCGGACTCGTTGTCCAACGCACTGGTTGCCTCGTCCAAAATCAGCACCGGCGGGTCTTTTAAGAACACCCGCGCAATCGAAATGCGTTGCTTTTGCCCACCGGACAGTTTGACACCCCGCTCACCAACGTACGTATCATACCCCTGCGGCAGTTCTTCAATAAAATCCGCCGCGCCCGCCAGACGCGCTGCTTCCTTGACTTCGTCGAGTGTGGCGCCCGGTCTGCCGTACAAAATGTTCTCCAACACGGTGCCGGAAAATAGATACACATCCTGCTGCACCACACCGATGGCGCTGCGCAGCGATTCCAGCGTGACATCGTGAATATCCACACCGTCCAGGCGTATGCATCCGCCCTGCACGTCATAAAATCGCGGAATCAGCCCGCACAGCGTTGTTTTGCCTCCGCCGGACGGCCCCACAAGTGCCATCGTCTGCCCCGCCTGTACGTGCAGATTCAGATGATTGAGAACGTCCTTACCGTCTTGACTGTACCGAAAACTGACGTCACAAAACTCCACGTCGCCACGGACCTCGAAGAGCGGCTTGGCATCAGGACTGTCGGTGATGGTCACCGGCGCATCCAATATCTCCACAAACCGCTCAATACCGGTCATACCGCGATAAAACTGCTCGGAAAATTCAATGATACGGCGTATGGAGGTTAACAGCATACTGACATATAACAAATACGCCACGAGATCCGCAGGCGTAACGGTACCCCCAATCATGAACAGAGCGCCCGCAACCACCACCGCAATATACATTAGGCCGTCAAACAACCGCGTAGTCGCATGGAACCCTGCCATCGCACGATAAATCTGCTTTTTGATTGCAAGAAACTTTTCGTTTCCCCGCTCAAATTTGTGTTTCTCCACCGCTTCGTTGGCAAAGGATTTCACCACCCGCACGCCCAGCAAGCTGTCCTCGACCTGCGCGTTAATATCACCGATCACGACCTTAGATTCGCGGAACCCTTCTTTCATGCGATGACGAAACGGCCCGCAGACCAACAACATGATCGGAACAATGGCAAACACGATGAGTGTCAACCACACATTCACGTTGCATAGGATAACAAACGAAGCAATGATCTTAATCCCCGCAATAAAAAACTCCTCGGGGCAGTGATGCGCAAACTCCGTCACCTCAAACAGGTCATTGGTGATGCGCGACATCAATGTGCCAACCTTGGTTTCGTCATAGTACGCAAACGGCAGTCGTTGTAGATGCCCAAACAGATCGCTGCGCATTTTGGTTTCAATTTTAGTCCCCATAATGTGTCCGATGGACGTCATATAATAGTTGGCAGCGGTATCGATCAAGCGCAGTACCAGATACAGCACACCGATCACCAACACGATTTCCACCGTCAGCGCCTGCAAGTTGTTCATTCCCATGTCGGTGATATATCGCACCATCATCGGCAACACCAGCTCACACACCGTCGTCAAGGCGGCACAGAACAGATCCAGCACCACAACACCGATATACTGCTTATAATACGGTAAAAACCGTTTGATCAGGGAGATCGCTCCCCTCTTTTCCCCTTTGTTTTGCATGATGACACTCCGATCCCTTCGGTTTCAACGTGCCGTTATCTTTGGCACAATTTTAGAAAACAACGGTGCATAGTACGCACTCCCACGCATGGAATAGTGATCGTCCTGCGCGACAATGATATGGTCCAACACGTCAATTTCCATCATATTGAAAGCGGCAACAAACGACCTCGTTGCATCCACATCCTCCACGGAAGGGAAGGCCAGGCCGGCAGGATGATTGTGTGCCACCACGACCGCCGTCGCACGATCCCGCAGAGCCACCTGCACCAGTTCTCGCGCGCTTGTTTCGGTTGAGGTGACGGTGCCGGTACGAACGACCGTACAGTTGATCATCTGACAACGGTTATTCAGAGACAGCAACAACACCTTTTCGCGTTTTTCGTTGATGAGTTGTGCACATAAATACTCACTGATCTCATCAAAATTCGAAAATTTCGGCCTGCCCTTCTTTTCCTTATGATATCGCGATAAAAGCTGACCGCACAGCGTGAGCAGCGTCGCCGAATGTTCCGCAATCCCCTCTATCCGACAAAGTTCCTGGTAGTCCGCATCCAGTACCGATGCCAGATCGCCGAAATGATCCAATAAGCGATGTGCTAAAGGATTGGTGTCGCGTTGCGGAATGGCAAAGAAAAGCAGCAGCTCCAACACCTGATGAGGCTCATACTGATCAATACCACCACGTATAAACTGCTGCTTCATGCGCCTGCGGTGGTTTTTGTGAGGGTTTATCTTCTTTTGTTCGGGCATGCCGCTCACCTCTCCTTCATATTTTTAAAGTATACCATAAGAGAGTCGAACCCCGCAATGCCTATCAGCAACCTTTTTAGCAATTTTTCCGTTTTTGTCATTGGCAGGCATCAGCCTGCCTGCTGTCGCAAACGAAAAAATCTCACAAAAATTTTCGCCTATGGGTGCTGAGCAGTTTTCGCCTGCCGATTTTTGTGCGAATCACAAACGCCTTTTCAGCATACCGGCGTATGGCGGAAAAGCCAAGGCAATATGGGCGAAAACCATTGCGAATTCGGCTCCCTTATGGTATACCAAATAATCCCGCAAATGAAAAGGGGGCGGCGAAATTTGTCAAAACAAAAATTGAAATGAAAAACGAGAAATAGAGGAAATCGGCGAGAAAACGAGAGAAAACGAGCGCTAGAGGGATATAAATTAAAAAATCCGGAATTTAGGTCTTGACAGCCGATTTTGGGTGTGCTATGATGGGCAAGCTGTGAAAAAACAATGAAAATTAACAGGAGGTATTCACGATGTCCACTTTTATGGCAAAAGCCGGTCAAGTCGACCGCAAATGGTACGTCATTGATGCCGCCGGTAAACCGTTGGGCCGTGTAGCTGCGGAAGCTGCTGTTCTCCTTCGCGGAAAGCACAAACCCGAGTATACGCCCCACGTGGATTGCGGCGATCACGTTATTATCATCAACTGTGCCGAGGCTGTTCTCACCGGTAAGAAACTGGAGCAGAAGGTCTGGTACCGTCACACCGGCTGGATCGGCAACCTGAAAGCCACCAAGTACGCTACGCTGATGGCGCAGCGTCCGGAAAAGGCCATGGAACTTGCTGTCAACGGTATGATCCCGAACAACTCCATCGGCCGTCAGGCCGCCACCCGCTTGCGCGTTTACGCCGGCGCTCAGCATGAGCATGCCGCGCAGAAACCCGAAGCGTACGAATTTTAATGAAGGAGGCTGCAAGATATGGATTACAATAAAAGACCGTATTTCTACGGTACCGGTCGCCGTAAAAAATCTGTCGCCCGTGTTCGTTTGTACAACGGCACCGGCAAAGTGACCGTCAACGGTCGCGATATCGACGATTATTTCGGTTTGGAAACCCTTAAACTCATCGTTCGTCAGCCTCTGGCTCTCACGAACCTGACTGAGAAATTTGACATTGAGTGCCGCGTTGCCGGCGGCGGTGTGTCCGGTCAAGCCGGTGCGATCCGTCACGGTGTTGCCCGTGCGTTGTTGCAGTACAACAGCGACGAGCTCCGCGCTGCTTTGAAAAAAGCGGGCTTCCTGACCCGCGACCCCAGAATGAAGGAACGCAAGAAGTACGGCCTCAAAGGTGCTCGCCGCGCTCCCCAGTTCTCGAAACGCTGATTTCCCAGCATTTCCTATCACAAGAAAAGCCTTCCCTTTTTGGGAAGGCTTTTTTATTGCCCTTGTTCGGCAGGCATGGTATCCTGTTAACAGAGGTGATACTATGAAAGCCATACAACTACTGTGTCTAACACTTCTATTGGCACTCACGTTAACCGCATGTACCGCACAAACGCCTCCTCAGGCAGAGGAAGCAACAACTTTAAGCAGCGGCACAATCACAACCATCGATAGCGAAACCGCCAACACATCCGGTACCACAATACCCGAAACAAGCACATCGTCCACCGATAGCAGAGCAACCACGTCCAATACGACGTCGGTATCAAGATCCACTAAAAATCCGACTACCACAACGGTTACCGCCACTGTCACAACCACGAAAAAGGAGACCACAACCACCAAAACCGCCAGAACGACAAAGAAACCCTCAACCACCAAAAAGGCCACCATTGCAACGACAACGGACACGGTGGCGACCGCGCATTATGAGAGCGAAGTGCTGCGCTTGGTGAATATCGAACGTGCCAAACAGGGTCTTGCCGCGTTATCTGCCAGTAGCGCCGCCGCGATGCAGGCGGCGGATGTTCGTTCCGCTGAGATCAAGACAAGCTTTTCGCATACGCGACCAAACGGAAGCAGCTGTTTCACCGCGTTGGAGGAAGCCGGCATTTCCTATCGGGCCGCTGGCGAAAATATTGCGTCCGGATACCCTACCCCTTCTGCCGTAGTAGCGGGATGGATGAACTCGGACGGACACCGCGCGAATATCCTGAGCAAAAACTTTACCCAGCTCGCCGTCGGGTATGATAACAACAGCTGGGTACAATTATTTTACACGCCTCGCACCTAAAAAGAACATTTTTCACTTGTCACAACCTCCGGCTAAGCCGGAGGCTTGAATAAGCCCTAGAAGGGCATTTTACAGGCCACACCCCTAAAGGGGCTCC
>JAZRQG010000099.1:0-17697 GCA_045649625.1 Acutalibacteraceae bacterium
GGTGGAGGTAGCGAGTTCGAGCCTCGTAAGCCGCTCCACATGAAATGACAGATTTCAAACGAAATCTGTCATTTCTTTCTGAAAAGATGCCGACGGTGAAAAAAACACTTGCAATCGTGAGATTCCTGTGTTATAGTAATCGGGCGTTAGAAAGTATATATCCGGGTGTAGCGCAGATTGGTAGCGCGCTTGAATGGGGTTCAAGAGGCCGCAGGTTCGACTCCTGTCACTCGGACCAAAAAATGAGGGTAGCCATTTGGCTACCCTCATTTTTTCTTTAGGGAGAGTGACAGGAGTCGAAAGCCCGTTAAGAAAACGTCACGGTGTGACGTTTTTAGGGCGTAGAGTTGCACCGGCCTACCACGCTGTACCGAAACTCATAGACGAGATCACAACTGGCGCACTGTACAAACGGCCTGTCACTCGAACTGCTTGAAACACGTACTTGCCAAAAACGAGTGCCGAGTAGTAAATGACAATCCCTCCGTCACGGCGCTGCCGTGACACCTTCTTTTACACAAAGGAGGCTTTTTTGCCTCCGTTTGCGAGCGACAGCGAAGCAAACGGCAAGAGGCCGCAATTTGCTATTCGTGTAGTTTTAAGACGAGCAAGACAAGGGTCAAATAGATATTACGTGATGCTGTCTTTTTGCGCAAGATATTCTTCCAACGTCAAGCCCAGACTGTTCATTTCCTTGGCAACGTTAATCCCTACAAATCGCCAATGCCATGCCTCATACATGATACCGGTAATCGCCGTCTTATCCTTTGGATAACGAAGAATAAACCCGTAATCTTCTGCGTGCTCCTTCATCCACTTAAAGCCGGGCGAATTTTCAAAAGTGGAACTCGCCACATTAAAATCGATAGCCAATCCGGTTTGATGTTCGCTCGTACCCGGACGAGCAACCGCACGTGCAGCAACAGCTTCAGCTTGATCAGCGGGTGTGCCGGCCTCAATCACAGCATTCACCTTATTTTTAAACAACATACTTTGTGTGTTGTACGAACGATAAGGAGAACGAACATACAACGTTACCCCGTCTGCCCTCGCCGCTTCGATCAGCGAAATAACATAAGGATAAATTCCTTTGTCCACCTGATTCAAGCTGCCGTTAATATACTTTTTGTCCAAGGTTGCGAAGTCGCCATCTTTGTTAAAATCCGCCGGAATGGGATTCTGTGCATTCACCAAAAGGAGCCGTGAATATGTAGGATCCAATACAATCGGTTGCGGCAATGCAGTGGTGGTTGGCATTTTCGACGAAATGGTTGATTTAACAGTCATCGTTGTCGTTGTTGTGATAACGGTCGTTGTCGTTGTGACAAGCGTCGTAGTAGCCTGCACGGGCAAAGCCGATTCTTTTTCGGCACAAGCTGTCGAACACACACACATCACGGCAAGCAATAAACAAAGCATACTGCGCAAAGGTTTCATACTTACATCAGCCTTTCTTGTTCTACGCTTATCAGTATACTCCTATTTTCAACAAAAAACAACAATATTCTGCTCGGTGCGCAAAAAACAACCATTTTCGCACATCTGTTTCCTATCAAGAGCATTTCACCCGGTTGCCATTTTACACTTTTTGGTGAGGTAAGTCATGAGCACCCGGCTATCTCGACTGCGGGTGAGAAATTTGTTACAAAATGCAAAAAATCGCCCTATCCATCTTGATATAATCAAAAAGATATGCTATATTTTCCTTTGTATATTTATTTTAGTTAGATTGTATAGGGGTGTTCGGTGTGGTACTGGATTACGTAATTTTGGCATTATATGCGTTGTCAATGGTTGGCATCGCCGTTTACACCCGCAACCGCGCGGGGTCGGTCAACGACTTTTTGCTTGCCGGTAAAAAAGGCTTGAACGGTTGGATGACCGCGTTTGCTTACGGAACGACGTATTTTTCTGCCGTTGTGTTTATCGGCTATGCCGGTCAGTTCGGGCGCTCGTTCGGTCTCGCGTCGATTTGGATCGGCATCGGCAACGCGATCATCGGTACGCTGATCGCGTGGCTGGTACTTGCCAAGCGCACGAAGAACATGACGCAGCGACTGCGATCCAAGACGATGCCCGATTTTTTTGAGAAGCGTTACGGCGACAAGAAGCTGAAATTCGTTTCCGCCGTCATCATTTTCATCTTCCTCATCCCCTATTCGGCTTCCGTTTACAACGGACTGAGCAGTCTGTTTGAGATCGTGTTCGGCATTGAGGGTTGGATCGTGATGGTCGCCCTTGCCGCGCTGACGGCGTTATACCTTTTCTTCGGTGGGTATTTTGCCACCGCGCTTTCCGATTTTATTCAGGGGATCATCATGCTGATCGGTGTTGTCTGCATGGTCTTCTGCTTTATGAATTCCGAGCAGGTAAATTGGGATATTTCCAAGATCGCAAGTGATCCCAACCTAACCTGGTTTACCGTCGGCACTCAGAGCAAGGGGCTCTACGGAAGCACGGTATCCTTACTCTCGCTGATTACGCTGACCTCCTTCGGTGTGTGGGCACTCCCCCAAACCATTCACAAGTATTACGCCATTCGCGATAAAAAAGCGATCTCGCAGGGCGTCGTCATCAGCACCCTCTTTGCGCTGGTAATCGGCTTTACCGCGTATTTCACGGGCGCGTTAAGCGCGTTCTTCCCCGAAACGCAGGGCGTCCCCCACGCGGAGGTCGTTCCCACCATGCTGGGTATTGCGATTCCCGCCGGACTGACGGGCGTAATCGCCGTGTTGATCCTCTCTGCCAGCATGTCCACGTTGTCCTCGGTATCGCTGGCGGGCTCTTCGGTGATTGCCATTGATCTGTACAAAGGAAAGCTCAATGAAAAAGCGAGCGATAAGCGCGTCAACGTGGTGATGAAAGTGCTGTGCCTCATTTTTGTGGCAATTTCGGTCATTCTCGCACTACTCAATGAGAAATACGGCATTGCCGCCATCGCCTATATGATGGGTATCAGTTGGGGCACGCTGGCGGGCTGCTTTATCGGTCCCTACGTGTTGGGCGTTGTTTGGAAACGTGTCACCAAGCCCGCCGTTTGGTTCTCCGTCATCGGCTCGCTGGTGTTGACAATCGTCTTGATTTTCGTTTTTGGATACGATAAAAACGGCTGGGATTGCACCGTCGGTGTCGCCCTGAAGGACGGCGTCGGCACCTCCCCGCTGATCGGCTCGATTTGTATGGTATTTTCACTACTCGTCACGGTGGTGGTCAGCCTGCTGACGAAAAAACCTGACGAGTCGATTCTCGCCGAAGCATTTGACAAGCATTTCGAGGGAGAAATTCAATAATAGAAAAAAGGATTAGGTAACACCATGATTTGGTCAAAAGAAGAAACCCTCCCCAGAGAGGAACTGGAAGCCCTGCAGCTCAGTCGATTGCAGGAAACGGTATGTCGAGTATATAAAAAGGTCCCTGCATACCGCAAAAAAATGCAAGACGCGGGGGTGACCCCTGACGATATTCAGTCTTTATCCGACCTTGCCAAGCTTCCCTTTGTCACCAAGCAGGATATGCGGGATAACTATCCCTTTGGCCTGTTTGCGGTAGACAAGGATCAGCTTGTTCGTATTCACGCGTCGAGCGGTACAACGGGCAAGCCCACGGTAGTCGGATACACGCAAGGCGACCTGGAAACCTGGACCGAGTGTGTGTCGCGTATTGCGTGCATGGGCGGCGCGAGCGCCAAAGATGTGGCGCAGATCTGCTTTGGCTACGGTATGTTCACAGGTGCCTTGGGACTGCATTACGGACTTGAGAACATCGGTGCCGCCATTGTTCCCTCCTCGACGGGAAACTCACAAAAGCAAATTATGTATATGCAGGATTTTGAGACGTCGCTGCTCGTCTCCACCCCCTCCTACGCGTTGCGTTTGGCGGAGGTTGCAAGAGAGATGGGCGTGGATCCCGAGCATGATCTCCAAGTGAAGATCGCCTTGGTGGGCAGTGAGCTGCTGACCGATGCCATGCGGGAGGAAATGCATAAATATTGGGGTAAGGGTCTCCTCATTACTTCTAATTACGGCATGAGCGAGTTGATGGGCCCCGGCGTATCGGGCGAGTGTCTCGAGCACTGCGGTATGCACATCAACGAGGATTATTTTATCCCGGAGATTATTGATCCGAAAACCGGAGAGGTTTTACCTGCCGGTGAACAGGGTGAATTGGTCATCACCTGTATCAAAAAAGAGGGGTTACCGCTCATTCGCTACCGCACCAAGGATATTACACGGTTGTTCTACGAGCCGTGTAAATGCGGCAGAACGCTGTGCCGTATGGAAAATCTGTCGGGACGCAGCGACGATATGCTGAAAATTCGCGGTGTCAACGTATTCCCGAGTCAGATCGAGGAGGTCATCCTCAGCGTGGAGGAGCTCGGTCCGCACTACGAGATCATTTTGGAACGCGAGGGGTATCTTGACAAGCTGACCGTCAAGGTGGAGCTTGCGCACAGCACGGACTCGTTCTCGGTGTTGGAGAAGATCACCGCAGAGGTCAGAAATAAGTTAAAGATCATTCTCGGACTCGATGCGAAGGTCTTGTTGGAATCCCCCAACACCCTGCA
Source organism: Acutalibacteraceae bacterium (assembly GCA_045649625.1). Taxonomy (GTDB): domain Bacteria; phylum Bacillota; class Clostridia; order Oscillospirales; family Acutalibacteraceae; genus RGIG3009. Next base: position 4,565 of record JAZRQG010000099.1, read on the forward strand.
ACGATTCGAAGGAAAAGCAAAACGCGTGAAAGATTTAAGAAACCAGTCACAATGAGGGGGAACTGACGTGTCAAAGAAAACGATGATGCTCGGCAACGAGGCGATCGCCAGAGGTGCGTTTGAGGCGGGCGTGAAGTTGTCCAGCGCGTATCCCGGAACGCCGAGCACGGAAATCAGTGAATATCTTGCCAAATACGATGAGGTATATACCGAGTGGGCGCCCAATGAAAAGGTGGCTGCAGAGGTCGCGATCGGTGCTTCCATCTCGGGTGTGAGAAGCATGGCGTGTATGAAGCACGTCGGTTTGAACGTCGCGGCAGATCCGCTGTATACCTTCGCGTATACCGGTGTCGGCGGCGGATCGGTGTTCGTCGTTGCGGACGATCCCGGACTTGCCAGCTCGCAAAACGAGCAGGACACCCGTATGATCGCGCGCGCTGCGCACGTGCCGGTGCTGGAGCCGTCCGACAGTGCGGAGGCAAAAGAGTTTATGAAATTCGCGTATGAGCTCAGCGAGCGTTACGATACGCCCGTTATCCTGCGCACCACCACCAAGCTCGCCCACTCGCAGAGTGCGGTGGAGCTGTGTGATCGCGTGGAAGTAGAAGACAAGGAATACGCCCGCTCGCCGCAAAAATACGTGATGATGCCCGCTTCCGCCATCGGCAGACACGTGGTTGTGGAGGACCGCGAAAAGCGGATGGCAACGGATGCTGTCTCCTTTCCCGTGAACAGATTGGAAATGGGCGACACCTCCGTCGGCTTTATCACCTGCGGTATTGCGTATCAGTACGTCAAGGAAGTCTGCCCGAACGCGAGCATCCTCAAATTGGGACTTGTCAACCCGCTCTCCCGCGAATTGATTGAGACCTTTGTCAATCAAGTGGAAACGGTATACGTATTTGAGGAATTGGAGCCTGTTATTGAAGAGCAGGTTCGCGCATGGGGCTTTGATGTCAAGGGCAAGGAGTGCTTTACGCGGCAGGGCGAGTACAGCGCCAATCTCCTGCGACGCGTTCTGAATGGCCGGGACGAGGCTGTATTTGAAAAAGCGGATGCACCTGCCCGTCCTCCCATCCTCTGTCCCGGTTGTCCTCACCGCAGTGTGTTCTCAGTGCTGAACAAACTGAAAATTCACGCGTCGGGCGACATCGGTTGCTACACCCTCGGCGCGGTGGCGCCGCTTGGTGTCATCGACACCACTATCTGCATGGGCGCCAGCATCTCTGCGCTGCACGGTATGGAAAAAGCGAAAGGGAAAGAGTTTATCAAGAACTGGGTTGCCGTGATCGGTGATTCCACCTTCTTACATACGGGTATCAATTCCCTTGTGAATATGGTGTATAACAAGGCGAGCGGTACCGTGATGATTCTCGACAACCGTACCACAGGTATGACGGGACATCAAGAACACGCCGCCACCGGTAAGACCTTGAAGGGCGAAGATACTTACGCGATTGATTTAGCGGCGCTTTGCCGTGCGATCGGCGTTCCGAACGTGATTGAAGTAAACGCGTTTGACGTAAAAGAACTGGAACGTGTGATCCGTGAAAGTGTGAACGGCGATACGCTGACGGTCATCATTGCCAAAGCACCGTGTGCGCTTCTCAAGGGGCAGCGTTTCCCCAACAAGTGCTTCATCAACTCCGAAACGTGCAAAAAATGCGGTATGTGCCTGAAAATCGGTTGTCCCGCCATCACCAAAACGGCGAACGGGATGCGCATTGATCCCACAATGTGCAATGGCTGCGGACTTTGCCAAAACTATTGTAAATTCAACGCGATTGAGACGGTGGAGAAATAATATGACAAAGAATATTATGATCGTTGGTGTGGGTGGTCAAGGCACCCTGCTCACCAGTAGAATTATCGGAAAAACGGCTCTCGCAGAGGGCTATGATGTGAAGATCTCCGAGGTACACGGCATGGCACAACGCGGCGGCAGCGTCGTAACGTTTGTCCGCTTCGGTGAGGCGGTCAGTGAGCCCGTGGTGGAAGAGGGTCAGGCGGACGTTATCATTGCCTTTGAGCGTCTGGAAGCCCTCCGCTATGCGCATTTTCTTAAAAGGGACGGCGTGCTCGTCGTGAACGACTGTCGGATCGATCCGATGACGGTGGTGATCGGCGCAAAAGAGTACCCGGAAAATATTTTGGACGAGTTGAAGAACACACACGCGGTTTACGCCATTGACGGTCAAGAGATCGCGTTGGAACTTGGAAACAGCAAGGTGCTCAACTCAGTAGTGCTCGGGTTCGCCGCCGGCTTTATCGGCTTTGACGAGCAGGTGTGGTTAGATACCATCGCCGATACCGTGCCGCAAAAGACCATTGAGCTCAATCAAGGAGCCTTTACTCGCGGGTATAAAACAAACCATTGAAAGGAAGAATAACGATGATTTGGAATGAAACCAAAGAATGTATGAGCCGTGACCAAATGACGGCTCTGCAAAGCGCAAGACTTGTCAAACTGGTCGACTACGTGTATCACAATGTGGAATTTTATCGCAAGAAAATGCAGGCGATCGGTCTGATGCCCGGTGATATCAAAGGGCTCGAGGATCTGACCAAGCTTCCCTTCACCACCAAAGACGATCTGCGCGACAACTATCCCTTTGGGCTGTTTGCCGTTCCCAATTCTCAAATTGTCAGAATCCACGCGTCCAGCGGTACCACCGGTAAAGCGACCGTGGTCGGTTACACCCGACACGATCTCGACGTGTGGGCGGAATGCGTTGCCAGATGTATGACAATGGCAGGCGTTACCAAGGACGATATCATTCAGGTTGCGTACGGCTACGGCTTATTTACGGGCGGTCTTGGTGCACATGACGGCGCGCAGAAAATCGGTGCAACAGTCGTTCCCATGAGCACCGGTAACACCAAAAAGCTGACCACGATGATGATCGATTTCGGCGCGACGGCAATCGCATGTACGCCCTCCTATCTGCTCCACATTTCCGAGGCACTCGCCGAGGAGGGGCTGTTGGATCAGATCAAGCTCAAATCTGCGATCTGCGGTGCGGAGCCGTGGACCGAGAAGATGCACAAGGAAATCGAATCGCGTCTGAATATCAAGGCGTTTGACATTTACGGTTTAAGTGAGATCATGGGGCCGGGTGTGGCGTGCGACTGTGAGTTCCATAAAGGTCTGCACGTGTGCGAGGATCATTTCTACCCTGAGATCTTAAATTCCGAAACGCTGGCCCCCGTCGCCGACGGCGAGGTCGGTGAACTCGCGTTCACGACGCTCACGAAAGAGGGTATTCCGCTGATCCGTTACCGCACCAAGGATCTGACCAGTTTGGATCGAACCCCCTGCGAATGTGGCAGAACCAGTGCACGCATTTCCCGCTTTAAGGGACGTGTAGACGATATGCTTATCATCCGCGGTGTCAATGTGTTCCCGAGTCAGATCGAGGCAGCACTCGTGGAGGTCGAGGAGGTCACGCCGCACTATATGATGATCGTGGATCGTGTGAATAATCTCGACACCCTTGAGGTGCAGGTCGAATTGGATCAAAAATATTACACCGATGAGATCCGCGTGATCGAGGCATTGACGAAAAAGATCGCACACGCCATTCAGCAGGCACTCGGCATCAACGCCAAGGTCAAGATTGTGGAGCCGCAGTCGCTGGTGAGAAGCCAAGGCAAGGCCGTTCACGTGATCGACAATCGCAAGTTATATTGATGTAGGAGGATTGTGTTATGTTTGCAAAACAGTTAACGGTATTCATTGAAAACAGAGCGGGCAGATTGTCCGAGGTGTTGAACGTACTGAAAGAAAATAAGGTGAACATCCTCTCGATGAGTCTTGCGGATACCACCGAATACGGTCTGCTTCGCTTGATCGTGAACGACGCGGCACTCGGCAAGGAAAAGCTTATTGAAAACGGCTTCTCCTCCCTCTTGTCCGACGTTTCCATCATCAAGATCGCGCATACCGCCGGTTCGTTGCAATCCCTCCTTAAGATCATTGACGAGGGCGGCGTAAACATTGAGTATATGTACGGTCTGTCCATTGATTCTGATGAAGCGTACGTAGTGCTCAAAGCATCCGACAGCGAAAAAATTGACGAGATTCTGACAGCGAACGGTGTTAAGACTCTCTCCTGTGAGGATCTGGCACACATCTGACGTCGCGAAAGGATAAACGGAGGAAACATGATCATTGATTTCCACACGCATATTTTTCCTGATAAAATCGCAAAACAGACCATTGATTTACTGTCGGAGAAGGGTGGTATTCCGCCCTTCTCCGATGGCTCTGTGGACGGCTTACTGTGTGCCATGGACGCGGCAAACGTTGACCTGTCGGTCACGCTTCCCGTTCTGACCAACCCGAACAGTTTCGAGAGCGTCAACCGCTTTGCCGCACAAGTCAACGAGCGTTTCGCCAAAAAAAGCAGACGGTTGCTCTCCTTTGGCGCCATTCATCCCGCTTGTGACGGGATAGATGAAAAAATGCGGTGGCTCAAGGAACACGGCTTTTTGGGAATCAAGATCCACCCCGATTATCAGGGGACGTTTATTAACGACAACGGCTACGTTCGCATACTGCAATGTGCGAAGGAATATGATCTGATCGTTGTCACCCACGCGGGAGTGGATGCCGCGTATCCCGACACCGTTCATTGCCCTCCGGCACTTGCCAAGGAGTTGATCCGCAAGGTGCCGCACAGTAAATTCGTATTGGCGCATTGCGGCGGTTATAGGATGTACGATCAGGTTTTGGATCTGCTCTGCGGTGAGGACGTGTACCTTGACACGGCATACGTTTTGCGGTTTATCGGCGAGGAGACCTTCAAAAAGTTGCTCAATCGCCACGGCGAGGATAGAATTCTTTTTGGAACCGATTCTCCCTGGAGCGACATCAAGCGAGACGTGGAAATTCTCAAATCGTTTTCTCTCGGGGAAAATACCGAGCAAAAACTTTTCGAACGGAATGCGAAAAAGTTACTAAAAATATAGGTGATAACTATGGGATACAATCAAAAAATGTTTGGTCTTGGCAGTAAGCGCTCGATCATTCGGGAAATTTTCGAATACAGCAAGGCGCGCGGGGCGGAAATCGGTGCGGATAAGGTGTTTGATTTCAGCCTCGGCAACCCGAGCGTTCCCGCTCCCGCCGAAGTGAACGAAACCATTGCCGAGTTGATGGCAACTGAAAATTCGGTGCTCTTACACGGCTACACCTCCGCGCAGGGTGATGCGAACGTGCGCGGGGTGATCGCGGATCGCATTCGGGAACGGTTTGGTGTTCAGATGCCCGCCAACCTGATCTATATGACCTGCGGTGCGGCGGCTTCCCTCTCGATCTGTTTAAAAGCAGTTATGGAGGACCATGACGAGTGCGTCGTCTTTGCGCCTTTCTTTACGGAATACCGCGTCTTTATTGAAAACGCCGGCGGACGCGTGGTGGTCAGTCAGCCGACACCGAAGACCTTTCAAGTGGACATCGCCGATTTTGAAAGCAAGATCACGAAAAACACCAAGGCGGTCATTGTCAACTCGCCCAACAACCCCAGCGGTGTCGTGTATTCCGAGGACACCATTGTCGCGCTGTGCGAGGTGCTGAAACGCAAATCCGAGGAGTACGGTCACCCGATCTATCTGATCGCGGATGAGCCGTACCGCGAGTTGGTGTACGCGGGTGTGGACGTGCCGTATCTGATGAATTACTACGACAATACGTTCGTCTGCTATTCGTATTCAAAGTCCTTATCCCTGCCCGGTGAGCGAATCGGTTATATAGCGGTTTCCCCCACGATGGAGGAAGCCGGCAATCTGTATTTGGCGGTGTGCGGTGCGGGACGCTCTCTCGGTTACGTGTGCGCGCCCAGCTTGTTCCAGCAGGTCATTGCGCGTTGCATTGATGCTAAGGTGAACGTGGAAGCCTACAAGGCAAACCGCGATCTGCTCTATGATAATCTGACCGCCTACGGCTACGAATGTGTCAAGCCCGACGGCGCGTTTTATCTGTTTGTCAAGGCGCTCGAGGCGGATGCCTACGCGTTCTTTGAGAAAGCTAAAAAACATGAAATTTTGGTGGTTCCCTGCGACGATTTCGGCGTGGAAGGCTACGTACGCATCGCGTATTGCACCGATCGCGCCAAGGTCGAGGGCGCGCTTCCCGCCTTCAAAGCACTTGCACGTGAATACGGTCTGTAAATCAATTGAATAAAAAGCGGTGCACTCCGTTGGAGTGCACCGCTTTTTATTATCGTTTTTTGGAGTGGACGTTGCGGATGGTTTTCTTTTTGGGAACGGGTTTTCTGCTTTGTCCGTTTGACGGGCGGGTATCTTGTACCAAGCAATCTTTGCCGTTGCCGATAAGGTCGTACCGCCCGTAGCGCTTGAGCGTTCGCAACACGAGTTCGCGGTTTTCGGGTTTGAAATACTGCAAAAGTGCGCGTTGCTCGGCTTTTTCGGCGGGAGTTTTTGCGACGTAGATCGGTTTCATGGTGAGGGGGTCAAGCCCTGTATAATACATACAGGTGGACACTGTACCGGGGGTAGGATAAAAATCCTGCACCTGTTCGGGGCGCATCCCCTCGCGTTTTAAGAATACCGACAATTCAATCGCGTCTTTGAGCGTGCTGCCCGGATGGGACGACATCAGATACGGTACCAGGAATTGTTCTTTCCCCTCACTTTTCGTGAGTTCGTAAAAGCGCTTTTTGAATTTAAGATACGTTTCAATCGTGGGTTTCCCCATCGCGGACAGCACCGCCGCCGAGCAATGCTCGGGGGCAACTTTAAGTTGACCGCTGACGTGATGGCGAACAAGTTCTTTAAAAAACGCGTCATTTTTGTCCGCTATCAGATAGTCAAAACGGATACCCGAACGGATAAAGACCTTTTTGATCTTGGGAAGAGCACGGATCTTGCGAAGCAGGGAAAGATAATCCGCGTGATCCACCTTGACCTGCGGGCAGAGTGTGGGTGCTAAGCATTTGCGACTCGAGCACATACCGTGCGCATCCTGCTTTTTGCATGAGGGGGCACGGAAATTCGCGGTGGGACCGCCGACGTCGTGGATATAACCCTTGAAATCGGGAAGTTCCGTAAGCTTTTTGGCTTCGCGGATGACCGAGTCGTGACTGCGAACCGTCACCCGTCTGCCTTGGTGGTATGCGATGGAGCAGAAGTTACACGCGCCGAAGCAGCCGCGATTGTGTGCAATCGAGAACTTCACTTCCTCAATACCGGGAACACCGCCGAGCAGCTCGTACGAAGGGTGATAGTCGCGCATAAAGGGAAGCGAATAGACGTGATCCAGCTCCTCGGTGGTGAGTGGCGGCATGGGCGGATTTTGTACCACAATCATGCTGCCGTGCTTTTGGATGATCGTTCGACCCTTAACCGCATCTTGTTCTTCTTGTTGAAGTTTGGTGGCGATGGCGTATTGTTTTTTGCCGTTTTCGGTAGGGTCTTTGACAAGCTCATACGAGGGACATTCCACCGCCGAGCGCCATTCGTATTCGCTCGCGGGGATTTTACAGCACGTGCCGAGAATATCCGTCATGGTGGCAACTGATTCACCATCATCTAATCGTTTGGCGATCTCCACCGTGTGTTTTTCGCCCATGCCGAACATTAAAAGATCGGCACCCGAATCGATGAGGATGGAGGGGCGCACGCGGTCGTCCCAGTAATCGTAATGTGCAAAGCGGCGCAGCGAGGCTTCCAAGCCTCCGATGGCGATCGGAACATCGCCGTACAGTTCACGTATTTTCTTGGTGTACACAATCACGGCGCGATCGGGACGCGCGCCGGCTTTGCCGCCGGCGGTGTAGGCATCGTCACTGCGTTTGCGTTTGGCGGCGGTATAATGTGCTACCATGGAATCGATGTTGCCGGAGTTTACGAAAAACGCGAGCCGTGGTCTGCCAAATTCTTTGAAATCGGCGTCGGTTTGCGGCTGGGAGAGAATACACACCGAAAATCCCGCATCTTCCAGCACGCGTGAAATGATGGCTGTGCCAAAGCTCGGGTGATCCACGTAAGCATCACCCGTGACCAGCACGATATCCGGTTGTGTAATACCCGCCGCTTTCATTTCGCGGGCGCTGATCGGTAAAAACGGCATACGGACTCCTCATAAGCATTCGTTTGATCCGCACGGATACCGTGCTTCCTACTCTAATACAACCAACTCGACGGGATCAGGAAGGTGTACGGTGCCGTGATGATCGCAAATATGAGCGAAAATTTCCGACGAAGCGGTTTGTCAAGCTTTTCGAAAGTAAAAAAATAATTAAATACAAAGATCAAAAGGGCGGATAGGATCAGTGCGGGCACGGTAAGATACCACTCGTCCCCCATTTGACCAAGTCCGAATCCGAATATCATCAAAAATAGGAACGCCGCGCCCACGATGTCGGCCAGCATGCCAAAGGCGTAAATTTTGAGTATGTGCGTTTTGTAGCACTGTTTCTTATCCGCGACTTTCAGGACCAGCATACTCACGATGAGAACCAGGCTGTCAATGATAAAGTTGCCCGGCAAAACGACCAACCATGCCTGCGGGAACAACAGCAGCATCCAAAACGGAAACAATACATTATAAAGTTTTACAGTGGTTCCCTTGGTATTCAAACGGGCGTCCCCCTTCTTTTCACAAAGATTCCGGCAGGAATTCGTTGAGTCCGCGCAGGATTTTGCCCGAATAGCCGACCACGCGATCGGCGGTGGACATTGCGTTTAAGATCGCTTCCTCCGTCGACTCGGAGCAGGCGCGGCAAATCTCCTCAATAAAACTGTTGTTGACCGCCAGCATAGGGCGGAACGCGCCGTCGTCCCGCAGATGGCGGTTGGCGGTGGTGAACGCGAGAACAACATCTCCACTGCCGTGACCGAGGTATGAGCCGGTACGGATAAGTCCCACCGCCGCGCGCTTGGCAACGCGTTTGAGTTGTAATTCGGACAGCGGGATGTCGGTAGCGACCACCATCATGATGGAGCCTTTATCACATTCCACCCGTTCCTCTTCGCGCAGTTTCTCCGCAATGTATTTACCGACAGGGCGACCGTCGATGCACAGGTTATCCGTTCGACCGAAGTTGCACTGGACCAAAACACCGACGGTGTGGGTCTTACCGTCTAGTTCGATCTGCCGTGAGGCAGAACCGATGCCGCCTTTCAGACCGAAGCCGGTGGTGCCTTTGCCGGCACCCACGTCGCCTTCGTCAAAATCCGTGCAAGCGGCGGCAATCGCGGCGCGCACCTCGGCTTCGCCGAGCGGTCTGTCGGAATTATCGCTCATCGCCGAGTCGTTGGTTTCACCCACGACCGGATTGATGGTGGTGCACTCCAACCCTTCTTTGGCGCACTGCTCCAAGGTATACCCGACGAGTCCGTCGGCAACCTTGCCCACGTTGAACGTGTTAGTCAGTGCAATGGGGGTTTCCAGTTCGCCCAGTTCGTCAAGTTGAAGGGTACCCGCGGTTTTGCCGAAGCCGTTGATGACGTGGGCAACGGCAGTGAGCTTATCGGCATACACGTTGCCGGGTGCCGGTAAGATCACGGTGACACCGGTGCGGTGTTTTTCATCGTCCAGCGTATAGTGGCCGACGGTGACACCGGGAACGTCCGTGATCTTATTGAGAGGACCGGGTGTCATACGACCGATGACAATGCCGTAGTCACGAATGCGTTTCTTGTTCATGGTAGAATTCTCCTTGCAATTCAGTGTGTAATTATGCGAAATAATTATACCAAAGCCGCAGAAGGGTGTCAACATTCAACCGTCGATAGCTGTCGAGCATTTTCTTGCAAGGGGTCTTGCTATTTGGGTGCGGAATTTGGTATACTATATAAGAAAGGCGGTGTTCCTCATGACAAAACGTAAACTTCCGATTCTAGGTGTAGATCCGTACCTGGAGCCGTATGCAGACGATCTGTGGCTGCGCACCGAATTGATTGCCCAAAAGAAAGCGGAGCTGGGTGACTTGACGGAGTTCGCAAACGGGCATCGCTATTTTGGGTTTCACCGCACCGAGTCCGGGTGGGTGTACCGCGAATGGGCGCCCGCCGCAGATGCGCTGTTTTTAACAGGGGATTTTAACAACTGGGATACCGCCGCCTGCCAAATGACACGGCTCCCGAACGGTGTGTTTGAGGTGCAGGTGGACAACCTCTGTCCGGGGCAAAAGGTGCAAACCATCGTGTGGCATAACGGGCAGATGCTGCGCCGTATTCCCACCTATGCAACGCGGGTGGTGCAGGATCCCGTCACCTATCTGTGGTGTGCGGAACTCGAAGATACCTTTACCCCCTACCCTTGGACGGACCAGGGGTTTGCGACCCCCAAAACACCGTTTATTTACGAGTGCCATATCGGTATGGCGCAAGAAAAAGGCGCTGTCGGCAGTTATCGTGAATTCACCGAAAATATCCTGCCGCGCGTGAAAGCCGCGGGATACAATACCATTCAGGTCATGGCGATTATGGAGCATCCGTATTACGGCTCGTTCGGATATCAGGTATCGAATTTCTTTGCCGCTTCTTCCCGCTACGGGACAAGCCGCGAACTCAAAGAGCTGATCAACACCGCACACGAAATGGGGATTGCGGTGCTGTTGGACGTGGTACACTCCCATGCGGTAAAAAACACAAACGAGGGACTGGGCGAATTTGACGGCACGGTGTATCAGTTCTTTCACGAGGGTGCGCGCGGCGATCACGGTGCGTGGGGTACCAAGTTATTTAACTACGGCAAAAACGAGGTGCTTCATTTTCTGCTTTCCAATCTGCGATATTGGATGGAGGTCTTTCATTTTGACGGATTCCGCTTTGACGGCGTAACCTCAATGCTGTATCACGATCACGGGCTCGGCAGTGCTTTCACCGATTACAGCATGTATTTCTCACTCAACACCGACGTGGAGGCGGTCACCTATCTGGCACTTGCCAACGAGCTGATCCACACACTGAACCCCAAAGCCATCACGGTGGCGGAGGATATGTCGGGTATGCCAGGCATGTGCTTAGCCCTAAAGGACGGCGGAATCGGGTTTGATTATCGCTTGTCGATGGGTGTGCCGGATTTATGGATCAAATTACTCAAAGAAGTATCGGACGAGCAGTGGTCGATGGGACAGCTTTGGTATGAGTTAACCAATCGCCGTCCGAAAGAAAAGACGATCGGGTACTGCGAATCGCACGATCAGGCGCTTGTGGGAGATAAAACCATCATGTTCCGTTTGTGCGATGCCGAGATGTATACACATATGCAAAAGTTTGGAGCCAGTCTTGTTATTGATCGCGGTGTAGCGTTGCACAAAATGATCCGCTTGCTGACGGCATCGCTTGCCGGCGAGGGCTATCTGAATTTCATGGGCAACGAGTTCGGGCATCCGGAATGGATCGATTTTCCGCGCGAGGGTAACGGCTTCAGTTATCATTACTGCCGCCGTCAGTGGAGTTTGTTGGACAACCCCGATCTGCGATACCGCGAGCTGGGGGATTTTGACAAGGCGATGCTATTCCTTCTGCAACGCGAAAAGACACTTTCCAAGCCGCCCCTCTGTCTGACCATACACGAGGATGATAAGGTCTTGATCTATGAAAAGGGGAACCTGGTATTCGCCTTCAATTTCCATGCGAACAAATCGTTCGACGGGTATCCGATCCCAGTGAGCAAGCCCGGTAACTACAAGGTGCTTCTCTCGTCCGATGACGGCGTATTCGGTGGGTTTGACCGCGTGGATAAGTCGGTGCGATACACCGCTCGAGAGAACGGTTTTCGGTGTTATCTGCCAAATCGTTCAGCAATCGTCTTTAAGAAAATGCGATAACCAACCGGCTTCCCGCGAGGGAAGTCGTTTTTTTATTGTATTGACGAGAAACAAAAAGATTGGTATACTTGTCCTATCTACTAAAAAAGAGGTGCTTTCATAATGGCAAAAAACGTAAAGGACGTTCTCGCACTTATCAAGCAGCACAACATCAAAATGGTCGACTTTAAGATGGTGGACATCAACGGTCAGTTCCGTCATGTCACCATTCCCGCGGAGAACTTTTCCGAGGAGACAATGAAGAGCGGCATCGGCTTCGACGCTTCCAACTACGGCTATGCCGTGGTAGAAAAAAGCGATATGGTGTTTATCCCCGACCCGAGCACGGCGGTCGTGGATCCCTTCTGCACCATCCCCACCCTGTCGATGACGGGTAACGCGATGATTATCGATTCCCCCGAAAATCGTCCTCTCTCGCAGTATCCGCGTAACATTGTGCTGGCTGCACAAAAATACATGAAAGACAGCGGTATTGCAGATACAATGCTGATTCTCCCCGAATTCGAGTTCTATCTCTTCGACGAAGTGGGTTGGGAGGTTCAGGGTAACAGCATCGGCGTGTCACTCGATGCCGAGCAGTCCTATTGGAACAGCGGCATTGAGGGCAAGGGTAACGTGGTACCAAAACAGAAAGCGTATCACATTGCCAAGCCCTTTGACCGCGCGTACGAATGCCGCAGTGAAATGTGTATGCTGATGCGCGATATGGGCATTGAGATCAACTATCATCATCCCGAGGTCGCGGCATCCGGTCAGTTTGAGATTGAGCCGCAGCTCGGCGAGATGACCAAAATGGCGGATGCGACGATGATGATCAAGTATATCATCCACAACACCGCGCTGAAATACGGCAAGACCGCCACCTTTATGCCCAAGCCCATCTACGGTGAGGCGGGTAGCGGTATGCACGTGCATATGCAGCTGTTCAAGGACGGTGAGCCGGTATTCTCGGACGATAATGGTTATGCCCATTTAAGCGAAACGGCGCACTACTTTATGGGCGGTCTGCTCAAACACATTGCGTCACTATGTGCACTGACCAACCCGAGCACCAACTCGTTTAAGCGTTTGGTTCCCGGCTTTGAAGCACCGGTCACGGTCGGTTATGCCACCTCTAACCGCAGTGCCGTTATCCGGATTCCGGCATACGCCAAGAGTCCCGATAAGCGCCGCTTTGAGCTGCGCAATCCCGACGCAACCTGCAATCCGTATTTCTGCTATGCCGCGATCCTGATGGCGGGCTTAGACGGTATCAAAAACAAGATTGATCCGCACGAGAACGGCTGGGGCCCGTACGCTATGAACTTGTACCACTTACCCGAAGCGGAAAAA
>JAZRQG010000100.1:0-15995 GCA_045649625.1 Acutalibacteraceae bacterium
GCTTCAATGGTCAGATCCGCTTTCCCGTCACTGATACACACGCCGCGGCAGTTGCTGCCGTCGAGCAACAGATTGGTACACTCGTAGCCGAACAGAATTTCCACGCCGTTATTCTGCAGATAGCGTTCGATCGCGAGATAAATTCCTTGCGCTTTTTCCGTACCCATGTGACGAATGGGGCAATCCACCAGTTTCAGTCCCGCTTGAATGGCACGTTTACGGATTTCCTTTACCTTTTCGCTGTTGCCGAGTCCCTCAACGTGGGTATCGGCACCAAACTCCAGATAGATTTTATCCGCGTAATCAATCAAATCCTGTGCCACGTCCTCGCCGATGAGGGACGGCAGATCTCCGCCAACCTCGTAACTTAAGGATAATTTGCCGTCCGAAAACGCACCCGCACCGGAAAAGCCGGTGGTGATATGGCAGTAGGGCTTGCAGTTGACACAATGCCCAACCTGTGACTTTGGGCACCGCCGGTTTTCCACCGCTTGCCCTTTCTCCACGATCACAATTTTCTGTTTACTGCCGCGACGGAGCATTTCCAGCGCCGTAAAGATACCGGCGGGGCCGGCACCGACGATCACAACGTCTTTTTTCATGCTTTAAACCTCCCGATAGTAGAGGGTTTCCCAACAAAAAAGTATAGCAAGAAGTGTGCGACTTTGTCAACTGTAAAATTTACAAGTATCCCTTGCGTAATGCGAATGGTATATGGTATACTGACTCTGTATGAGAGGATGGTGACAGCGGGATGGGTATTCGTGTGGGTGATGTGCTGACAATGAAAAAACAACACCCCTGTGGCGGCACGCGGTTTTCGGTGCTGCGCATCGGGATGGATTTCCGTTTGCGTTGTGAGACCTGCGGTCATGAGATGATGATTCCCCGCGTGAAAGCCGAAAAGAATATTCGCAAAGTCGAGCGGGAGGAGTAGCGGTGCACAGCCAGTCGATTGAGAGAAAGGAAGAAAAGCTGTGTTGGACCGATTAAAAGATGTCGAAAAGCGTTATGAGGAATTGATGGCTCGGCTGTGTGACCCCGCGGTGGCGTCGCAGGCGGACTTGTATTGTGATTTGATGCGCGAGAGCAAGCAACTCGAGCCCATTGTGGAAGCCTACCGCGTGTATGCGAAGGCTCGCGAAACCGAAGCAGAGGCAAGGCTGTTGTTGGAAACAGCCGGTGTTGACCGCGAGTTGCGGGAACTGGCAGAAGAAGAATTGCAGGAAAGCCGCCGCACGGCAGAACGTTTGGCGGAGGAATTGAAAGTTTTATTATTGCCGCGTGATCCCAATGATGAGCGCAACGTGATCGTCGAGATCCGCGCGGGCGCGGGTGGTGAAGAATCCGCGTTGTTTGCCAACAGCTTATATCGGATGTATACGCTGTATGCGACTGCGAGCGGGTATCAGACCGAGCCGGTGGGGGCGAACGAAACCGAGCTTGGCGGGTACAAGGAGATCAGCTTCATGGTGACCGGTCACGGCGCGTACAGTCGCCTGAAATTTGAAAGCGGCGTTCACCGCGTTCAGCGCGTGCCCGAAACCGAGGCGGGCGGCCGTATTCACACCTCCACTGTCACGGTAGCGGTATTGCCGGAAGCGGAGGAAGTGGAACTGGAAATCAACCCTGCCGATTTGCAGATCGACACCTACCGTTCCAGCGGTGCGGGCGGTCAGCACATCAACAAGACGGAATCCGCGATCCGCATCACGCATATCCCGACCGGCACGGTCGTAGAATGTCAGGATGAGCGCAGCCAGTATAAAAACAAAGATAAAGCGATGCGGGTACTGCGTGCGCGATTGTTTGAGCAAAAGCAGGCAGAACAGCAATCGGCGATCGCCGCCGACCGCCGTTCTCAGGTGGGAACGGGTGACCGCAGTGAGCGTATCCGCACCTATAATTTCCCGCAGGGGCGGGTGACCGATCATCGCATCGGGTTGACGTTGTATAAATTAGACGCGGTGATGGACGGCGCGTTGGATGAACTCATCGACGCGTTGATCACAGCCGACCGCGCGGAGAAATTACAAGAAGGATTATAAACTATGCAGACTTTGCATTTGACCGATCGTGATGACGACTTGCGTCTTGCCGCAGATTTGTTAAAACGTGGCGAACTGGTCGCGATTCCGACTGAAACGGTATACGGACTCGCGGCGGATGCCAAAAACGGCGCTGCCGTGGCAAACATTTTCAAAGCCAAAGGTCGCCCGGCGGACAATCCGCTGATCGTGCACATCGCGCACCGCGAACAATTAGAGGAGTTAGTCGCCGACGTTCCGTCGGTGGCGGAGGCGTTAAGCACCGCTTTCTGGCCGGGACCGTTGACGATGATATTTCAGAAATCCTCCTTGATCCCGCACGAGGTAAGTGCGGGACTTAACACCGTGGCTGTCAGAATGCCGTCACACCCGATCGCCAGGCGCATCATTGAACTTTCCTGCCCGTTGGCAGCCCCCTCTGCCAACCGTTCGGGCATTCCGAGTCCCACTGAAGCGGTACGTGTTGCCGAGGACATGGACGGCCGCATTGCGGCGGTGGTGGACGGCGGCGTTTGTGAGGTCGGTGTGGAATCCACCGTTGTGGACGTCACAGGTGACCGCGTGCGCGTGTTGCGCCCGGGTGCGGTCACGGTGGAAATGCTCGCACAGGTGGTGGGTAACGTCGAGGTCGACGAGGCCGTCACACACGAGTTACAGGCGGGGGCGACGGTATCTTCCCCCGGCATGAAATATAAACATTACGCGCCGAATGCGCGAGTGGTGCTGGTGAAAGGCACCCCCGCCGCTTATACCGCCTATGTCAACGCACACGCGGGGGATGGCGTGATGGCACTGTGCTTTGACGGTGAAGAAACCGATTTGAAAGTACCGTTTTTGACCTACGGCACGCGTGCGGATCACGCAGCGCAGGCGAAGCAGTTGTTTGAAGCTTTGCGCCTATTAGATGAGCGGCACGCGCGCGTGGCATATACTGCGTGTCCCTCTGCCGACGGCATTGGACTGGCGGTGTATAATCGTCTGCTGCGTGCGGCAGGATTCGAGGTGATCGAGCTTGACTGATCTCTTTGTCGTTGGTCTGACAGGTTCTACCGGCGCGGGCAAAAGCGAGGTTGCCCGGATAATGGCAGAGCGGCCATTGTGGACGGTGATCGATGCGGACGCGTTGTCCCGCCGTGTTGTCGAGCCCGGTCAGCCGGCGCTTACCGAACTGGAGCAGCACTTTTCAGCGGATATTTTAAATACGGACGGCACGCTCAACCGTAAACGTCTTGCGGAAAAAGCGTTTTCATCCTCGGAGGAAACCGCGGCGCTGAACGCTATCGTGCATCCCGCTGTCCTGAACGAGATACACACTGAATTACAGCACGCCGCCCAAAACGGCAAGACAGTTGCCGTCATCGACGCACCGCTGTTACTGCAGGCAGGGCTGGATGCCATCTGCCATTACACGGTGGCGGTGGTTTCTGCGCCGCCGTTGCGCAAAGCGCGTATCATGGCGCGGGACGGACTAACACTTGAGCAAGCCGAACGTCGCATGAGCGTACAGCCGTCCGATGACTATTACGAAACGCGCGTTACCACTGTTTTGGACAATCTCGGTGACCGTGAAAGCCTGTATGCCGCCACACGGCGCTTGTGTGAGAAAGTCGAGGGCTTGGCTGTATGAAACGAAAAAGAATCAAACTAGCCGTGATCGCCTTGGTAACTGTCCTGGTATTTGCCGTGGGCGGGGTGGTGCTGTACTACGCATACGATGCCTATCTAAAAGCGGCGTATCCGCTCAAGTACGAGTCTATCGTTTCGACCTACGCCGAAGAATACGATCTCCCGCCGTCGCTGATCTATGCGGTCATCCACACCGAAAGTCATTTTCGCGAGGATGCGGTATCCGGTGCCGGTGCCAAGGGCTTAATGCAGTTGATGGATTCGACATATGAGTGGATTCAAACAAAATTTCCCGAAGCCCCCGAACCGCTCGACCGCATTTTCGAACCGGAAATCAACATTCGTTGCGGGGCGAAAGTGCTGGATGTACTGCATGACATGTTTGCACAGTCCGATACGGCGGTTGCGGCGTATAATGCGGGGAACGGAACGGTTTCCAAATGGCTCCGCGATCCGCAGTATTCTGCAGACGGTGAAACACTGACGCATATTCCGTTTGAGGAAACCGCAAACTATGTCAAACGTGTAAAACGTGCAAGAGAACGCTATCAAACGCTTTACGGCATTGAATAGGAGGAAATGACTATGGCAGAAAAAACCGCAACTGAGCTGTTGCGCGAGGAGTTGTGCTATCAACCGAAGAATACCTTCCGCGTGCTCAGTGAAGACGAACTGAAACAAGCCGACGAGTATTGTGTCGCCTACAAAACATTTTTAGACCGCGCCAAAACCGAGCGCGAAGCGGTCAGTGAGGCGATCAAGCTTGCAAAAGCGCATGGCTTTGTGCCGTTTGATCATACGAAACCGCTCAAAGCGGGGGATAAGGTGTACGTGGACAACCGCGGTAAGGCGTTGTTGTTGGCAGTGATCGGTACCCGTCCGTTTTCGGAGGGCGTATCCATTGCAGCGGCGCACGTAGATTCCCCGCGACTGGACTTAAAGCCCAACCCGCTGTACGAGGATCACGCGCTCGCGTATCTGGACACCCACTATTACGGCGGCATCAAAAAGTATCAGTGGAGGACCATTCCGCTCGCACTGCATGGCGTTGTGGTGCGTAAAGACGGCTCATGTGTGACGGTGTGTATCGGCGAATCGGCAGAGGATCCGGTGCTGTGTATCACCGATCTGTTGCCGCACCTCGGTGCCAATCAGATGAAAAAGACAGCCGCGGAATTTATCGGCGGCGAAGAGATGAACATTCTCATCGGTTCCCGCCCGCTTGCTGATGACGAGGGCGCGGACGCGGTAAAACTCAACATCTTAAAACTCCTCAACGAGAAATACGGCATCACCGAATCCGATTTTCTGTCGGCAGAGCTGGAGGCAGTCCCCGCCTACAAGGCACGGGACGTTGGCCTTGACCGCAGCATGATCGGCGCTTATGGTCACGATGACCGCGTATGTGCGTATACCGCTCTTTCCGCGACCTTTGCACTGGAAAACCCGGCGTATACCGCCGTTACCATTTTAGCGGATAAAGAGGAAATCGGTTCAGAGGGCAACACCGGTATGCAATCCGCCTACTTGCGGTATTTCATTGAAGACATTGCACAGGCGCTCGGCACCGAGGCGCGGCACGTGTTCCGCAACTCGCTGTGTTTGTCTGCGGATGTCAACGTTGCCTACGATCCGCTGTATCCTGACACGGTAGAGGTACGCAACTGTGCGGCACTCAACCAAGGCGTGGTGCTCACCAAATACACCGGATCCAGGGGCAAGAGCGGTACAAGCGATGCGTCCGCGGAGCTGATGGGCTTCTTCCGCCGTATTATGGACAAGGCGAACGTGGTATGGCAGATCGGTGAATTAGGCAAGGTGGATCTCGGCGGCGGCGGAACGGTTGCCAAATACATTGCCGATCTGGATGTCAACACCGTTGACCTCGGCGTACCGGTGCTGTCCATGCACGCGCCGTTCGAGGTGGTATCCAAGCAGGATGTGTATATGACCTACAAAGCGTTCTATGCACTGCTGTCGCGCGACGAAAAATGATAACCCGAACAAGTATGACCTCATAGGATGGCCTATGAGGTCATTTTTTGTTTGGGGGTGGCGCGGTGAGACGGCGAATGGGACGACGAAACGGTGTGCGGGGACTGGCATTGATCGTAACAGCGGTGCTGATGGTTGCTGCGTTTGTGGGAATAGACAGTCGCTTACGGCCGCTTATTCAAAGCTATGGTTATATGGCGGCGCGGCGCAGTGCCATGCTTTCCGTGCATACCGGTGTGGAAACGGTGCTTGCCGAGGAGGAACTCAGATACACGGATCTCGTTACGATCGAGCGAGATGTAGAGGGCCGTGTGCTGTCGGCTGAGGCGAACGTGAAGGCGATCAACCGCTTAAAAGCTGCCGCCTCCAATGCCGTGATGGCAGAACTGTCCGCCAGGGAGGTGCAACTTACCAAGATTCCGCTCGGCAGCTTGGTTGGCGGCAGCATCTTTACCGGACGCGGGCCGTTTTTGTCGGTGAAAATCCACACGAGCGGGGTGGTGATCTCCAATCTGACCAGCGAATTCGGGGATGCGGGGATCAATCAGACCAACCATCGCATTTCGCTGGATATGACGGTGATGATGACCGCCGCTTTGCCGTTGGAGCGAGTGAGTATTGAATTGCAGACGAGTTTTTTAGTGTGCGAAACCGTCTTGGTGGGTGATGTGCCGCAGACCGTCCTGCAACTGGATTTTGGGGACACCATGAGCAATATTTTCGGCTCAAGCAATTGAAATATTGACGCTCTTATGGTATACTATATACCAAAGGATGTGGCGGTATGGAGTTTGAAAGCGCACGCGCGCGAATTGAAGAACTGCGCAAGACCATTGACTATCACAGCCGGCTGTATTACGACAACGATGCGCCGGAACTCGAAGATGACGAATTTGACAAACTGACGCAGGAACTGCGTCAGTTAGAGGAAGCATACCCGCAACTCATCACGGCGGATTCGTATACCCAACGCGTACACGGCGAGATTTCCCGCCTGTTCACGCCGGTACAGCACGAAGTGCCGCTCGGTAGCCTACAGGATGTATTTTCACTCGACGAAGTGCGCGACTTTGATAAACGTGTGCGGGAAGAGATCGCACATCCTGTGTACGTGGTCGAACCGAAGATCGACGGTTTGTCCATTGCACTCGAATACCGTGACGGTGCATTTTACCGTGGTGCTACGCGCGGTGACGGACAGACAGGCGAGGACGTATCCGCCAATCTGCGCACGATTGCCTCCATTCCGTCAACGTTACAAAAGGCACCGTCGCGCGTGATCGTGCGCGGCGAGGTGTATATGCCGCGCGAGCAATTCGCGTACCTCACAGGTGTGCAGGAGCAAAACGGCGAAAAGCCGTTCAAAAATCCGCGTAATGCCGCCGCGGGCTCGCTTAGGCAAAAAGATCCCGCTGTTACCAAAACGCGCGGGCTGGATTTGTTTGTATTTAATCTCCAACTTTTGGAGGGAGCGAGCGTGACTGCTCACGCCGCCTCGCTGGAATATATGAAAAATTTGGGACTCCCGATGATCCCGTTTTATCGGCGCACGGATTCCATTGAGGAAGTGCTTGCGGAAATCAAACGCATCGGAGAGAATCGTAACGGCTTGCCGTTTGACATCGACGGCGCGGTTATCAAGGTGGACGAGTTTTCCGATCGTGAGCGGCTCGGTTCTACCAGCAAATACCCGCGCTGGGCGGTCGCGTATAAGTATCCGCCGGAGGAAAAACAGACCGTTCTCCGTGAGGTGGAGATCACGGTGGGGCGCACCGGTGTGCTCACCCCGACGGGTGTGTTTGATCCGGTCACGTTGGCGGGAACCACCGTCAGCCGTGCCACCTTACACAACGCGGATTTCATCCGTGAAAAAGGGCTCGGCATCGGGGATACCGTCATCCTGCGCAAGGCGGGGGATATCATTCCCGAGGTTGTGCGTGTCGAACGGCACGCGGGGAATACCATTTTTGAACTTCCCACACAGTGCCCCTCCTGCGGTGAAGCGGTACAGCGTGAAGAGGACGAGGCGGCACTGCGTTGTTCGAATCCCGATTGTCCCGCGCAGCGATTGCAACGGTTGATCCATTTTGCCTCGCGCGATGCGATGGATATCGAGGGACTCGGTCCCGCGGTGCTGGAACAACTGGTGGAGGAGGGGCTCGTTTCCCGCATTGACGATTTGTATACACTCGACCGCGAGGCGATCCGCGTGTTAGAGGGTAAGGGCGAGCGCTCTGCCGACAATCTGATCGGCGCGATCGAAACATCTAAGCAAGCCGACCTGTCCCGCCTGTTGTTTGCACTCGGTGTACGGCACATCGGACAAAAGGCAGCGAAGTTATTAGCACAGCGGTTCGGTACGATGCAGGCTGTAATGACGGCATCGTATGAAGACGTTGTCGCGATCGACGGCTTTGGTGCGGTGATGGCGGAAAACGTGGTGCGGTTCTTCTCATTAGAACCCACCCGCCGGCTGATCGAGCGGCTCGAAGAACTCGGCGTAAACATGGAAAGCAACACGTCACAGGTCGATCAGCGATTTGCGGGGATGACCTTTGTGCTCACCGGCACGTTGCCGTCGATGACACGCGATCAAGCGAGCGCGCTGATCGAACAGTACGGTGGCAAGACCTCGGGCAGTGTGTCCAAAAAAACGTCGGTGGTATTGGCGGGCGAGGATGCCGGCAGCAAGCTGACAAAGGCGCAGGCGCTCGGTGTTCGTATCATCGATCAAGCAGAATTTGAGGCGCTTTTGCAATGATTCTCGCGGTAGTAGAGAGACTTTTTGTCGATTCTACTGCCGCACATTTTTTATAGAGAATAAAACCGTAGGAATGGAGTGTTATAAACGAAAAGTTGTGGTATGCTCTTACTATTGAAACATCACGACTTGAAGGAGAGACAGTATGAGCCACCCGTACATTTTGAGTTGCTGTTCCACAGCAGACCTGTCCAAAGAGCATTTTGAAAGCCGCGATATTTCCTACATCTGCTTCCATTACACGATGGACGGCAAGGATTATCCGGATGATCTTGGTCAGACCGTTGCGTTCAAGGATTTCTATCAGGCGATGCGAGACGGCGCAGATACCCAGACCTCGCAGGTCAACATTTCCGAATACTTAAACTATTTCACCTCGATGCTGGAAACCGGCAAAGACGTGCTGCATATATCGTTGTCGTCCGGTATTTCCGGTTCGGTCAACTCGGCACGCAACGCGGCGGCGATCGCAGCGGAGCGGTTCCCCGATCGCAAGATCTACGTCGTGGACTCGCTCGGCGCGTCCTCCGGCTTCGGCCTGATTATGGACAAGCTCGCCGATCTGCGTGATGATGGTATGGATATCGACGAGCTTCGTCAGTGGGTAGAGGATAACAAAAAACGCCAGCATCACTGGTTCTTCACTTCCGACCTCACCTTTTTCGTCAAGGGTGGTCGCGTATCCAAAGCGGCGGGCTTCTTCGGCGGTCTGCTCGGCGTATGCCCGTTGCTCAACGTCAACCATCAGGGACAGCTCGTTCCCCGCAGTAAGATCCGCGGCAAGCAGAACGTCATCCGCGAGATCGTGGAGCGCATGGCGCAGTTCGCCGATGGCGGCGAGCAGTATGCCGACAAATGCTATATGTGCCATTCCGATTGCTATGATGATGCCAGAGCGGTTGCCGATCTGGTGGAAGCGCGTTTCCCGAACTTAAAGGGCAAGGTGCTTATCAACAACATCGGCACCACCATTGGCAGTCACACCGGCCCCGGCACCGTCGCTCTGTTCTTCTGGGGCGAGGAACGCCAAGATTAAAAACAGTATACGTACCGTTAGCAAAATCGGCAGAGATACCCTATCTCTGCCGATTTGTCATATTAAAAAGTATCGGCAAACCAAACGGAATCGAGCTTAAATTCTTTGCCGTTTAGGTATTGCAGTTCCTCCGCGTCCTGTGCAAATGCGAACTTAAGACGGTATGAACATAATGCCTGCTTGTTAAAGCCGGTCCCCTTGTTGAGCGCGTTGGTGCCGTACTTGCCGTCACCGAGCAGCGGATGGCCGATGGAGGCGAGATGCGCACGGATCTGGTGCGTTCTGCCGGTGAGCAGCTCGATCTCTAAGAGTGACAGCTCATCGTGTTCCTTAAGCACGCGGTAGCGGGTAGCGATGGTGCGCGCGCCGCGCGCCTGCCGCTCGGAGATGTACACGCGGTTTTGCGATTCGTTTTTCTCTAAGTAGCCGTGCAGGGTATCCTCCGATTTTTCCATACGCCCGTGTACGATGCAGAGATAATATTTTTCGATCTCGCGACGGCGGAGCTTTTCGTTGAGAATACGCAGTGCCGCCGCATTTTTGGCGGCGATCACGATGCCGCAGGTGTTGCGGTCAATGCGGTTGACAAGAGCCGGCACGAAGCTATTTTCACGATCGGGTTGATATTCGCCCTTTTCGTATAGATACCGTTGTACGCGGAAAATGAGCGTGTCGCGATACTCGTTTTCATCGGGGTGGACGAGCAGCCCGACCGGTTTGTTCAGCAGTAAGATATTCTCGTCCTCGTACACGATATCCAGCTTAGTGCCCGCATATTGAAACTCGTATTTGGAGGCGGCTGGTGCTAAAAACTCGTCGGGCGCGTACACGGCGATGACATCGCCCTCGCGGATGCGGTCGGCGATCTGACAGCGCTTGCCGTTAAGCTTGATATCCTTTTGACGGATATATTTGTACATCATCGACACCGGCAACGACGGAAAGGTTTTAGTTAAAAACTTGTCTACGCGCTGCCCGGCATCGTTCTTGCCCACCGTAACGGTTTTCACGAGAACACCTCCTTTTTACGGAATTTTACAAATATTTTTAATAATTATACGCTTTTCTCTTTGCAAACACAAGGGTTTGTGGTATACTTTTGCAAAAGGGAGGATGTTTTATGAATTTTTTTGAAGAACTCGGTCAGTTTGACCCCGAAGTACACGCTGCGTGTGCGGCGGAGCTTTCTCGTCAGCAGCATAACATTGAACTGATTGCATCGGAGAACATCGTGTCCAAAGCCGTGCTGATGGCGGCGGGCGGTGTCTTGACGAACAAATATGCAGAAGGGTACCCCGGCAAGCGCTATTACGGCGGCTGTGAATGCGTCGACGTCGTGGAAGATATCGCCCGCGACCGCGCCAAAAAATTGTTTGGTGCAGAGCATGCGAACGTGCAGCCGCACAGCGGTGCGAATGCCAATCTGGCAGTGTACTTTGCGTTGCTTAAACCCGGTGATACCATTCTCGGTATGAACTTGGCACACGGCGGTCACTTGACTCACGGTTCCCCCGTGAACATGTCGGGCATGTATTTTAACGCCGTGCCCTACGCGCTCAGCTCCGAGACTCAGCGCATCGACTATGATGCCGTACGCAAGACCGCGCTTGAGTGCAAGCCGAAGCTGATTGTGGCGGGTGCCAGCGCGTATCCGCGCACCATCGACTTTGCCAAATTTCGTGAGATCGCGGATGAAGTCGGTGCGTACCTGATGGTGGACATGGCGCACATTGCCGGTTTGGTGGCGGCGGGCTTGCATCCGAATCCGGTGCCGTATGCCGATATCGTGACCACAACCACCCACAAGACCCTGCGCGGTCCCCGCGGCGGTATGATCCTGTGTCGTGAGCAGTTCGCCAAACAGATTGACAAGGCGATCTTCCCCGGTATTCAAGGCGGTCCTTTGATGCACATCATCGCGGCAAAGGCGGTAGCACTCGGCGAAGCACTGACAGATGAGTTTAAGACCTATCAAAAGAACATCGTCGACAATGCCGCCGTGCTTGCCGATGAGCTTGTCAAACAAGGCTTTGATCTGGTGTCGGGCGGTACGGATAACCACCTGATGTTGTTAGACCTGCGTTCGATGGGTGTCACCGGCAAAGAGCTGGAGCACCGCTTGGACGAGGTGCATATCACCGTCAACAAAAATGCCATTCCCGACGATCCGGCAAGTCCGTTTGTCACTAGTGGCGTACGTATCGGCACACCGGCGGTCACCTCCCGCGGCTTTGGCAAAGAGGAAATGAAAAAGATCGCGGCTTGGATTCGCGACGTTGCCACCGACTTTGAGGGTAGCAAAGAGCGCGTAGCGCGTGAGGTTGTTGCTCTGTGCGAGCAGTTCCCGATTTACGAATAAATTAACGAGTATTTTAACGATGCCACAACAGAAAATTCGCCCCTCAAAATCAGGTTCGAGTTTGGATGTTTTGGCTAAGGAGAGGTTGCTATGAAGTACTATGTTGGTCATCCGTTGCAAGCGCGCGGTGCGGAGGTATATCGTCTGCAGGGCGGCAAGGGCGATGGTATGCGGTTTTTGTACGTGCGAAACGGTCTCGGCTTGGAGCTGTGGATCTCGCTGGACCGCGCGGCGGATATGAACCGTGTGATCTACAAGGGCAAAAACATGGCGTACATGTCCCCCTGCGGTAACGTGGCGCCCGCTTTTCGTGATCCCGTGGGTCTTGGCTTCTTAAAGTCTTTCACAGCCGGTTTTATGACCACCTGCGGTTTTGAAAGCGCCGGCGGTCCGTGTGAGGATGAGGGCGAGATCTTGCCGCAGCACGGCTCGATCAGCCACATGCCCGCGCAAATTAACAGCATGGAGGAAACCGACGAGGGGTTGGTGATCAAAACCACCGTGCGTGATTGCGTGATCTTCGGCCGTCGCATGGTATTACAGCGTGTGTATACGGTGTCGTATACCGAGGATACCGTTACGATGACCGATACCGTTACGAACGAAGGGGCCAAAGAGGCACCGTTCTGTTTGCTGTATCACTGCAACATGGGGTATCCGTTGCTCAGTGAAAACAGCGTGGTGCGTATTCCGAACACCCGCATTTGGGCAAGCTCGCAGTTGTCCAAGGATACGACCGACACCGCGCTTATCATGGAAGAGCCGCAGGCCGACTACGAGGAACGCTGCTACTTCTTTGATACGGTCGAGCAGAAGGACGGCAAGGTGCATGCGGGGATTTATAACCCCGATATTGATGCCGGCGTGGTGTACTCGTACGCTAAAAACGATCTTCCGTGTTTGACCGAATGGAAAATGATGGGCAGACGGGATTATGTGTTGGGCATTGAGCCGGGTAACGTCAATCCCGCTCCGCGTTGCGAGCAACGTGAAAAAGGCTTGCTTGCGTTCTTGCGGCCGGAGGAGAGCAGCACGGTTTCGATCACCTTTAATTTTGTTGATAACCAAGACGCTTTCGATCGTGCATTTTAATGGAAAAAGAGCCGAGCAACGCTTGGCTCTTTTTATCTGTATACGCGTTTGGCGGTGTCAATGAAGGAGTTGACCGCGCGATTCAGGTAACGATTTTTCTTATGTGCGATATACAGCGTGCGCTTGGCGGCTGTGCCGTTCACTTTGTAGAAATGCAGACGGTTGGTTTTCGGAACCGACTTCACAAGCGTATCCGTGACAAAGGTGATCCCCATACCGGAATGCGAAACGTTATAGGTGGTCAGCAGTTGATCCAACTGCATAACCGAACGGGGGGTGATCCCCTGTTCCTGACACAAGGCGTCGGCACGGGTGCGCATATCATTGCCGGCTTTGAGGAGGATAAACGGCTCTTTAGAAAAAACCTCCAACGAAACGGCATCCATGTGCCGGTGCCGATCGGCGTGTATATCGTCTGCGGTGAGCGCCAAATGACGCAAGCGCTCGTTCACAGCATATTCAGACGGCACACAAAGCAATACCTGTTCTTCGAGCAAGGGTAATTTGACGACGGCGCTGTCTTCAAAACGATAGTCAAGGAGTAAATCGGTTTTTTCGGCAATCAGTAACGCCTCAAGCTCCTTGGAATTGGATTCCGTAACATTCACGGAGATGTTTGGATAGGTGTTGGCAAATTCTGTGATGATGTTGGGCAACACGAAGGAGGAAATGAACATCGCGCTGCTGACCGACACGCTCCCCACACGCACGGCAGACAAATCGGCGAGATAGTTTTCAAAATTCTGACGGGTACGGCGCATTTCCTCAATTGCACGAATGTACGCTTCGCCCTCGGGCGTGAGCGACACAGGGGAGGTTTGGCGATCAAACAACTGAATACCCAGTGCCTGTTCAACCTTTTTTACGGTGGCACTCAACGCCGGCTGCGATATAAACAAGTTGCGTGCTGCCGCGGTAAAACTACCGATCTTGTAAATCTCATAAATATAATCAGCATATTGAAACATAACGCACCTCCATAATCGTTTACTTATCGAAACCATATTCATATATATATTTGATTATATATGATAAGCGGGCTATAATCAAGAGAGAATTTTTGAAAGGGTGGTTTAACGGTGGTACTGTCGAGTGTGATGGCTGACGTACATTCCGATATTCGTGGGGAGACCTATTACCGTGCGTTGGAGTTGGAAAAGCAAGGTCAAAAGGTGTTGAAGCTGAATACCGGAAATCCCGCTACGTTCGGATTTGAAATGCCGGAAAGTGTACGGCGGTGCATAGAGGAAAATGCTGAAAAAGCGTTGGGCTACTGTGACGTGCGCGGTATGGCAGCAGCCAGAGAAGCCATTCGCGATTACCATGTGGGCCGAGGTATACCGGGTATTGAAGCGGATGACGTGTTTATCGGCAATGGGGTCAGCGAGATTGCTGCCATGCTTACAACGGTGCTGCTCAATGAGGGTGACGAGGTATTGGTCCCCATGCCCTGCTATTCCTTGTGGGTCAATCAAATCGTGATAGCCAAAGCCAAACCGGTGTTTTATCGCTGTGACGAGCAAGCCGATTGGTGCCCCGACATGGCGGATATGCAACGTAAGATTACGGCAAAAACCCGTGCCGTCTTATTGATCAATCCCAACAATCCGACCGGTGCTGTATACGGTGATACGGTGTTACACGAGGTTATCCGACTGGCACGTGAACACGGTCTGATGATCTGGTCGGACGAGATCTATGATCGTTTGATCGTGGACGGTACATACACTTCGATCGCGTCACTGTGTGACGACGTGCCGATCGTGACGATGAACGGCTTGTCAAAATCACATTGCCTGTGCGGATTGCGTTGCGGCTGGATGGTGCTCAGTGGGCCGCGTACCGAAACCGCTCCCATTAACCGTGCACTGACAACGCTCGCTTCGGTTCGGCTGTGCTCCAACGCGTTGATGCAGTTGATCGTTCCGACCGCGCTCGCGGACACGGCGTATACCGATGCAATGCTCCGCGGTCGTCTGTCGAGTCAACGTGAGGCAACCTGCAAGGCGTTTGATCGTATAGACGGTGCTTCTTACGTTGCCAATAAAGCAGCGTTCTATTTGTTCCCGCGCGTGGAGTTTACGCGGTATGGCTTTGACAGCGATAAGCAGTTTGCTGCCGCGTTGTTGGAAAAAGAGCATATTTTGATCGTCCCGGGCAGTGGCTTTTATTGGGATAAACCCGATCATTTCCGCATCGTGATGCTGCCCGAAGCCGAGGAGCTGGCTCATGCGATCGACCGCATCGGTGCGTTTTTGCAGACGCGATAGACCGTTTGTCTTGACGGTTTGCGCACCACTTGCTATGATGAACGGTAGGGGGTGCGGCGAATGCGTATTCAAACTTGGCTTGCAAAGCAGAACATTGATCTGAGCGGAAAAACCGTGGCAATCACCGGCTCGACCGGTGGGATCGGCAGGGAACTGTGTCGCTTGCTGTTGGCGGCGGGCGCATCGCTGATTATGATGGATCGCTCGCCCGAACGGTCGGCTGCTTTACGCGCAACACTCAAAGAGGAATTTCCAAACGCGGTTTTGCGGTATCTTCATGTGACATTGGATGACATGCCGTCTGTTAAAGCGGCGTGTGAAGAATTAAAACAGTTGTCGGTGGATCTTTTGATTCACAATGCGGGCGCATACGCTATTCCGCATCATACCACGCCCGAGGGATATGATAACGTCTTTACGATCAACGCGATTGCACCGTACTACATCACCAAAGAACTGTTACCGACGCTACGACAGCGCAAAGGACGGGTGATCGTGGTGGGAAGTATCGCGCATCGGTATGCCAAAGCCGATCCTGTTGACGTTGATTTTGCTACCCGCCGAGCGTCGTCCTTGGTATATGGCAACGCCAAGCGGTACGTGATGTTTTCTCTCTATGAATTGTTCCGCGAAGAGACAGAGGTAACCCTCTCTGTCTGTCATCCCGGTATTACGCTGACGAACATTACGGCACATTATCCGAAATGGATCTTTGCACTTATCAAGCATCCCATGAGGGTGATCTTCATGTCACCACGCAAAGCGGCACTCTCGATCCTGCTCGGTTGCGTACAACCCTGCGGGTACC
>JAZRQG010000101.1:0-4581 GCA_045649625.1 Acutalibacteraceae bacterium
AGTGGGGATTTGTCTTCCTAAGACCGCTTGGCCTCCGACTTGCCCGCCTCGATCGGATAGTGTCCCGCCGCCGTTTCGCCCGATAACATTACGGCTGAAGTGCCGTCAAAGACGGCGTTGGCAACGTCGGTGATCTCCGCACGGGTGGGTGTGGGCGCCGTCACCATGGATTCCAACATTTGAGTGGCGGTGATCACCATTTTGCCCGACTGATAACAGCGATGGATAAACCGTTTCTGCAACCCGGGAAGGCGCTCATATTCAATTTCAACGCCCATATCGCCGCGTGCGATCATGATTCCGTCAGCGTGGGCGAGAATTTCGTCGAAATTGTCCACACCCTCAATGTTTTCAATCTTCGCAATGATGCGGATCGCGTGGCCGCCGTGGTAATCCAAGAACTTGCGCAAAGCGATCAGGTCGTCCTTACTGCGTGTAAAGGACGCGGCGACAAAATCCACCTCCTGCTCAATGCCGAACAGAAGATCCGCCTTGTCCTGTTCGCTTAAATACGGAATTGCCAAGTGCACGTGCGGCACGTTGATGGACTTGTGATTGCGCAGTATCCCACCGTACACCACGCGGCAATGAATATCCGTCTCCTCCACCGACTTAACCGTCAAGCGAATTTTACCGTCATCAATGAGGATGGTATCGCCCGCTTTGACTCTATGGGGCAGCGCCTCATAGGTGATGGAAGCGGCCGCGCTTGTTCCCTCGATCGAACGCGAGGTGAGAACAAAGGTATCACCTTCTTTAACGGTCGCCGAACCGCCCTCAAAATTACGAAGACGGATCTCAGGGCCTTTGGTATCCAACAGAATGGCAATGGGCTGATTCATCTCGCGACGCAGTTCCTTGACCATTTCGATGCGGTTTTTGTGATCCTCGTGCGTGTTGTGCGAAAAATTCAAGCGGGCGACGTTCATGCCACAGGCGATCATTTGTCGTACGATTTCTTTATCGGCGGTTGCCGGACCTAAGGTACACACGATTTTTGTTTTACGCATAGTGAAGCACATCCTTTACAGGATATAGTATACCGCGATTTCGTCGAAAAAACAGTGTCAGTTTGGTCAGGAAAATAAAATAATCCGCCGTGTATAAACCGCTGGCAGTGGTGAACACTAGAATCAAAGCAAGGAGGAATGACCGTGAAATATTCGGATGACTTTGAAAACGAAGAAGAGAAGAAGAGTGGCGGAAAAGGCTTCTACATTGCGCTTGCCGTGTGTTTGATCGCGATTTGCGGTGTTGCCGTCACCACCTTTGTCAGCACTCTGCCGACCGACGAGCCGGAAAGTGACGATCCGACCAAGGGGCCTGCAACAACAACGACCACGTCTGTGCAGCAGGTCGTTATTCCCGCAACCGATATCAAAGATGACCGCACGACGACCGTCTTGACCGCCACAACCACCCACACGACGAAATCCGAAGACTTGTTCGTACTTCCGGTTTCCAATCGCGTGTTGCGCGCGTTTAGCAAGACCCATTATTTTTCCGATACCTTGGGAGAATGGGTAACGCACAACGGCGTGGACTTTGAAGCTTCGGAAGGCGATGCGGTGAAAGCGGCGGCAGCCGGCAAGATCGTTAGCGTTCATCAGGATGTGTTGTGGGGCGACGTCATTGAGATTAAGCACGAAGGCAACCTCATTACGCGTTACTGCGGTGTGACAGCCGACTCGGTCGCGGAAGGGCAAAGCGTGCAAGCAGGGGACGTGATTGGAAAACTTTCTGTTATCCCTGCGGAGGTATTAGATCCGGCGCATCTGCATATGGAACTATTGGTAAACGGAACCTACACCGATCCGCTGACGCTCATCAAAGGTCAGACGGTAGCGGTGACAACGGCAAGTGCGACAACAACAAAAACCAAATGATCTCGCCCTCGGAACCCGCGTTAAGCGGTCGGCAAGAAGGGCAAACAAAGCGGTGCAGGAACTCCTGCACCGCTTTGTTTATTCGATGTTCAGTTCTTTGAGGATGGCATCGGCGACATGCTGTGCCAACACCTCGTTCCCCTCGGGTGTGTGATGGAGATTGTCCTCACACTTGTAATACCGCTCGTGCGCCTTACAAACGGCATACAGATCGTTGATGGGGACATTCTCCTCCCTCATTACTTCGCGTGCGGCGTTGTTGTAATCCGAGACCAGTTCCTGCTCAAACGAAAACGTAACGCCCGTGCCAGTGTTATCCGGCCCCACCTCTTTGCCGGGGAGCGGCGTAGTGGTTGCAAAAACGACTTTTGCGCCTGCGGCACGGGATAAGTTAATAATTTTTCGAAGCCCGGATTTGTATTCTTCAAGCGAGATCATAGGTTCGCCTAAATAAGGCATGATGGCCATGTCCCAATATCCGCTGTTGAAATGCACCAAATCGAACGTTTTGCCGTGCGCGGACAACAGATTCATCAAATGCCGAAGATTGTTATACACAAACTTACCGTTTTCGCCCTCAAATACGACGACCTCGCACTTGCCTGCCAATTTTTCTTTGACGATCGGCGCGTACCACGCCTTGATGGAATCGCCGAGCAATGCTACTTTTTTCATCAATGAGTCTCCTATTAGGTCTTGCTGAATTTCATCACCAGCGAGTGAGGGAGAAGCTTACACAGCACGCGGTAGAACTTGTATAACAGACGGTTGGTATACCACGCCTTACCGCGCAGTAACCGTGCGAGCGATTTTTCGGCAACGATTGCGGGATGACAGTAGGGGAGGGTTTCAAAGGTGCGCGAACGGCCGATAATGTCCGCTACCTCCAGAAAATCGGTCGCCATCGGTCCGGGACATACGGTAAGTACCGTGATTCCTCGCGGACGAAGCTCCTCACCAAGTGATTTGGAAAACGCGGACACATACGCCTTGGTGGCGGAATATACCGTCATGCGCGGTGTCGGCGCAAACGAGGCGATCGAACTGACGTTGAGAATGCCGGAGCCTTTTTCCATAAAGGGGAGCGACAGTACCGTAACGGCCGTCAGCGCGCGGCAGTTGAGATCGACCATGGTGGTTTGCTCGGCACAGTCCGCCTCGGCAACAAGTCCGAGCTTTCCGCAGCCGGCGTTGTTGATCAGCAGTACAATCTGTGGTTTGGCGCTCTCCAGTTCGCGGCGATACGTTTCAAAGCTTTCCGTGTCCGTGAGATCGAGCGGAAGACAACGAATGCGGCACTCGGCAAATCTCGAAGCGAGCATTTCCAGTTTTTCAAGACGACGGGCAACCAACCAAATCTCCTCAACGTCGGGCATTTGCTTAACGACTTGTTTTACATATTCTTCACCGAGTCCGCAAGACGCGCCCGTGATAACGACCGTTTTCATATCCGTCAACCCCTTTACCGTTTTTATCAGTGTACCACATCTTTCGAAATACCTCAACAATTTTCTTTAAGAACGTAAAATCGGGTATTCCATTTTGAAAAGAACTATGATACAATAAATCTATTATTGGGGAATTGTGAGGTTTTATAGTATGCAGCAGCCGATCACCGATGCCGACTCCCCCCGTTTGGAGGAGGATCACATCATTGGGCGCAATGCCGTATTGGAGGCGCTTCGTTCCGGTCGCACGCTGGACAGCCTTTGGATCGCCAAGGGTGAGCGTGGCGGCAGCATCGGTTTGATCCGCGGCTTGTGTCGCGAGCAGGGGATTCCGATCAAGGAGACGGATGTCCGCAAGCTTACGGCTGTCGGCGGTGCGAATCATCAAGGTGTTATTGCGTTTGCCGCCTGCAAAGAATATGCTTCACTCGATGATGTGATCCGCCGTGCAGAAGAACAAAACGAGCCGCTGTTTGTCATCGTGTGTGACGAACTGGAGGATGCGCACAACCTGGGCGCGATCCTGCGCAGTGCGGAGGCGGCGGGGTGTCACGGTGTCATCATCCCCAAACGGCGTGCCGTCGGCCTCACCGGAACGGTGTACAAGACCTCGGCAGGCGCGGTGGAGTATATGCCCGTCGTGCGCGTGTCCAACCTCACCGAAACGCTGAAAACGCTCAAGAAGCGCGGCGTGTGGGTGTACGGATTGGATATGGATGGCGCGACCTGGTGTCAGACTGATTTTTCGGGTGCTGTTGCTTTAGTAGTCGGTTCAGAGGGACATGGTATGAGCCGCCTCGTGAAAGAGCAATGTGACCAAATCGTGTCGTTGCCCATGCGCGGCAAGATCAATTCGTTAAATGCGTCGGTGGCGTGTGGAATCATGGTATACGAAGTCGCACGCCAGCGTCTTGGCTTGAAATGACAGAGGATAGGGTGATTGTGGTGAAAAAAGAACAAACCGTACCCCTGCAGGAGACGGAAAATACCGAAGCGGAACACGTGAATACGACGGAGTTTCCCACGGTAGTAGCGGTGGAGCCGGAATACGGGGAAGCGAAAGTCCCCGCTGCGGCACACGCCAAGAAAAAGCGCGGTCTGTTCAGAAGCCGTTCCAAGGCAAAAGCGGCAAGTGAGGAGTCTGCAGCAGACATGGTGGAGCCCGCCTTGCAGACGGAGGAAGAAGTCAAGGTGTACACCGATGAGGGGATGGACGATACCCGTGAAGTGTCGGTCTCGCAAAAGAC
>JAZRQG010000102.1:0-3820 GCA_045649625.1 Acutalibacteraceae bacterium
AAAAAGAAAAGACACGCTTTTCAGCGTGTCTTTCTTTTTCTGGAGGCGACACCCGGATTTGAACCGGGGAATCAGGGTTTTGCAGACCCATGCCTTACCACTTGGCTATGTCGCCATGGATGAAAAAAGCGTCTTACGACGCTTTTTTCGATTGGAGCGGCTTACGAGGCTCGAACTCGCTACCTCCACCTTGGCAAGGTGGCGCTCTACCAGATGAGCTAAAGCCGCAAAATGGTGCCTCCGATCGGAATCGAACCAATGACACGGGGATTTTCTGTCCCCTGCTCTACCGACTGAGCTACAGAGGCAAATATGGCGACCCGGAACGGGCTCGAACCGTCGACCTCTAGCGTGACAGGCTAGCGTTCTAACCAGCTGAACTACCGGGCCATATTTGGTGGAAACAACAGGGCTCGAACCTGTGACCCCCTGCTTGTAAGGCAGGTGCTCTACCAGCTGAGCTATGCTTCCGTAAAGCGTCGCCGTCACTAGCGACGCCATTTATCATACTACATAGGTTGCAAATTGTCAACTGAAATTTTTAACTTTTTTAAAAAACTTATTTTCTCTCTTCAATAATCCGCTCAATATCCGCTGTGGTAAAGGTATAAACGTTGTCACAAAAGCTGCAGGTCGTTTCCACGGTTCCGTTTTCGTCCGGCAGTGTGCGCAGCTCGTCGTCCTTCATCGCCGCTAAGGCACCCGTCACCTTTTCGCGTGAGCAGGTGCAACGGTATTCCGGCTCATAGGTATCAATAATATCAAACGAGAAGCCGTCCAGGGCTTTTTCGAGGATGTCCTGCGGTGTCAAACCCTCGGATAGCATCGTGGTCATCGGCGGCAGTGCCGCGATTGACTTTTCCAGCGTATCAATTACGTCATCCGGGCAGAAAGGCAGCAACTGAATAATCAGCCCGCCCGCCGCCTTGACAGACAGATCGGGATTAACTAACACGCCGAGAGCGCATACGGTCGGGATCTGTTCACTGCCGGCAAAATACGACGTGATATCCTCAGCGAGCTCGCCCGAAACCAACGGCGTACAACCAACATACGGCTCGGGAGCACCGGTATCACGCAAAACGTACAGCAATCCGTCGGTACCGACTGCACCGCTGACGTCCAGTTTTCCATTCGATTTTAACGGGATCTCCACCACGGGATTCTGGGCATACCCGCGCACGTTTCCCCTACCGTCCGACACGACCAACAATTGACCCGCCGGGCCGCCGCCGTTAACTTTTAACGTAACGGAATCCTCGGTGTTTTTTAACATAATACCCATCAGCGAACCCGCCGTCAATAAACGGCCGAGTGCCGCCGTCACGACTGCCGAGGGTTTATGAATCTGTTCGGCACGCGCAACGATGTCAGTCGCATCCACTGCGATCGCCATCACCGTTGCATCCGTTGTTAAGCAGCGTATTGCTTTACCCATTATATGATTCTCCCTAAGATTTATTCTCCTAACCTTGCCTGCTCCGCCGTGCGCGTATTGCGGGCAACAAGCACCATACGTTCGCAAGTATCCGACGGCGCATCCGTCGTCATATCCTCATACACTGCCACGGTTTCCCATCCGTTTTGAGAAAGCAGTTTACGCAAGGTGCGTTCGGAATAAGCGCGTTCGCGCACCGTATCTTGATACCGTTCATACGAGCCGCCGGTTTCTTCCACGAAGAAATCCAGCAGCATCGATACCTCATGCGTGCGCGATATATACCGATTGCGCCACACGCACATAAGTCCCGGTTGTTCAATGACAAAGGCGGTATCGCCAAGCACTGCGCGGTGCTTATAGATAGTGTTAACGTCAAAGATGAACAGCCCACCCGGTTCAACAAACAAACGCGCTCGGCGAAACACCTCTGCTAACTGCTCTGTGCGGCACAAATGATTAAGACTGTCCAGCGTACACACAGCGCCGTCTACCGTGCCGTAGAGATCGAGTTCGCACATATCTTGACAAAGCAACAAGGCATCTGCGCTGAGTTTTTCACGTGCACGCATCAGCATCACGTCGGAGCCATCCACACCGACGGTATCCACGCCGCGTCTTTGCAATTCTGCCATGAGGCTACCCGAACCGCACGCAATATCCAACACCGTGCGCGGCTTTTGACCGTGACGCTCAAATAACCGCAGCAAATACGCTGCCCGTGCAGCATAATCGACGTCTGTCATCAAGGCATCGTAAAACGCCGAAAAATCGCCGTATCCGCTCATTCTGATACACCTCCGAGCACCTCACGTGCCGCCCTAATCGCGGTGTCGGTGATCTCGCCGCCGATAATACGGGCTAATTCCTGCTCACGGTCGGTGCGAGAAAGGCGGGTAACATCGGTATAAGTGCGACCATCCCGCACGGATTTTTCAATGAGAAAATGCTCGTTTGCCTGTGCGGCAATCTGTGCCAAGTGCGTAACGCACAACACTTGATGACAGTCACGGCTTTCTGCCGTTTGGCGCAGACGCGCGCCGACTTTGAGGGCCGCTCTGCCGCTGATGCCGGTATCGATCTCATCAAAAATGAGAGTGTCCACTTCATCCGCATCGGCAAGCACCGATTTGATCGCCAGCATAATACGCGACAGTTCGCCGCCCGACGCGATGCGAGCAAGCGGTTTTGGCAATTCGCCCGCATTAGCGGACAACAAGAATTCAATTTTATCAGCACCGTTTGCGCTAAGAGCAATCGGTTGACGGTCAATTGTCAAGGTAACGTTTGGCATATCGAGGAAAGCCAGCTGTTCTTTCACCGCTTTGGCAAACCGCTCGGCAGCGGCTAATCTCGCAGCGGTAAGGGCATTGGCTTCGTGCTGGGCGGCTGCAAACGCCGCCCGTTCACGTTCGTTAAGTTCCCGTTGCCGTTCATCCGACAGCTCAATCTGCCGATATTCGGCTTTGGCATTTTCCAAAAACACCAATACGTCTGCGGTCGTAGCGCCGTACTTGACAATTAGACGGCGGATGATCTCCAACCGATTTTCCACTTCATCCAACTCACGCGGATCAAAGTCCAAAAGATCGGTTAAGCCTTGCAATTCCTCTGCTGCCGCCTGCAACTCGTACAAGGCGTTTTGCAGTTGATCGGATAAGGTTATCGCCTGCTCCATATACCGTGCGGCGTGACGCACCGAAGACACCGCCTGCTCCGCCATCGACACCGCGCCGTCCCTGTCCTCACCGCCGAGTAACAACGCATTCGCGGTGTTCAGTTGGGAGGCAACCTTTTCCGCATTGCGAAACAACGTGCGCCGAGCCTGCAGTTCATCCTCTTCTCCCGCGGTCAAGTCGGCGGCTTCAATCTCGTTTATCTGAAATGCCAACATATCCAAGCGACGCGCTTTTTCGGATTCATCCAGATCCACGCGGTTAAGTTCACCGACGATCTGCCGCCATTCACGGTATGAAGCGGCATACCGTTCGCGCTGTTCGGTGAGTTCACCGAAACGATCCAAATAGGCAAGATGGCTCTCTACCGAGAACAGCGCTTGATTTTCATGCTGACCGTGCAGATCAACAAGCACCTTGCCGATCTCGCGCAACAGTGCCGCCGTGGCGGGTCTACCGTTTACACTGCACGAACTTTTTCCCTCTGCAGAGATGGTTCTGCCGATGAGCAGATTTCCATCCTCATCCGGTGAAAAGCCCAACGCTTCAAGCTGTGCAGTGGTATACGCCGACAGATCATGAAACAATGCCGTGACGTGTGCGGCATCGCTGCCGGTACGCACCAAATCACGGCGAGTGCGTTCACCCAAAACGGCATTGATCGCATCAATAACGATGGATTTGCCCGCACCCGTTTCGCCCGTCA
>JAZRQG010000103.1:0-12384 GCA_045649625.1 Acutalibacteraceae bacterium
CCGCTTGGCCTCCGACTTCGAAGCAGAACGTGAAGAAAACGCGAAGATGCTTGCTGAACTGCAAGCACTTAAAGCACAACTTGAAGGACAAGCATCCGCCGCAGTCATTGCTGAACCATTGGCAGAAATGACAGACCAAGCGGAGTAATTCTCAAAAATGAGTAAGCGTACCCGCAACACCCATTCTTGCCCGAAAGAGGACATAAAAAACAGGAGTAATCGCAATGACAACAGAACTGGATACTACAACCCAAATGTTACTGGTTATCGTCGCTTTGATCGTGATCGTTGCCGTTACGGTAGGACTTACGGTATTTTTCTTCGACTTTTCGAAGGAATTACGATATCTCAACAACGAGATCCGGCGCACCGATAGGGAGGAACGTCGTTATTGGATAGGGAGAAAACGGCGATTATGGTTATCTCTGCTCCCTTTTATTAAATATTGACATCTTGTTCATCTTACCTCATGCCGTCCCATCGCTTCGATGGGCGGCAATCAAAGGGCACAGATCAGAGTCTTCTCCTCGAGGAGAAGGTGACCGCGCGTAAGCGAGGCCGGATGAGGTGTAGTGAAAACACATTCCCACCTCATCAGTCATCTTCGGTGACAACTTCCCCTCAAGGGGAAGCCTGTGCCATTTGATTGTCGAAAGGCAACTCTTATGAAAGGAGGTCACGTGAAATTGGGTAAGATCAAAATCAGAATCGCAGTCGTTGCACTTATAGCAGCAATGATGACGTTTATCAGCACGTCAACCCTTGCGTACTATTCCGCCGTAGGCAAAGCCACCAACGTTGTGA
The DNA here is from genome assembly GCA_045649625.1 of Acutalibacteraceae bacterium. GTDB lineage: Bacteria > Bacillota > Clostridia > Oscillospirales > Acutalibacteraceae > RGIG3009. The sequence goes on from JAZRQG010000103.1 coordinate 805, forward strand.
CCTCCGGCAATATTCAGTTCATTATTCACGAAACCACCGATGCGGGCACGGCGTTCCCAAAAGAGGGCGTGTATATTGTTCCGGGCGATATTGTTTCCAAACAAGTCAGCATCGAGAGCGACTGTGAGTATCCGTTCTATCTGCGCGTCAAGATCGTTTACGGTGTGGATTCACAGGAGCTTTCGGCAGAAAATTGCTTTAAGCTCAACATTAACGAGGAACATTGGGCGTTGCACGACGATTGGTATTACTATACAGGCATCGTAAACCCCGGTGAAACCACCCCCAACGTATTCTCCCACGTGGAAATGGTCGGTGCCACGATCGATAACCGTTATATCGGCAAAACGCTGACCTTAACCGTCAAGGCACAAGCCGTCCAGAGCGAGAACAACCCGATCACCGATGGCAATACCTTCACCGCCTCCGGCTGGCCGCAGGAATAGGGGGCGCGTAGATGAAGAAGATTTTTGCAGTATTATTTACCGTTGTATTGCTATTGTTCTCCACCGTAACCGCTTTTGCGGCAGACGGAAAGGTTACTTACAGCGGCAACGCAGGAAACTTTGTCTTTGAACCGGGCGGTGAACATTCACTCACAGACCTGTTTCCACATTTCAAGGGTGTTATGCCCGGTGACACCTTAACACAAACGATCACCGTTAAAAACGACGCGGATAACAAGGTTAAGGTGAAGATCTATATTCGCTCGCTCGGAGCACACGAGGATTCCGTGGACTTTCTTTCGCAGCTCGGACTCAAAGTAGACAAGAGTAGCGACAACGAAATGGCGTATATGTTTGATGCTGCAGCGAGTGAAATGGCACAACTCACCGATTGGGTATGTCTCGGAACGCTCTATTCGGGCGGTGAGGTCAACCTCAATGTCACCCTCAACGTGCCGACGGAATTGGATAATACGTTCCAAAAGCAGATCGGCTATCTCGATTGGGAATTTATGATTGAGGAATTCCCTGTCGAGGACAGCGATCCCAAGCCGCCGCAAACAGGTGAGAACTCACACGCGTGGGTATGGCTGACCATGCTGATCGCATCGGCGGTTGCAGGAACGATTTTGTTAGTATGTAGAAAACGAAAAGTGTAATCGCAACGAACACGGAGGGAAAAGCGTGTTGCAGCAACAGAAAAAACCGTATAAGAAGATCGCTTTCGCCCTCAGTTTGTGTGCGCTTATCGTGTGGGGTGTGCTCGGGACAGGCGCCTCGTTGGCGTGGTTTACGGATACGTCTGCCGAAGTCAAAAACATTATCAATTTGGCGGAGTTTGAAGCCGAGGTCTTATTTAAGGATAAAACCGGAAACTACGTTTCGATCGACGGGCGGACCGATATTTTTGACAACGAAGCGCTTTATGAGCCGGGTTACACGCAGGTCGTATATTTGAAGGTGAACAACAACGGCAACATCGCGTTTAACTATCAAACGGCAGTCATTATCGACAGCTTTGTATCGGGAACCAACGTTTTCGGAAAGCCGCTGAAATTACAGGACTATCTGAAGTTTGGATTGGTAACGGCGGAGAGCGAAAGCGCTTTAACCGAAATGCTTTCGACTAGAGAAAAAGCGCAGGCATTCGCCACCAAACCGCTTAACCGATACGACGCGTACGATTCGCTGGAGGCGGGAAAAACAGATTTTATGGCGATTGTTCTCTATATGCCCAAGGACATTGATAACGATGCAAACTACCGCGGGCTACCCATTCCCGAGGTCAAACTCGGTATCAGCGTGAACGCAACCCAACAATAACGTATTTTCAAATTGGTGTGAAAGGAGGCTGCCGACTTGAACAAGTTTTACAAGGACTTTTTCTACGTTCCGCAGCACGGTAAAGGCACCGTTCGCGAAAAGGTTATGATCACGCGCATAGCGCTGTCCGTCGTGTTGATCTTGGTGTGTATGGCAGCCATGAGCTTTACGGCGTACGCGTATTTCTCACAGACGCTCATTGCTAATATGGGGGTCATTCGGTCTGCAACGTGGGATATTGTTGTTACTGCCGAGAGCGACGTTTTGTTAAACGACGGTGTCTACACGCTCAATAACCAAAACGGCACCGAGACACGCGAATTCACCGTTACGCTTACCAAGGAGGAAACGGAAACATCAGCGACCGTCGGATATGCGAAAATTGAGATCAAGACCGACGTCGACGGGTTTACGGACGTGCAAACGTATTACAGCCAGCCGATCGGTCAGTTCCTCTTAGACGGGCAAATGACGACCGATTTGGACCGACAACTGAAGATCACTGTCCCCGTCGGAAAGCTCGCTTACGTGACGTTTACGGGTGAATGGGGCACGTGTACGGAAAACGAATGGGTTATTGACGAGGGAACGGAAGCGATCGTGCCGCGTTTCGGTGCTGTCGTGGATAATTCGGCACCCACCGATACCGTGACGACCACCGCCACAGAAACGACCACCACCCCCACGCAGGAAACCATGACGACAACCACGACTCCCACGGCGGCAACCACCACGACCACGACAACCGATATGGAGGACAGCGAATGAAAAAGAGAAGATCCATACTTGGTTTTTTTAGAGCGATCGCTCATCGGCCCAAGGCAACCGGTGTGCAAACAGTACCGATCACAGAAGAATTTGAGCGGTGCGTTATGTGCGGCAAGCTTACCGACGTGCCGGTTTCAACGCCTATTGATTTTCGCGAGCAAGAATACGAGATCGGTTGCGGTCAATTGTGCAATTCCTGCCGTTTAAAATTGCGGGAGGAAGTACAAACCGGTTGCTATTATTCAAACCCACAGATCTTAAAGGCGATTGAACAAAGCCGAACCGATAATAAAAACGATGGTTGAAGAAAAAAGAATGGCAGAGATTACCGTGTGTAATCTCTGCCATTCTTATAGGTGTGTTTTTGGGGGTAGTCTTACTTGTTTGGATTGCCCGCGCCGCAGCATTTCTTATACTTCTTGCCGCTGCCGCAGGGGCACGGGTCGTTGCGCCCGATCTTATCCGCTTGTGTTTTGCGCACGGTGCGCTTTTCATCGGTGCCGTCGGCGGAGGTGGCGATGGGTTTCGCGACCTCTTCACGCTTTGGACCTTCCTCACGGCGGATTTGCGCCGTGAGCATCAGGCGGGCGGTATCTTCACGGATGGCGGCGATCATACCGTCAAACATATCAAAGCCTTCTTTGCGGTACAAAACGACCGGATCGTGCTGACCGTAGGCGCGCAGGTGGATACCCTTGCGCAGTTCATCCATGTTATCAATATGGTCCATCCAGTAGCGATCCACGGTTTTAAGCAGCACGACGCGCTCCAATTCGCGCATCAAGGACTCGCCGTATTCGGTTTCCTTATTTTCATACACCGTTTCGGCATGCCCGATCAGTGTTTCGGTCAGATCGGCGCGTTCGAGATCCTCAAGCTCTTGCGCGGTATACCGCAGGGCATCGGACTCGACAAGCCAGCCCATATAATATTCACGCAAGCCATCGAGATTCCATTCATCGCGATCGGTGTCGCTGACGGTGTAGCGGTTGACCGTCGCCTCAATGGATTCACGGATCATACCCATAATGGAATGACGCACGTCTTCGCCGTCCAGCACCTTATTGCGCTGATCGTAGATCAGCTCGCGCTGACGATTCATCACGTCGTCATATTGCAGCACGTTGCGGCGGATACCGAAGTTGCGTTCTTCCACGCGGCTTTGTGCCGATTCGATGGCATTCGACAGCATGCGGTTTTCAATCGGCATTGTTTCATCCACGCCGAGCATTTCCATAATGGTATTCATCCGTTCGCCGCCGAACAGACGCATCAGATCGTCCTCTAACGAGAGATAGAAGCGGGTGGTACCGGGATCGCCTTGACGGCCGGCACGGCCGCGCAGCTGATTGTCGATACGGCGGGATTCGTGACGTTCGGTGCCGATGATATACAGTCCGCCTGCCGCCTTGACCGCTTCTTCCTCGGGACGGATCTCCTCGCGGTATTTCTGCTCGAGTTGTTGGAACGTTTCTCGCGCTGACAAAATCTCCTCATTGTCGGTTTCTCCGAAAGCGGTGGATTCGACGATCAGCTGTTCCGGAATACCCATACGGCGCATTTCGGCTTTTGCCAAAAACTCCGCGTTACCACCCAGCCGAATATCCGTACCGCGGCCTGCCATGTTGGTGGCGATGGTCACAGCACCGCATTTACCCGCTTGGGCAACGATCTCAGCTTCTTTTTCGTGATGCTTCGCGTTGAGTACTTCGTGCGGAATGCCGCGATTTTTGAGCATACGGGAGAGCTTTTCGGATTTCTCAATCGAGATGGTGCCGACCAGCACCGGCTGATCGTGTTGATGGCATTCAATAATCTGTTCAATAACGGCATTAAACTTGCCGTTTTCGGTTTTGTACACGACATCGGGCAGATCGTTGCGCACCATCGGCTTGTTGGTGGGGATTTCCACCACGTCCAGATGGTAGATTTGCTGGAACTCGGTCTCTTCGGTCATCGCGGTACCGGTCATACCGGACAACTTGTTATACAAACGGAAATAATTTTGGAACGTGATGGTGGCGAGCGTTTTGCTTTCACGCTCAACTTTCACGTTTTCCTTTGCCTCAATCGCCTGGTGCAGACCCTCATTATACCGTCTGCCGAACATCAGACGACCGGTGAACTCATCGACAATGATGACCTGACCGTCTTTGACGACGTAATCGATATCGCGGGACATGACACCGCGTGCCTTGATGGCTTGGTTGATGTGATGTAAGAGAGTGACGTTGTCGGGATCCATCAGGTTCTCAACTCGGAAATAGTCCTCCGCCTTTTTAACACCGCTCTGCGTCAACGTAGCGGTACGCGCCTTTTCGTCCACGATATAGTCGCCGTCGACAGTGTCCTGCTCTGCCTTGGTGTCCATTTCCTTGATTTTGAACGCGCGCAGGGTGCGGGCAAATTTATCCGCCTGGTTATACAGGTCGGTGGATTTGTCACCCTGACCCGAAATGATGAGCGGGGTACGCGCTTCGTCGACTAAGATTGAGTCTACTTCGTCCACGATGGCGTAGTGATGTCCGCGCTGCACCTTGCGTTCCTTATAAATGACCATATTGTCCCGCAGGTAATCAAAGCCGAGCTCGTTATTGGTGCCATAGGTGATATCCGCGGCGTAGGCAGCGCGTCTTGCATCGTTGTCCAGATCGTGCACGATCAGACCGACGGTGAGCCCTAAATATCGATACACCTTGCCCATCCACTCGCTGTCGCGGCGGGCGAGATAATCGTTGACCGTGACAATGTGTACACCGTTGCCCGTGAGAGCGTTCAGATAGGCAGGGAGGGTAGCGACCAGCGTTTTACCTTCACCGGTCTTCATTTCGGCGATACGGCCCTGATGCAGGATGATGCCGCCGAGGATCTGAACCGGAAAGGGGCGCATACCCAGCACACGGTCACACGCTTCACGGCAGGTGGCAAATGCCTCCGGCAGAATGTCATCCGTGCTTTCACCGGATGCTAAGCGGTCACGCAATACGTCAGTTTGGGCTTTAAGTGTGGCCTCGTCCATCGCACGGTAGGCTTCTTCCAAGGTGAGAACGCGATCACACAATGGTTGTACGCGTTTGATCTCGCGCTTGCTATAATCACCGAACAGGGCTTTTAACAATCCCATAACGGAACACCTCATTTAAAATCATATACGATCATCATACCACAAAACAAAGGGGGATACAAGCGAAAAGAGAAAAAACAGCTCTCCTTCAAAAAAATCTCTTGACGGGGCGGGTGTTGTTTGCTATAATACAAGGGCTGTCAGTATGCTACCGTGGCTCAGCAGGTAGAGCAGCTCACTCGTAATGAGCAGGTCGTCCGTTCGAATCGGATCGGTAGCTCCAAAAAACCCTCGTTCTTCGGAACGAGGATTTTTTTTATCCAAGCCGACAAGCTTGGTATATCATCACGCGGCAGCGTGTATATCATCAACACGGCAAAGCCGTGTTGTATCTCATCACACCGGTAGGTGTGTATCAAAAAAATGTCGGCTTGATGATATACAACTTCTTACGAAGTTGATGATATGCAATTCCTGCGGAATTGATGATATACAATGCTTCGCATTGATTTATGGTTGTTTTTATGCTATACTACAAAAAAGAGGTGGGAACCGTGAAAAAAGTATTGGTCGGCATGAGCGGCGGACTGGACAGCTCCGCGGCGGTATGGCTGCTTAAACAGCAAGGCTACGAGGTTGAGGGCGTCACCCTGTTACTCACCGAGGGCAGTGCGTGCGGTTCTTCCCGCGACGTAGAGGATGCGCAGCTGACGGCAAAACGGCTCGGCATCGCGCATCGGGTACTGGATGAACGGCAATGGTTTCACGATACGGTTATCCGCAACTTCGCCGACACCTACGCAGCGGGCGCTACCCCCAACCCGTGTATCGTCTGCAACCGCGAAGTAAAATTCGGCAGACTGCTCACACGCGCCTTGGAAGAAGGCTTTGGCGCGGTGGCAACGGGACATTACGCGCGTGTTAAACAAGCAGAAAACGGCCGTTTTTTGCTAAAAAAAGCGACAGATGCGTCAAAAGATCAGAGTTATGTCCTGTATTCCTTGACACAAAAGCAGTTGGCACACACGTTGTTCCCGCTCGGCGAGCATTGCAAAACGGATCTGCGCGTATTGGCGGCAGAACAAGGCTGGGAATCAGCGCATAAGCCGGACAGTCAGGACATCTGTTTCATCCCCGACGGCGATTACGCAGCGTTTTTGGAGCAAAGAATGGGAGTTGCGCGCGAGCCGGGCGATTTTGTGGATATGGACGGGCAGGTTATCGGCAGACACAGCGGCATGATCGGATATACCATCGGTCAGCGCAAAGGACTCGGCGTTGCATTCGGTGAGCCGCGGTTTGTGGTGCGCAAGGATGCCGCACGCAACACGGTCACGCTCGGAAAGAGTGAAGATCTGTTCACAAACACGTTGATCGCGGACCGTCTCAACTGGATCGCGATTCCCGAACTGACAGCACCGATGACAGTTACCGCTAAAACGCGGTATTCGCAAAGGGAAGCGGAGGCGGTGATCGAGCCTCATGGTGATTCGCGGGTGAGCGTGACATTTTGTGAGCCGCAGCGCGCGATCACAGTCGGGCAAGCGGTCGTGTTTTACGACGGTGATACCGTGGTCGGCGGCGGTACGATTGCAGAAGCATAACAACAAGAGGCACACTTCCTTGGGAAGTGTGCCTCTTTGTATATACGGTTATCGACAAGCGTCCACAAATGCGCCAAACAGTTTACTGCTGACCTCATCATCTTGGAACGTGCGCTCCGGATGCCATTGTATACAAAACAACCATGATCCGTCGGTGCTTTCTATGGCTTCGATAAGCCCACCCGGAGCGTTGGCCGCCACCTGCATTCCCGGTGCCACTTTTACAACGGCTTGATGATGGAAACTGTTGACGGTACACTCCTCTACACCCAACATTTTATGTAGGCGGGTACCCGGCACGATGTTCATGGAATGCCATGCCGGTACTAAATTCGGAATACTGTGCACAAGCCCATCGTCGTATTGGGATGGTACGTCTTGATACAAGGTGCCGCCAAGCAAGACGTTGACCAGTTGCGCACCGCGGCAGATGCCGAGAATCGGCTTGCCCGCCTCTCGGAACATTTCAAACAGACGGCTCTCGGTGCGATCACGGCTGGGACAGGCGGGACCGCACTTTTCGTGCCGTTCTTCACCGTAATACGACGGATCCACGTCAGGTCCGCCCGAGATCATTAAGCCGTCACACAAATCTACCCAGGATCGGAGAAGTGCCTCATCCTCGGTGCAGTACAGCAAAATCGGCACGGCGCCGTGTATGGCGACGGCGTTCATATAGGTGGGGATCAAGCTGATTTCTTCGTTTTCTTCATTGTAACGGCAGGTTACACCGATGACGGTTTTTTCACAGGTATTCTCTCCTTTGACAGATAGTCATTCTGCACCGCATTATATCACAATGTGTGGCGGGAATCAAGAACAAATACGAAAGAACGGGCGTGTATCACACACGCCCGTTCTTTATAGATATTCCTTTAATACTTGCGCAATACCGCCTTGATCGTAGGGGGCGGTAATGCGGTCGGCAATTGCCTTGACCGGTTCGTCGGCATTTCCCATCGCCACACCGACGCCGACGTATTGGATCATATCGTAGTCGTTCATACTATCCCCAAAAGCGATGCTTTGCTCGCGGGGGAGATTCAGTTCTGCCAGCACCTTACGGATACCGTCGGATTTCGAGCAACCCCGTGGGACGATTTCCGCGTAATGTGGATGCTGAATGACGTCCAAACGGCTGTTGATATACGGAACAACAGACGGCGGAATATCACCGTATACCGTGAGCTTCGAGGTGATCTCGTTTGGGTATTGTTCTCTCCACTGCTCCGCGGTCCGGATGCGGGGATAGGCGGGAACCAATTTGGTTGCCGTGGGAGAGGCAAGCTGCACCATATGTTCCTCAGTCTCCATAATGAGTGTTGCATTTGATTCCTCAAACGCCTGTTGAATGGGGGCAAGGACGTCTTCCGACACGCAGGTGCGGTGGATCACACGATCCCCGATAGAGACATATGCGCCGGCACCTGCAATGATGCCGTCAAACCCGATGTCCAGAACGGCGGGGTACAGATAACCGGTCGAGCGGCCGGTACACAAAAACAAATAGTGGCCGCACGCGCGGAAGGCGCGCATTGCTTTCACATCGATAGCAGAAGGCGGTTGGTTGTGCATGGCCAGCGTGCCGTCCAGATCAAAAAAAGCGGCGAATGGAAGCATTGAGAGAACCCTTTCCTTAGGTGAAATGGAATATTGGTGAGAAGCCCATGAGTGCGAGCGCCAGCAAACCGAGATACACAAGCGTTGCGGGAAGACCGCGAAACGACGAGGGGATATCGGGGTTGTCCATGCGCTCGGCCGCCTCGGCGGTCATCGCGGACAGGAAGCCAAAGCCGAGTGCGGCGCCGGCGGCGAGACCCAAGGCGGGGAAAAAGGATACCGATACCTGCAGATTGAGCAACAACGCCACACCGACAACCAGGTTGTTGAAGAGGGCAAGCGGTAACAGATGCCGCACACGGCGGTATAGCGATTCAAAACGGCTGAGGATCACGATGGCGAGTAGGTACAGCAGGCAGACAATGCATACGATAATGAGGGGGCGCAACATCCGTACCCACCAAGTAGCACTAAGCAGCCGATCGATGGGATAAAAGATAGCGGTTGTGATTACCGAAAAGCACAAAACCAAAACACAAAAACGAAACAGCTGACGGGGATGGCGGTTGATTTTAAGCATTACCGAGGAATCAAAGCCGGCGGTCAGCACCAAATTTTGCATGGTTGCGGCGATTAGGAAAACCAGAAGCGTACTGATGACCGTGTTCATAACGTCCCCACCTCCTGCGGATCCTTGCGGTGCGACAGTTTTTTACACCACTGTAGGGTGGCAGCCATAAAGCCGAGCAGGATAAAGCCGATGAAAGGGTGCTCAGCTTCCGGAAAACGAACCTCGTAACCGAGCGGCACGTTCCACAAGGTGCCGTAAATCGCCATTTCACGCAAGGCAGAGGCAACGCACAGCACCATACTGAAGCCCAGTGCACAGCCCAGCGAGTCAGCCAATGTCACGGCAAGACCGATGCGCGGAGTTGACGGTGCGATGGCGGAACGGTAGGTATACAGCGTATTCACCGCCATCAGCGGCAAGAACAGATATAAGTGTGCATAGATCTCTGCGGATATGAACAATCGCAAGACAACGGCCGTACCGAGCAGCAGAATCGAGGCGATAAGCACATACACGATCGGTTGCAGACGGGTAGCGATGTATTTTGCCAGTAATGCGAACAACAGGTCCGAAAGTACAACGGTTGCGACGACACAAGCCGATAGTGCGACACCGTAGCGCAGGTTAATGCCTATTGCCAGAATAGGGCACAGACCCAACGCTTGAACAAGCACCACGTTTTGGGGGAGAAAGGCATTCCACATTACCGATAGGAAGTTGCGCAAGGCAGGTTTCATAACGATGCCACCTCCGTTTTTTTGCGGCGAAGCCATGCAGTGAGATGCCAGCAGCTACGATCGAGCAGCGGTGAGAAAGAATTGACCAGCATAACCGCAAAGAATTCGCAACACTCAAAACGACCGTAATGACGGAGAATCATTGTCAAAACAGCCGCAAAGATGCCGTATAGAATACGTGCCAACCAAAAACGCGGAGCGGTGCAAGGATCCGAGAGAAGAAAGACACCTGAAAACAGTAGCAGGCCGGTGCACAGCTCCAGTGAAACGCTCGTAGCGGCGTCAATCGCCGCGCGCGGAAACAAGGCGGCGCTGATTGCGCAAACCAATAAATAGGGAATCAAGATACAGGGCGATGATGAGCGGCGCATAAACAGATACAGCGCACATGCAAGTAGGATCAGAACGCCCGTGGAGCCGATCGGACCGGGAAAATCGCCGCTGAGCAGGGCGATCCAACCGTATGAGGTGGTGCCGCCGCTGTTTAGCTGTGCGGTGGGAGAAGCGGCCGTAATGACGATAGAGGTGTCAAGCAGCGGCAGCGAATCGGTCAGCGTGGGATCGGGGTACACAAACAGCCGTGTCGGGAAACAGACGGCGCAAAACGCCATGCCCGCTGCTGCGGGATTGAAAATGTTGCGGCCGGTACCGCCGAACGGCATTTTGACAACGCCGATGGCAAATACTGCGCCGATGGCAGGAACCCAGAACGGGGTAATCGGCGACATCATGGCGCCGATTAGACCGCCGGTTACCATACTGGTAGCGTCCGACATAGAAGGTCGACCGTGACGGAAAAAGCCGCAGATAAATTCCGTTAGCACCGCACTGAAGATACCGGATAATACCAGTAAGAGCGGGCGAACGCCATAATGCAGGCAGGAAAACGCCGTTAACGGAACCAAGCACAGCAAGACACCGTAGGATTGGTAGGCAGGGCGCTGTGCTTCGCGCAGATGCGGCGCGGCAGAAGCTTTAAGCATTGGTATCCTCCTCCAAGTCAACGGAAATGGTGTTATCCGCTGTTTTTGCCTCATGAATAACGGCGGCGAGATCAATGCCGCAAGGGCAGATATAGGAACACGCGTTGCAGCCGTCACACAAGTCAGGGGCCAGCGAGTGGAGACGCTCGTAGTGCATATTCCGATAGCGGCGGTTGATCTCAAATGGTAGCAGTCCCGCGTGACAGACCTGCACACAGCGACCGCAGCCAATGCAGGTGCGCGGTGTGACAGGGCGGATGGCTTTCGTGGTAAATGCCAATATACAGGTCATACCGGGCAAGATCGGAATATCCGAGGTGAGAGCGGTGGTGCCGGTCATTTGCTCGCCCAATACGAGATAATCCGGCGGTTCGATCAGACCGCAATGTTCCAGAACCTGTTGCACCGTTGTGCCGAAAGGAACCGATACGTTTTGCGGATACGGCACAGCGTCGCCCGCAACCGTGATGGTACAGCGGTTGTGTGTTTCGCCCAGATATAAGGCGCGATACAGTGCCAAGCAA
>JAZRQG010000104.1:0-5449 GCA_045649625.1 Acutalibacteraceae bacterium
AAAATACCGATGAGGAGTACTGCCACACCGATGATGCTGAAAATGAGTGTCCAGCTTTGCGCTTGATCTAAGTTAAAGAAGATAAACCCGCCGAACACGACTAAAATCGACACGAGCGGCATCATCGCGTTGATGCCCTCCGCTGCACCACGGTTGGAGGAATCGGTGGAATCGGTCAGCCATGCGTTAAATGCAGCATCGTTCGCGGTGGAGCCGAAAAGGGTCATCACGCAGTCCAAAACGATAGTCAGTGAGATACACATTGCCGTGACGTTGGCGGTCATCGACGCTACGGGGCTGATGACCCCGTTTGATAAGAATACAAAGCTGAAAATGGAAATGCCCCATAAAATATAGCCGGCACAGATAAACAGCTTGCGTTTGCCGATCTTGTCTGACAGCGCACCCATCAGCACGGTAGTCAGTGTAGCCGTAATGGCGGATGCTGCGACCATCAGCGAAATATCGGCAGCGGTGGCGTGGAACATCTTATAAATAAACACGTTGAAATACATATTTTCCACGACCCACGCGACCTGACCCATCAAGCTGAAAAGGGTGAGCGCGCACCAAAAGCGGGGGGAGAGTTTGGCTTTCATGCGAGAACCTCCTCTGTGAAAATTGACATTTTATCCAGTATACCATATTGAACCATAAAAAGCCATACTTTGGCAAAAAATGTAGGGGAGTAAAGGCTTATCAAGCGTTCCTTGTGGGAACGATACCTTTTTGTCGGGCTGTACGGGCGGGATTATTTTTGTGAAAATTGTGTTTTACATCTTGCAAAACCGTGGAAAACCGTGTACAATAACAAAGGTCCACATCCGCCCGTGGCGAAGCTGGATATCGCAGTGGATTCCGATTCCAAAGGCCGGGGGTTCGAATCCCTCCGGGCGGGCCAAAAAAGAAAGCACCACCTTGCGGTGGTGCTTTTCTTTTTGCAGGGAGGGATTCGAACCTGCAATAAATTCCACTCTTTACGAGTTGCTTTTTTTGTGTTATGCTATTCTTAACTTTAACGAAAGGAATTTAAAAGTATGGAAAAGCTCGAAAAACGGTACGGACTGCCGACTGCTATTTGTATGGTGGTGGGTACGGTTATTGGTTCGGGTGTCTTTTTTAAAGCACAAAACGTGTTACAAGCCACCGGAGGAAATATGCCGATCGGCATCCTCGCGTGGGTGATCACGGGTTTGTTGATGATTATTTGTTCGTTGCAGTTTGCGATGATGGCAACGAAGTACGAAAAGGTTAGTGGCGCAGTGGACTACGCAGAAGCCACTTGCGGAAAATCGTACGCGTACTACCTCGCGTGGTTTTTGGTGAACGTCTATTATCCCGCGATGACCTCGGTGCTCGCGTGGGTATCCGCTCGCTATTTCGGCGTACTGTTCGGTTGGAGTTTGGTGAGCGCCGAGGTGTTGGCACTTGCCGGTTTTTTCCTGGTTGCGTCGTATATGATCAATGCGTTGTCCCCGAAACTGGCAGGCAAATTCCAAGTCAGCGCTACCGTTATCAAGCTGATTCCCATTTGTCTGATGGCGATTGTCGGCACCGTGGTCGGTTCACTCAACGGCACGTTGTCCACAAACTTCAGCACGGTCGTCACAGAAACAACCGGCGGCATCGGCAGCGGTCTGTTTGGGGCGGTGGTCGCCACGGTGTTCGCGTATGAGGGCTGGATCGTGGCAACCTCGATCAATGCTGAATTAAAAAACGCCAAAAGGACGTTACCGCTGGCGTTGGTGATCGGCTCGCTTATTGTGGTTGCTGCATACGTTCTTTACTACATCGGTGTCGCGGGCGGCGCCACGAATGAGGTGTTGATGAACGAAGGCGCTACCACCGCTTTCACCCATATTTTCGGCACGGTCGGCGGTACGATTTTAAATGTTTTTATTGTTATTTCGTGCCTTGGCACGCTTAATGGTCTGATGGTGGCTGTTACCCGCGGTATGTATGCGATTGCCATGCGCGACGAGGGCCCGAAGCAGAAAATGTTCCGCCAGATTGATCCCAGCACGAATATGGTCACCAATTCTGCCGTCTGGGGCGTTTTCGTTAGTGCTGTGTGGCTTGTATATTTCTATGGTGCCAATCTCACTGACGGCTGGTTTGGCTATTTCAATTTCGACTCGTCCGAGCTTCCCGTGGTTACCGTTTACGCCCTTTATATCCCAATGTTTATCCGCTGGATGATCAAGGAAAAAGAACTGGGATTTTTTAAACGGTTTGTACTGCCGATCCTCTCGGTGCTTGCTTGTGCCTTTACGGTATTTGCCGCCGTGTATGCGCACGGCATTGTGCCGTATTTGGCGGCAGCGGAAAACGGCACCTTCTCATTCCCCGTGCTGTTCTATCTTATCGTGTTCGCCGTCATTATGCTGATCGGCGCCTATTTTCAAAAAGACCGACACAAAAGGTGAGAGGTGATAACGTATGTTTACCTATGACTATACGGTAACCGAAAACGATTATCTGACATTTAACCGCTACACGCTGGAGCATATACCCGAGGGCAAGCGAAGCGTGTGGATTTTTCGCGGCACGTTTGCCGTGATCGCTTTGCTGTTGGTGGTTATCTTTTGGTTGAGCGGTGTCGAGTGGTTTTTGACATTGACGGTGACGATAGCGCTGGCGATCGCGACGGTGGTTTACGGACTGTGTGCCAAACGACAGATTATGAAAGTGGTGGAAAAACAGATGCGTCGGGCGGAGAAGAAGGGAACGCCGCTTTACAGTAAGGCCGGCATCATTACGTTTAACGATGACGCAATGCAGGATAATGACGGGCGAATGGATGTAAGGATCCCGTACCAGTCCCTTCATGCGGTACATACGACGCCGCAGGCGCTGTATTTTTTTGTGGCGCCCACTTCGGCGATCCTGTTGCCCACACATTGTGTGGGAGGCCCTGCCGCTGTGAAAGATTTGATGGAATTTTTGCAGACGGTAGTACCGACTGACAAAATCGTGCGAAATTAAAGACGGCGGATTTTGCCGGAAATCAGAAGAGCGTTCACCCAAGCGGTGAACGCTCTTCTGATTGATTATTCTAACAGCCCTGCGCCTTTTAAGGCGGTCTTTGCCTTAGCAGCGTTTATGGTGAACGAGAAGATGCTACGATCGGATTCTTCCCATTTCCTTTTTTGATACAAAAGTTGATCTGCAACTTGGCTGTACAAATCCGTTTGGAATTCAATGTCCACATAGGTGACGGTTGCGATATCCGTGCCGTTTTGATCATCCAGGTGTTTGGCAAGCCGTACCAGCTGTGGCACCGCGGCATCACCCAAGTCGGACATAGCGTCAATGTCCACGGTTTGTAGCGTGCCGTTCAAATAGCGATCGACATTATATTGGGCAATCAGGCTATCTGCGTTGCCAAGTGCCAGTATGGCAAATGACGCAACGACCACGACAGCGCAAAGCGATACGGTTTTGATCTTCGAGAGGAAGCGGCCGAGTGCGACAATAATGAACATCACCGCCAGTACTGCCATAAACCACGTGGCATATACTCGCTTTTGCGTCAGACCGTAGAAATGGATATACATCACCATTTTCGCGACGGCGGTGCTGATGAGCACCAGTGTAAAAAGAGAAAAGATCACCGTCAGAAGCTTAAGAATCAGCGAGGAGAGCTTGCTTTTTTTCATGAAGAAAAGCACTGCGGAGATGATTGCCAAATTGATGACGGATACCGCGCAAAGCTGAAAAAAACCTTCCCGTGCATATTCTGCGTAGCTGAAATCGGGGGGCAGTATACCGGTGAAACCGGAAACGTAGTAGCGCCACTGCGAAACAAAGAACAGCACGTATACCGCCAGCAGGGGAATAACCGCGGTTAAAGCGGTGGAGAGGGGAGCGATCTTGACGCGATCGGATAAGTTGGCGCATTTTTCTGCCGTGAATATGTCGTTGCACTTTTTATCCGTCGAGGAGATGTACAGACCGTACAAATACATCCCGATCGGAACGCCAAACGCCAAACTGACGATATGAGAAAAGACGTTGAACTGTCCGAAATCAAAGAGTTTTTCCACGAGGTTCGAGAAGCCTTTATCATAGGACAACAGTGCCAGTACGATTCCGGTGGGGATAATGGTGATACCTGCTCCGATCGCCAACTTTAAAAGGACGTTCAGACTTTTGCGATTGCGTCCGTGGAACATGCCGCGAAACAGTTCAAAATCCTCAAACGAATAAAACGGCATTATGAACAGCGCTTTTGCAAAATCGGCGAGTAAGAGGGGGGAAAAGCCGGGCTTCAATGAGTTGCCCGTGGCTGCATAGAGAAAATACCCGTACGCTCCCAGTGCGTATACGTAGGCGAAAAAGTGGATAAAGGCATTGGAGGAAAGTATCAGCGAGACGGAAACCATCAGTCCCGAGATCATGGTCGCAAGCGGCATGCCGTACAATGGCACACCTTTTGTTTTCATAAAAATCGCGGTAAATCCAAATAGCAGTACCATGAGCAGCAGGCCACTCAACGGTTTTTCGTTGACGGGAAGTGTGCGGCATAGCAGATATGCCGTTATGTATGAGAACCAAGCAAAGAGGATGTCGTGCGAGGTGAACTCGCGGCGGATCTTCTGCGGCTCGATAGGACGTTTTTGTTCCATAATGTTTCTCCTTTTTAGGTTTATTGTCAAATTGATTGGCGTCGTTTTTGAGTCTCCATCATACACCGCGATTTTTTGTTTGTCAATACTTTTTTATTGAAAAACAATAAATTGTTTTTGCTTCATGAAAACAGCAGATAGCTTATGTGGACTTTGCATACAAACAGCAGCACCACCCGCGAGGGTGGTGCTGCTGTTATGCGTTTATCTGTTGCTCGAGCTGCCGAACCGATAAGGGATCCGCTTCGGGAATGTGGGTAAAGGGAAAAGGAATACCCAACTCATCGTATTTTACTTGACAGATTTTTCGGAACGGGAGCAGCTCGATACCGTCCACGCACGTGTGCGTATCGGCGAGTGTTTTCAGCGCTTTGAAATTCTCGTTTGTATCGTTCATGGTGGGGATGACCACTTGACGGATGGTAGTGGGGATATGCTGCTCGTTCAGATGCGCCAAAAACGCAAGTGCGCTTTGATACGGCATCCCGACGTGGCGGTGGTAGAGTGCATCATCGGTGTATTTGATATCCAGCAAGACGCGGTCACAGTGCATAAGCACACGGCGCACGTTGTCGTTTATACATACCCCCGACGTATCCAAACACGTGTGTATGCCGCGTTCGTGACACAACCGAAACACCTCGGCGGCAAATGCCGTTTGTAAGAGCGGTTCCCCGCCGGACAGCGTGATTCCGCCCTTGTCACCGAAATAATTTTTGTAGCGCAAGGCTTTACTTACAATTTCATCAGCGGTGTATTCTGTCCCGCACGAAACATCCCAGGTATCGGGATTGTGACAACAACCGCATCTTAAGTTGCAG
>JAZRQG010000105.1:0-5425 GCA_045649625.1 Acutalibacteraceae bacterium
GGTTGTTGCGGCACAATCTGTTGAAAAATCAAGCACTGTTCCCAAAGGGACGGTGATCGAGATACGTATTCTTTACACAGATACGATCGAATAGAGGTGTGAATATGAAGCTGCTGAAAGTATTACAAGATGTTTTGACAACCGGTTTTTGTGACGACGTTGAAATCACACAGCTGTGCCGTGATTCCCGCAAGATCACCGAGGGCTGTTTGTTTGTATGTATTGCAGGCACAAAAATTGACAGTCATCAGTTTGCCGAAGAGGCCTTGGAAAGAGGTGCGGCAGCGGTCGTTTGTGAACGGGATTTGGGACTGTCGCGTCAGGTGTTGGTGCGCGACGCGCGCGCCGCATGGGCACAAATGTGTGCCAACTGGTTTGGTCGTCCGTCGGAAAAGCTGTGTTTGATCGGCATTACCGGCACGAACGGCAAAACCAGCACCTCGTATTTGCTCAAACACATTTTGGAGCGGGCGGGTCATACCGTCGGCTTGGTGGGCACCATTCAGAATATGATTGGGCAGCGCGTGGTACAAACGGGACAGACCACCCCCGATTCCTATGAACTGCAACAGTTGTTTGCGGCAATGGTGGATGCCGGATGTCATTATGCGGTGATGGAGGTTTCTTCCCATGCGTTGGATCAAGAGCGCGTTACCGGCTGCCATTTTGCGGTTGGAGCTTTTACCAATCTGACGCAGGATCACTTGGATTATCACGGCACGATGGTCGAATATGCTGCAGCGAAAAAACGCTTGTTTGCAATCAGCGATACGGCGGTTTTCAACGTGGATGATCCGTGGTATCACACGATGAGTGAGGATCTGCCTTGTCCGATGGTTACTTATTCCGCCGTAAGCACGAGCGCTGAGTACACGGCGCATCACTTGCGTGAGCGGCCGGATGGCGTGGATTTTGAGTTGGTTACCACCGGCTGTATCGGCAGAGTAAAACTCAAAACACCGGGTCGGTTTTCTGTTTACAACGCATTGGCTGCTGCTGCCTGTGCCTTGACGTTGGGTATTTCGTTTGATGAGGTCGTGTCTGCTCTGTGTGACGCCGCGATCGTTAAGGGACGCGCCGAGGTTGTTCCGACCGACCGTGATTTTACGGTGGTGATCGACTATGCGCACACCCCCGATGGTTTGCAGAATATTTGCGAGACCTTGAACACCTGCAAAGAGGGGCGGCTCGTGACGGTGTTTGGCTGCGGCGGAGACCGCGACCGTACCAAGCGTCCGAAAATGGCCGCGACAGCGGCGGCACTCTCGGATTTTGTCGTGGTTACTTCGGATAATCCGCGCACAGAGGATCCGCGCGCGATCATAGCAGACATTGTAGCAGGCTTGTCGGATACGCAGACTCCCTATACGATGATTGTCGATCGAACCGAAGCCATCCGTTGGGCGATCCGCAATGCGAAGCCGGGAGATACGATCTTGCTTGCAGGCAAGGGGCACGAAACCTATCAGATAGTAAACAGCGGAACGATTCATCTCGATGAACGCGAAATTGTGGCGGAAGCGCTGGACGAGAATAACACCTGAATGGTGAAATGAGGAGCACAAAATATGGGTATACTGGTATCGACGGTGTGGATCGTAACGGCATTGTTGGCGTTCGTATTATCCGAACGATTGGGCAAAGTGTTTATTCCGATACTGCATCGACTGAAATTCGGACAGACGATTCGCGACGAGGGTCCTGCATGGCACAAAGCCAAGCAGGGAACCCCCACCATGGGCGGCATTATCTTTATCGGCGCTCTACTGATCGTCTTGCTGCTTGTGATGCTGGTTTGTCAACTGTTTCTTCCGGTCAAGATTGTGACGGATGCCGATACCGTGGCAACGGTCACGCGACTGTTTGCCGGAATCGTGATGGCGATCGGCTTTGGTGTGATCGGATTTTTGGACGATTACATTAAGGTGGTTAAAAAGCGTAATTTGGGATTGACAAGCCGTCAAAAGCTGCTCTTGCAGATTGCGTTATCCGGTGGCTATGCGTTGCTTGTGTACCTGACGGGCGGTACCCAAATCCATATTCCGGTTTACGGTGTTTGGACGGCGGGTCTTTGGTTTATCCCGATTGCGGTGTTTATCATTGTGGCGATGACCAATGCCACCAATCTGACCGACGGTGTCGATGGGTTGTGCGGATCAGTTTCGGTGATCGTTTGTTTGTTTTTGCTGATTTTATGCGGCGACTCGTTTGGTTACGGAGTTGTTACGGCGGCGGCGGCGGGCGCAATTGCAGGGTTTTTGGTATGGAACTTTCATCCCGCACGGGTGTTTATGGGCGATACCGGCTCGTTGTTTATCGGCGGCGTATTGTGCGCGGTAGCATTCGGAATCGGCAGGCCGTTATTGCTGTTGCCGATGGGTATTGTGTATTTCTTGGAAACGGTTTCGGTGATGCTGCAGGTCGG
Source organism: Acutalibacteraceae bacterium (assembly GCA_045649625.1). Classification (GTDB taxonomy): domain Bacteria; phylum Bacillota; class Clostridia; order Oscillospirales; family Acutalibacteraceae; genus RGIG3009. The sequence continues at coordinate 2,426 of JAZRQG010000105.1, forward strand.
TTATTTTAAACTGACACACGGTAAGCGGTTGTTCAAAATGAGCCCGCTGCATCACCATTTCGAGTTGTGCGGTTGGTGCGAGAATAAGATCGTTGCCATCGCTTGTTTAACAGCCGGTATCGGCGGCGCGGTTGCTTTGCTGATCACCTTACTATAATCATTCTTAAAGGAGAGAGCTATCATGGCAAAACGGGTATCCGCCACGAACGCGGCGCCGCATGATGCGTTGCCCAAGCGCAAAGGGCGGCTGCGGTTATTTTCTTTTGCCAACAGTTTTGATATGCCGTTTTTCATCCTGCTGTTGGTCGTGTTGGCGGTTGGTCTTGTCTGCCTGTTTTCTGCCAGCTTTGCCTATTCGTATTACCGCAACGGCGGGGATAGCTATTATTACATCAAGCGTCAGTTGATCTATGCCGTTGTGGGTGTCATTATCATGATCGGCGTGTCATTTGTTGACTACCACGTCCTCCGACGGTTTGCCGTTCCCATTATGCTTGGTTCGTGGGGTCTGCTCGGTTTGGTTATGTTGCTTCCCGAAATTCAGAACGTGCATCGCTGGATCCGTGTTGGTCCGATTAGTATTCAGCCGTCCGAGATTGCGAAGTTTGCGATCATTCTGTTGTTTGCCCATTTGATCTCTCGTAATCCCGAAGGTATCAAATCGTTAAAAAAAGGTTTTTTACCCTTGCTGGGTATTCTGGGCTTTACCGCCGTTTTGATTCTGATTGAGCCGCATTTGTCCGGTACCATCCTATTGCTTATGATCGGTCTGGTCATGCTGTTCATTGGCGGTGCGCGCCTGCCGCATCTGGGGACCATCGTTGCGATCGGTGTGATCGGTGTGGTGGTCATGGTCGTGTTTTTAGGATACGAGCAGGACCGTATTGATGTGTGGCTGGACCCGATCGGCGTATACACCTCGGACGTGGTGTATGAATCGGGACAGACCGGCCGTGACGCGGCATGGCAAACGGTACAATCGCTGTTTGCGATCGGATCGGGCGGGCTCATGGGCGAGGGCTTGGGTAATTCCCGACAAAAGCATTCTTTCCTGCCCGAACCGCAAAACGACTTCATTTTTGCGATCGTCTGTGAAGAACTTGGCTTTATCGGCGCCGTGTTAATCATCCTACTGTTTGCCGCTTTGGTATGGCGGGGGTTCGTGATCGGAATGCACGCTCCCGATAAATTCGGTTCCATGTTAGCCATTGGTCTGATTGCGCAGATTGGCATGCAGGTAGTGTTTAATCTGGCGGTTATTACCAATTCCTTCCCCAACACCGGTATCAGTTTGCCGTTTTTCAGTTACGGAGGCTCATCGCTGCTGATGTTGCTGGCACAAATGGGCGTGCTGTTGTCGGTTTCGCGACAGACAAAACGGCAGGCGACAGGGGGGTAACGCATGCGTATATTGATGGCCGGAGGCGGCACGGCGGGGCATATCAATCCCGCCCTCACGATCGCCGATACAATTAAAAATCGGCATCCTGATGCCGAGATACTGTTCGTCGGCGTCAAAGGAAAAATGGAAACCACACTTGTTCCGGCGGCGGGTTACCAGCTCAAAACCGTGACGGTGCAGGGGTTTCAGAGACGCTTGTCGCTGAAGAATATCGGCCGCAACGTGGCGGCGGCGTACCATGCGGTTACCGCCGGCTTTGAAGCGGCGCGCATTATAAAAGACTTTGCGCCGGATCTTGCCATTGGCACCGGCGGCTACGTCTGTGGACCGGTACTGCGTCAAGCGGCGCGAATGGGCGTGCCGGTGTTGTTACACGAATCGAACGCTCTGCCGGGCGTGACGGTTAAGATGCTGGCAAAGCATGCCAAAGCAGTCATGGTTGCGGACGAGGCCGCACGGAGGCATTTGCCGGAGGGCACACACGTAGTGGTTACCGGTAATCCGCTCCGTCGCGATTTTACGGCGATGGATGAGCGGACGGCACGTCGTGAGCTTGGCATGGATGAGCGGCCGCTGGTGTTGTGCTTTGGGGGCAGTTTGGGCGCACGTCATCTGAACGAGGCGATCGCCGGTGTACTCAAACGGAATCAGGAGGAACAAAAGCTACAGTTCATCGTTGCTACCGGTCGAGGGGAGAACTATCAGAAGATGCAAGCACTTCTCTCGGAATTGGGCGTCACGCCGGACGGCGTGCATGTGCAGGTGAGGGAATATATCGACGACATGCCCCGCTGCATGGCGGCGGCGGATCTCGTGGTTTCGCGTTGCGGTGCCATGACCCTCAGTGAGCTGCCCGCTATGAAAAAACCGTCAATTTTAGTTCCGTCACCGTACGTGGCAGAAAATCATCAATTTTATAATGCCATGGCATTGGCGGACCGCGGTGCAGCACTCTGTATTGAGGAAAAAGATTTGACAGACGTGCATTTGTGGGATACCATAAAGAAAACGGCGCTCTCATCCGATACGCTTACATCTATGAGTAAAGCCGCGGCAAATATGGCGGTGCTTGATGCGCACGAGCGTATCTATGCCGTTGTATGGGAAACGCTGAAGCAATCATAGCCTTGCTGTCACCTTTTTCTTTCGAAATCATAGGATAAGGTATAAGACCTTGTTGGTTGATTTCGGAGATAGGGGTGGGCCACGATGTCAAGGCTGATCATCGAAGGTGAGCACCGCTTGAACGGTGCGGTACATATTCACGGAGCAAAAAACAGCGCATTACCGATTTTGGCAGCCACCTTTTTGGCGGGCGAATCGTGTGAGATTGAAAACTGTCCGTTGTTATCAGATGTTCGTGCCGCCATTCACATTCTGCAGCACCTGGGCTGCCATGTTGAGCAGGACGGGCATTCCGTGCGCATTGATGCGTCGCACGCGGAGGGATACGAGGTGCCGGACACGCTCATGCGGGAAATGCGGTCATCCATCGTGTTTCTTGGTGCCGTTGCGGCAAAAAGTGGCAGAGCGCAGCTATCCTTTCCCGGGGGCTGTGAACTGGGTCCTCGCCCGATCGACCTGCATCTGGCGGCACT
>JAZRQG010000106.1:0-7019 GCA_045649625.1 Acutalibacteraceae bacterium
AGATGGCTGTCCTCTTCTTCGCCGATGGGGGTTTCAAGCGACACCGGTTCCTGTGCAACACGCATGATCTCGCGCACCTTTTCCGCCGGCATATCCAGTTCTACGGCGATTTCCTCTGCCGTCGGCTCGTGACCGTTTTTGTGCAACAACTGGCTGGATACCTTTTTCACTTTATTGATGGTTTCCACCATGTGTACGGGAATACGAATGGTGCGCGCCTGGTCCGCGATCGCGCGCGTGATCGCCTGACGGATCCACCAAGTGGCATAGGTGGAAAATTTAAAACCCTTGGTATAGTCAAATTTCTCAACCGCCTTGATCAGTCCGAGGTTGCCCTCTTGGATCAGATCCAAAAACTGCATACCGCGGCCGACATAGCGCTTCGCAATGCTGACAACCAAACGGAGGTTAGCTTCGGAAAGACGCTTTTTCGCATAGTCGCTGCCTTCGGCGATCTTAATGGATAATTCGATCTCTTCTTCGGGCGACAACAGCGGAACGCGGCCGATCTCTTTCAAATACACCTTGACCGGATCATCGGTAGAGACACCATCCGCAGAAGCATCGTCGCCGCTCTCAGCTTCGGCGACTTCGACGGCAGTTTCCATGTCTTCAAACGCCGTTTCGCTGAAATCATCAATAACCTCAATGCTCATGCTTTCCAGCGTTTCATACAGCTTGTCCATCTGCTCCGGATCAAAATCCAGATTTTCCATCGCATCCAGGATCTCTTGCGTTGTCAGCTTGCCCTTGGTGCGACCCAGTTCAATCAGATCGTTGAGTTGGGTCTTCTTGTCCTTTTTCACCAACGTAACGTCCAGCAGATCGTCGGATACGAGTGATTCCTGACTGGTAACTTCCTTGAGAATATCCGCTTTGTTTTCTTGCATTTTTCATTCCTCCGTGCGATCGTTAGTTTATCTTTTTACGGTTTCATTTGTTTCATAGCATTAAGTTTTTCCTGAATTTGTTCAGGGGTCAGTTCCGACGGTTGTCGGAGCGCCGCTAACTGATGTTCGCGTTTGATAACCGCCGCATAGTGCTTGGTTTCATCGACGGTAAGCGAAGACACATGTTCACGCGCATCACGTACCATTTTTGTAATATATGCCATTTCATCGGGTTCATACTCTTCCGATAAAAAACTGAGTTCAACGCCAAGGCCCTGTTGATACCGACCAAGCAACTGCTCATACACCTTGCGGTTGAACGGCGTGACCATCTCCTCCGGGGAGAGTAACGGCGCGATCACCGTCATATAATCGGGGTTCAGCAGAATGGCACCCAACAGACTCTCTTCTGCACTGGCACCTCGCACGTGCGTCTTGGCATCGGGATTCACCTTTTGCGTGGAACTATCGGCACCGCGCACCACCCGCGAAAGTTCTTGCTTTTTCTCTTGCTTTTGCCGCCGCTGTATCTGATAACTCAGCTGGGATTGCAGCGCCGTTTTGGACACCTGCAGATCCGCCGCCAAACGTCCCAGATACACGTCCCGTTCCAACGGACTGTGCAGACCCGCAAGCAGTTCGGTGGCTTCCTTGAGATAATTGACCTTTCCGTCTGTGGTATTGAGCAGATGCCGTTTGCCAAGCTCAATGAGGCGGTACTCCACATCGTTGGAGGCGCGCTCGACCAGCAATTTGAAACGTTCCGGTCCGTTGTTTTTGATAAACTCGTCCGGGTCCTTGCCATCGGGAATCGTAACTAAGCGAATCCGCAGGCCGATGTCACGTAATAGGCCGATGGCACGCTGTGCGCCTTTTTGCCCGGCCGCATCCGCATCAAACACGAGCACGACCTCGTCTGTATAGCGCGACAACAATCGTGCGTGCTCCGCCGTAAACGAAGTGCCGAGCGCTGCTACCGCGTTTTCGAACCCCGCCTGATGCAAGGCGATGACGTCCATATAGCCCTCACACAGAATCAAGTGATCCGTTTTGATCTGCTTGGCGAAATTCAGCGCGAATAAGTTGTTGGTCTTTTTAAAGACCAGTGTATCACCGGAATTGAGATATTTCGGTTTGGAATCGTCCAGTACGCGACCGCCGAACGCGATGACGTTGCCACGCACATCAATGATGGGGATCATCACGCGGTTGCGGAAAATATCGTATATCCCGCGCCCGTTTTTACTGCGGGCTGCCAGCCACGCCAGCACCAGTTCTTCGTCATGAAAGCCTTTTTTTCGCATTTCGGACCGCAAAAATTCAAAGCTTTGCGGGGCATAACCCAAGCCAAAATGCTTAATGGTGGCATCGGTGTAGCCACGGCTGTGGTAGTAGTCAAGACCGACACGACCGCCCTGCGAGTACAAATATGCATGAAACAGACGGGCCGCTTCGCGGTTGGCTTCCAAAATGCGCATCCGCTGTTTCGCCGTCGTATCGTTATACGATTGCTCGGGCATCGACATTCCTGCACGATCCGCCAAAAACTTGACGGCGTCAATATAACTTAAATTTTCGATTTTGCGGATAAAGGTAACCACGTCACCACCCGCGCCGCAACCGAAACAATAAAACGAGTTGGTTTCGGGATACAGGTTAAATGATGGTGTTTTTTCACCATGAAACGGACAAAGTCCCACCAGGTTGCGACCACGCCGTTTCAGGGAAACATACGATGAGACAACACTTTCGATATCATTTTTCGCATTCAAGTCTTGTATAAAGCTATCCGGCAACATAAGCTACCCTCTTTTCAATACATTCACGATTCAAATCGCGCTGATGTGCTGACCCGACCATCCGCGCGGGATAAACAATTCGTGATATTTTTCCAGCGCAAAATTATCCGTCATGCCGGCGATGTAATCGCACGCGGCACGTTCGACGCCGTCACGCGCAGCAATGAGGCGAAATTCTTTGGGGAGGCGATCGGCGTCCTTGACGTAATATTCATATAGCCGACGAACAAATTCGTCCACCTTTTTCTCCTCGTCTTTGGCGATGGAGTCCAGATACAAGCGATCAAACATAAAGGTGTGAAGAGCATCAAAGGACTTCTGCACAGCAGGATCAAACCGAATATCGTCACCGCTGTTTTCCACCACCGAACGGATCAGCGTATCAAAACGTTCGGCGCGGGTTTCCCCGAGCACTGCACGGATGCCGGGCGGAATATCCGATTCAGAAAACACTTTGGCCCGCAGAGCATCGTCAATGTCATGATTGATATACGCCACGTGATCTGCCACACGCACTATGCGACCTTCCAATGAGTCCGCCTGTTCACCTTTGGTATGACACAATACACCGTTGCACACTTCAAGTGTGAGATTAAGCCCCTGTCCCTCATTTTCCAAGCAATCTACCACGCGAACGCTTTGCTCGTAGTGGCGGAAACCACCGTCCATGCAACGATCCAGTGCTCGCTCGCCCGCATGGCCAAACGGGGTGTGCCCCAAATCATGTGCAAGAGCGATCGCTTCGGCAAGGTCTTCGTTAAGCTGCAAGGCGCGTGCAACCGTGCGAGCAATCTGCGATACCTCCAGCGTGTGCGTCAGCCGTGTGCGGTAGTGATCGCCTTTGGGTGAGAGAAACACCTGCGTTTTATGCTTTAAGCGACGAAATGCCTTGCTGTGCAACACGCGATCACGATCGCGTTGAAAGTCGGTGCGAAATTCGCACTTATCTTCCGGCTTTTTGCGCCCCTTACTGTCCGCCGCAAACGTCGCGCGCGGTGACAGAATCAGCCGCTCGGTTTGTTCGGTTCGTTCTCTGGGAGTCATACACTCACCGCCTTCTATCTTGTTATACGCATCGTTTCGCGCATTTTCCTCTTAAAAAGAAAAAGTTTTTTAAAAAGAATCGTACCGCTCGTCCAGCGACCGAAAAACAAGCGCGCCACACGAACGATCGGTAAGTTGTTTTTGGAACGCGTCCACCGTCTCCATCGGCAGGTGCAGTGACACTGTGACGGCATTGGCGAAGGTGGCATCGTCCACTCTGCCTCCGCATTCGGGAATGAGTGATTGCAAAAAGCCATACTGGGCGTAATCGCACGTAATCTCACCGTACGCGCACAAGCGGCGCTTTATCACACCCGCCGCACCAACGGCGAGTGCTGCGCTTTGGGAATATGCACGCACCAAACCGCCGGTACCGAGCAAAATTCCGCCAAAATAACGGGTAACGACGATAACACAATCGGTGAGGCCTTGCTTTTGAAGCACTTCCAATGTCGGCAGTCCTGCTGTTCCCTGGGGCTCATTATCATCCGAAAAGCGACTGATACCGCCCTCACGCAGCACATATGCATACACGTTGTGGCGCGCATCCCAATGCTCCTTTTTTTTGGCGGAAATAAAGTCCAGCGCCTGCCTTTCGGTGGTTACCGGACACACCGCACCAATAAAGCGGGAACGGCGATCCACATATTCAGCTGTTGCCGCCTTTGCGACGGTTTTGTATGCCGTTTCCATACTGACACTCCTACGACGAGAAAAGGCAGCGCATTACTGCACTGCCCTTATCCACACACTTATTTGCCTTCTTTTATACCGAAACGCTTGTTGAAACGATCAACACGACCGCCGGTATCTACCAGCTTCTGTCTGCCGGTGAAGAACGGATGGCACTTGGAGCAGATTTCCACACGGATATTCTCCTTGGTGGACGAGGTCTCGATGACCTCACCGCAAGCGCAAGTAATCGTGGTTTTCTCGTACTTGGGATGGATATTCTCTTTCATTCTTGTCACCTCTTTCAGAAGCTGGAGTATTCCAAAACGAAGGAATCCTTCGCTTAAAATCAATGGCGGAGAGTTAGGGATTTGAACCCTAGGTACGCTATTAACGTACACACGATTTCCAATCGTGCGCCTTCGACCACTCAGCCAACTCTCCGTGTCGGCATTCACGCGCTAAACTATTATAATGAATGCTGACTAAAAAATCAAGTGTTTCTTTGAAATTTCTTAAAATTTTTATAACAGTTCTATTCCCGCCTCAGCACAGCGTTCCACCATCTCCTGCGGCCACAGCGATGCTTGCACCTCGCCGATGTGGGCTTTTTCCAGAAAGAACATGCACAGCCGTGACTGACCGATGCCGCCGCCGACCGTCAGTGGTAACTCGCCACCCAGCAACGCTTTTTGGAACGGAAGCTCGGCACGGTCGGTACAATCTGCCGCTTCTAACTGTGCTTTGAGCGACACCTCATCCACGCGAATACCCATTGACGACATTTCCAGTGCACGTTCCAACAGCGGATAGTAAAAAATGATGTCACCGTTTAATTGCCAATCGTCGTAATCGGGGGCGCGCCCGTCATGCTTCTTGCCGGAACGGAGTTTGCCGCCGATCTGCATCAAAAAGATGGCACCGTGTTTGCGCGCGGCCTCCGTTTCACGCTCGGACGCCGTGAGATCCGGATATTCGTCCTCCAATTCCTGCGTGGTGACGAACGTGATGTGATCGGGAAGCTTGCGTTTTAAGTACGGATACCGCGTTTCGATCATCGCTTCCATATCCAGACATACACTGTAAATACGGTTCACGATGCTCTTGAGTGTTTCCAGCGTACGGTCCTCGCGGGAAATGACCTTTTCCCAATCCCATTGATCCACATATAACGAGTGAATGTTATCCGTTACCTCGTCGCGACGGATAGCATTCATATCGGTATATAAGCCTTTACCGACCTCAATATTATACCGTTTGAGTGCGTAGCGTTTCCATTTTGCCAGTGAGTGCACGACCTCCGCCACGTGTCCGTCGTCGTTGAGAATATCAAAGCTGACCGCACGCTCGACGCCACTCAAATTATCATTAAGGCCCGAAGCGGGAAGCACAAATAGCGGTGCAGAGACGCGCGTTAACGATAAATGGCGTGAAAGCCGTTCCTCAAAGGTATCTTTGAGAAGTTTGATGGCTTTTTCGGTTTCCAGGATGTCCAGATGCGGACGGTAGCCGTCCGGGATCTGTAAGCGATATTGACTCATATCGTTCGCCCCTTTAGGTAATGTGACAAGGGCTAAGTCTTGCCACACTAAACTTTCAAACAGATATCGTAGCACACTTTTGTGCGGTTTGCAAGGAATTTCTTAACGCCACAGGCGCTCATTCCAATCAATGCGGTTTGGTTCCGCCAACACAGCACGCACCGGCGCGCCGTCTGCGCCGGCAATCTTGATCGGTGCCGCCATCAACAGATAGGTCTCCCCCGCCTTGGTTTCGGTGAGATCCAGTCCTTCCAGTAACACCATGCCCGTGCCGAGCAATTGACGGTGCACCTCGGCGGTGTATTGTGGGGGGGCTACGGACTGCCCCTCCACACCGAGGAGCAATAGTCCCGCATTTGACAGCACAAATGCAGCACTCGGGGACAGTTGTACGGAGCCCTTGAACAACACCCGTTTTTTGAGGTGCCGCAACAGTTCCTCCGCACGATCGCCGAGCAGCAGGCCATCACATTCAATGACGATGCACTCCCCTATGCAGGCGTCCAGATCCACCTTGTCGACCGAGGTGCCGTCCGGCAAGAAATGGCGAGGCGCATCCATGTGCGTGCCGTTGTGCAGGCAGGCAGAAATCGCCGTGGTGTTACACACATCGCCGTGCGACATGCGCGACAACGGTCGCAACTGCGGTATGGGGTCTCCCGGATAGACCGGTGCTTTCATGAGTTCACGGGTAATGTCGATAAGATTCATACACTCGCCCTCCCAATGTATATCATATTGTACCACAGGATCGCCTACAAGTCAATTTTACCGTATCACGGGATTTTTTTAGGTTTTTTATGTTTTGCTCTTGACAACCCGACGGTTTTTGTTATAATGGATAAGCACATCCGGGTGTAGCGCAGATTGGTAGCGCGCTTGAATGGGGTTCAAGAGGCCGCAGGTTCGACCCCTGTCACTCGGACCAAAAAAGCACTCACGGCATTCGCCGTGGGTGCTTTTTTCATTAAAAGAGTGACAGGAGTCGAACGGGCGTTAAGAAAACGTCACGGTGTGACGTTTTTAGGGCGTAGAGTTGCACCGGCCTACCACGCTGTACCGAAACTCATAGA
>JAZRQG010000107.1:0-5447 GCA_045649625.1 Acutalibacteraceae bacterium
GCACGTCGCCGATTTCATAGTACATGGCATAGTACGCCAGCGTGTGACCGAGATACACACCAATGGAACGGTAAATGTCACGGACGTTCTCGTTGCCCTTGTTGAGCTCGAGTTGAACGGCCTTGAGCTTTTCAGCGGGGGACAGCGACTCATCCAGATTAAGACCCGCGCGGGGTGCGAGTTTGATGACACCGTCCTGCGAAAAATACTTGACACCGCAGCCTTTGTCACCCGACCATTCGTCCACCATGGCATCCGTCTGCAGGTCCACGGGGGCAAACGCGAGCTCGTTGAGCCAACCGGTGATGTTGCCTTCGGCATCGACGTAGCCGGCTGCCTCGGAGGTGCCCATTGCGATGCCGAGAATTTTATTTTTGTTTAAGCTCATTGCACCCGCCAGTGCGGTGACATCGCCGTCGTTGGCAACCTCCAGCGGGACGTTAAATTCCGCGGCGGCGCGAATGTAAATATCCTTGACCTTTTCATCAAACAGTTCTTGAGGCACTTTGAGGAACAAGGAAGCGACCATGGCACGGTTATCCACGTATACACCGGCAGAGGATACGCCGATGGCATCCACGCGCGGCATCTTGGACGCGGCGGTGCGGAACGCTTCTAAAATGCCATTGAAGTGATAATCGGGATCGGCATTGGTTTTCGGGAACCAGACGACTTCTTCGGAATACACCGAAACACCGTCCACCACCGCGGACACCTTGCGGTCACTGCCGCCCGCATCAAAGCCGATGCGGCAGCCGTCCAGATTGCGGCCGACCGATTGTGGCAGGGAGTAGGGGGCGGGGGTGTCGCACAAGGGGAGAGCGATCACCTCAAACGGACGCTCATACACGCGGCTCATAAAGTTTGAGTCGAACTCACGGGAACCGCCCGCGGCGTACGCGTCGGCAACCGTTTTTGCCACGGCATCGTCACCGCAGATCATGACCTTGAAGCCGCCATAAGCCCACAGCAGCATTTTAACGGTGCGATCCACGTATGCCGCATCCGCTGCCGACATAGCGGGTGTGCCGTGAATCTTAAAGCGGCGCACCGCGGTCTGGCCCTGATTGCGCTCGACCGCCACCGCGATTTCCTTGCCGTTTTCTGCTGATTTTTCAAAATCGCGGCAGAACGCGGCCATCGGGATAAAACCTTGATCCAGCACAGGAAGATTTTTTACTTGAATTTCTAATCCGTACGCGTTCATTCTACAAAAGACTCCTTTTGCTATATGATATATTCATTATAACAAACCGTAGACAAGAATGCAAACCCTATTGGACGCGTTTTTTTCAAATTTCGTTACTTTTTATATCAGAAATGGCATATATATGTGTCAAAGACAGAAATCGTTAAGGAAGGAATGGCTGTTAAAATGAACGAATTTTTCCCGGAGGGCGTGTTACTCAATACCATGGCGAATCGCCGCCGCACACAGACGGCGAGTGCGCTTGCCGAAGCCGCAATGGAGCAGCAGGTGGTGGAGGCGCGCGCGGTACTTTGCGACAGCGACCATAACCTGCACGTCGAGTTGCCGTGTATGCAAGGGGTGATCCCGCGGGAGGAGGGCGCCGTCGGTATTGCCGAGGGAATTACCCGCGACATTGCGCTTATCTCGCGTGTGAGCAAGCCCGTCAGTTTTTTGGTGACGGGGTTTGATTTTACCGAGGACGGACGGCGGCGAGCCGTCTGTTCGCGGCGGGCGGCCCAGGAAAAATGCCGCCGTGAATACATCGAGGAACGTCGTCCCGGTGACGTGGTGGAAGCACGGGTGACGCGGCTTGAAAGCTTCGGCGCGTTTTGCGATATCGGATGCGGTATCCCTGCTCTCTTGCCGATTGCAAGCATGTCGGTCAGCCGTATCGCGCATCCCGCGGATCGGTTATGTGTCGGCATGGATATTTACGCGGTGATCACTTCCATTGAGGATAACCGCATTTGCTTGTCTCAGCGAGAATTGCTCGGCACGTGGGAGGAAAATGCCGCGCTGTTCGAGCAGGGTGAAACGGTTGCGGGGGTTGTGCGGTCGGTGGAGGATTACGGCATTTTCGTGGAACTCACCCCGAATTTGGCGGGACTTGCGGAGCCGCGTCCCGGTGTGCGCGTCGGTCAGCATGCGGGGGTGTATATCAAGAATATTTTGGCGGAAAAAATGAAGTTGAAATTAGTGCTCATCGACGCTGAAGATTGTCACGAGCTTCCGCCGCCGCTCAAATATTTTATCACCGATGGACACATTGATCGTTGGGTGTATTCACCCCCGCACTGTGGTAAGGTTATTGAAACAGTTTTTGATTAAAAAAGCAGGAGCTATGCTCCTGCTTTTTTAGTGTACATCAGATGATGTGTTTAAGAAATGCATTCAGTTCAGAGAACCCACCGTGCGGGAATTCATCAATCGAGCGCTCGGTGGCGTTAATCACACAATCCGTGAGCAAGAATACCTGCATGCCGAGTGTTTCGGCGATCATATCCTCGCCGACATCGTTGCCCACCATCACACAATCGGCGGCATTCACGTCCAGTGCTTGCAAAATTGCACGGTAATACGCGGGGTTTGGTTTACAGTAACACGAATTTTCGTAGGTGGTGTACAGTTCAAAATCGTGCGGCAATAACCCTGCCCAACGGATACGCGACTCGGTGGCGATGGCGGGGAACAGCGGATTGGTGGCGAGTGCCACGCGCACGCCGTTCTCTTTTAAATACCGTACGGTATCCGCGGTGGCGGGGGTGTATCCGCATACATTCTGTATCGTTTGAAACTCGTTTTCGTAAAAAGCTGCAAACAGCGGCTCATCCTCGTGCGCTTTCTCGCCGAGCAACCCGCAAAATGTGTTCCAAAACGCCTGCTCGTTCGGTTTCGAGCCGTCGTTTTTTACCATCGCTTTGGTACCCGCCCAGATTGCGGGGATCAAGGTGTCGGGATCGTAGCCGTGCGGGGTAAGTTTTTTAGAAAGTCCCCCGAAATACGCTCTGATAAATACCTCTTGATCCATCGGTAATAGCGTGCCGTCCAGATCAAACAACACCAATTTCACAGACATAACCGATCCATCCCTCCCTAACCGTGAAAGCGTTTATGTAAAGACGCTGCGAGCGATTTCATCGCGGTAGGATCAACTTTGAGTAGCTGACGGTCGTAGGTGAGTAGGCCGTTGGTTTCGTCCTCCACGTCGCTCAACTGCGTGAGCACCGCGGCGCACAGCCCCCTGTCAATCATCGGCATGACCTCGTCTTCATACAACGCGATCAAGGCTTTCTCAAACCGTTCGCAGTCGGTAAAGAAGCGATAACCGTAGGTGTCGTCCAGGTTGAACGCGTGGTTGGGAATTTTGCAGGAATACCCGCCGAATTCCGACAGCACCATCGGCTTTCCTTTCAAAGGTTTTAAGTTGATCTTTTTGAAATACACGTGATCGCTCTCCACGTCGCTTTCACGCGTTTTGAACCAACCCGATGTGGTGTCGTACACGCGGGTGGGGTCAAGCGCTTTGAGCGTTTGATACCAGTAGGCGGTATCGAACTGTCCCCATCCTTCGTTAAAGATGGTATAGTACGTAACCGATGGGTGGTTGTAGAGTGTGTGTAGGATACCCACAGAGGTTTCCTCAAAAGCTATTCGTTGCTCCAAAGTAGCACTGTGCTCCACACCGCGGCGAAGCCCTAACGTGGGGAGAGCGGTATCTAAAAGGAATCGATATTTGCCATTGTTGATCATGTCCTGGAATACGACCATACCGTACTTATCGCAGTAATAATAGAACAAGTCAGGCTCGAGCTTGATATGCTTACGGAGCATGTTAAAGCCGCAAGCTTTCATCTGCTGAATATCAAACGCAAACCCGGCGGGGGAGGCGGGCAGGAAGATTCCGTCGCTGTAATACCCCTGATCCAACAGTCCGTGGAAGAAATAGGGCTTGCCGTTGAGCAGAATGCGGTACTTGCCGTCGACCTCGCCCACCGATACGGTGCGCAGACCGAAATAGGTGGACACGCAGTCGCGCCCCGAGAGAATTTCCAACTGATACAGATGCGGACGATCGGGTGTCCACAAGATGGGATTTTTAATGTTCAGGCGGAAACTGTCACCGGTAAAGTGGAACTCCTGACCCTCAAACAGCACCGTTTTTTCAGATACACCACCAGTGACGAGCAGATCAACGCCATACAGGTCGGGGGTGATCTTCACGGTTTCAATGTAGCCGTCCGGTACGCTTTCCAGCCATACCGTCTGCCAGATACCGCTGACCTTGGTATACCACATTCCGCCGCGGCGGTCGGTTTGTTTGCCGTACGGCAGGTTACGGTCTAACGGATCGCGCACCTCCACGCGCAGATGGTTTTCCCCATCGTGAATGTGGGCGGTAACGTCCAAATAAAATGGCAGATACCCGCCCGTATGCTCGCCCGCCTTGTGACCGTTGACGTACACGGCAGTGACCTGATCTACGGCGCCGAAATGGAGCAGTACGCGATCATGGATAAAATCGGGTTGCAGATAGATGGTTTTTTCATAGATGAGGAGGTCATCCTTTTCGATCTCACGCTCGACACCTGACAAGCGGCTTTCCGGCGCAAAGGGGACGATGATCTTACCCGTGTAGGTGACTTTGCCGCCGTTTTCAATGGTAAAATCCCATGTGCCGTTTAAACAACAATAGGAATCGCGTTTTAGTTGCGGGCGAGGATACTCTGCAAACGGAATGCCGGTTGCGGCAGACTCCTCCTCAAACGGGGTGTGTAACGGCACAAGGCGGGGCGCACGCTTGATGAGAAGTAAGAGGGGCAGCACGAAGATGAGCGCGATCGCCGCCGCGAGGAAAATGGTTTCATTCGGCACAAAGGACGTGGTGCCGTCGCTGTTTGTGATCATTTCGGCGTTTTGCAGTACCGCTTTGCCGATGAACGGACCGACCACACCGGGAATGAGCACCTGTGAGAAGATGCGCACACCCTGCAATTGACCTGCCTTGCCCGCGGGGGTGTTATCGCGGATCAGCGCACCGAATACCGCCATGCCTGCAAGGTATCCGCTCATCATCAGCAGTGAACCGATAAAGACCGGTAATGTGGTGCGGGTGAGATACAAAACAACGTATCCGACGAACAACGCGGCAATCGCGAGTAGTCCCGAAAAACGGAAGCCTTTTTTATCGTATACCTTGCCCCACAGCGCGGTGATGACCGAGGCTACGATGATGGCGGGTGCCATCACCAGTACGTAGTCGGTCATGCCGAGCGACACCTCATAATAGAGAATGAGGTACGGCATAAAGATTTGAATGGAGATATTAAACAGAATAAACGCCGCCAGCGCAAGGTACAAGATGGCATTCTGTTTAATCGTTTTCGGACGGAAGCCATACAAAATGGTGGAAAAATACGGCTCTTTAGTGGGGGTGATAGCGGGCTCTTTGATTAGGAAAAAGCCCAAAATACCGATG
>JAZRQG010000108.1:0-5225 GCA_045649625.1 Acutalibacteraceae bacterium
CGGGCACCGCAAACGGAAGCCTGACTTTTAATCAAGCTTGGTGCGGGATGTCACGTCGCTGCCTCATCAGACGGACATCCCCCCGCCAAGCGGGGGAATCACCTCAAGGAGAAGCCGTGGCGGACCATTTCGGGCACCGCAAACGGAACCCTGACTTTCAATCAAGCTTGGTGCGGCTCGTCATCTTTGACGATAAAATCTTCTTTTTCAATTAGGGACTTTAAATTTTGCAGACAAGTACGCTGACATTCCCATAAGTATTCTGAACCATCTTTTTGTGATATTTTCAACCCGCTTTCATCAAAGACGGACATATCCGCACAAAACAAAATTTGACCTTGCAAATAGGTTAGTATAAGCAACTCGTAGATCCCACTGCACAGTGTGTCAGTATCTTCCCATTGTATAATCGGCATTGTATTTCTCCTTTCACTTTTTTGTGGTTTCAGTATATCATATTAACCGATTTGGCACAATATAAAAATGTGCCAAATTGGAAAATATCTGTTTGTGTAAATGTGCTAAAATGGTTAAAAAGGAGGGCGGTGCTATGCTTGGACAACGGTTGCGTGCTGCCAGAAAACGCAAAAAGATGACCCTTGAAGAGGTGGCGCGGAAATTGAACACATCGCACACAACGATTTCTCGTTACGAACAAGAAAAGCGCAAACCCGACCCGGGTGCACTTCGTGCGTTTTGCGAATTATATGATGTATCGGCAGATTACTTGCTGGGGCTTTCTCAAAATATGCCCTATCCGGATGAATGAAGAACCGAGCGTGGTGTACACGCTCGGTTCTTTTGCAGATATGACAAGGTGCGGTGGAATGTATTGCGTTTTGGGTGCCTGTATGATAGACTAAAAACAAGATGAGGAGTGATGACCTTGACAATGCAGGATATTTTATCAAAAGTGGATCATACCTTGTTAGCACAGGATGCCACCTGGGAACAGATCAAAGCCATTTGTGATGACGGTATGCAGTATGGCACGGCCTCGGTGTGTATTCCCGCATCCTTCGTGCGGCAAGCAAAAGCGTATCTGGGAAACCGCTTGGCGATCTGTACCGTGATCGGGTTCCCGAACGGGTACAGTACCACGGCAACAAAGGTATTTGAGACGGAAGACGCGGTGCAAAACGGTGCCGACGAGATCGATATGGTCATCAACATCGGATGGCTTCGTGACCGCCGTTATGCCGATCTGTTAGCGGAAATCAAAGCCGTAAAAGCGGCTTGCCACGGCAAATTACTTAAAGTCATCATCGAAACCTGCCTGCTCACCGAGGAAGAAAAAATGGTGATGTGCGATATTGTGTCACAGTCGGGCGCAGACTATATCAAGACGTCCACCGGTTTTTCCAAAGCGGGCGCCACGCGCGAAGACGTGGCACTGTTTGCGGAGCATGTGGCACCGCACGTCAAGATCAAGGCGGCGGGCGGTATTGCCACCGTGCAGGATGCCGAGGATTTTTTAGCCCTCGGTGCCGATCGCTTGGGAACCAGTCGTCTGATTAAACTTGCAAAGGAACTGATGCCATGAAACGCGTCTTCTTAATCGTGCTGGACAGCTGTGGTGCGGGTGCCATGCCGGATGCCGCGGCATTCGGGGATGTCGGCGCGCACACGCTGAAAAGCTGTTACGCCACTGGTAAGCTTTCCGTGCCGAACTTGCGGAAATTGGGACTCGGTAATATTAACGGATTAGCATTTCTCGGCAGGGAGCCGTCGCCGCTTGCGGCATACGGGCGTATGGCGGAACGCTCCAACGGCAAGGATACGACTACCGGTCACTGGGAACTGGCGGGACTCGTGTCGGATAAGCCGATGCCGACCTACCCGAACGGTTTCCCTCGCGAGATCCTCGACGAATTTAAGAAGCGTACAGGCAGAGGTGTGCTGTGCAATGCCCCGTATTCCGGAACGCAGGTGATTGAGGACTACGGTGATGAGCACGTCAAGACAGGCGATTTGATCGTCTATACGTCTGCCGACAGCGTGTTTCAGGTCGCCGCGCACGAGGACGTCGTTCCGGTGGAAACGCTGTATGAGTATTGCCGTATCGCACGAGAATTGTTGTGCGGGGAACACGCGGTAGGACGCGTGATCGCTCGCCCGTTCATAGGAGAGAACGGCGTATATACACGAACGGCAAATCGCCATGATTTTTCATTGCAACCGCCGCAGGATACGATGCTGGATGCCATTAAGGCCGCCGATAAAGCGGTGATCGCCGTCGGTAAGATTACGGATATTTTTGCAGGGCGTGGTGTTACCGAAACGATCCTTACCCACAGCAATGAGGAGGGTATGCAGGCGACGATACAAGCGGTACAGCGCGTGTTTGAGGGCTTGTGCTTTACGAATTTGGTGGATTTCGATATGGTGTACGGCCACCGCAACAACGCGATCGGCTACACCGAGGCATTGAACGCGTTTGATCGCTGGCTCGGCGAATTCTTGCCGCAGCTAACGAAAGAGGATCTGTTGATCATCACCGCCGATCACGGCTGTGACCCGGGTGACGTCAGCACCGATCATACCCGCGAATACGTACCGCTATTGATGTACGGGAACACCACAACACCGCGTGATCTGGGAACACGCACCACCTTTGCGGATGTTGCCGCAACGGTGTGTGCGTATCTGGATGTGAAATATGAAACAAAAGGGGAGAGTCTCCTGTGAAAGAAACATTGGCAACCGCCGCCAAACACGCTATGCTCTGCGCTTATGCGCCGTACTCGGCATTTTGTGTGGGCGCCGCACTGTTGTGTGCAGACGGATCGGTTTACACCGGCTGTAACATTGAAAACGCGGGATACAGTGCCACCAACTGTGCGGAGCGTACGGCTTTTTTCAAGGCGGTCAGCGACGGCAAGCGGGAGTTTACCGCCATCGCGGTGTGTGGCGGCAAGAGCGGAGAGCTTACCAATTCCATCGTATCGCCCTGCGGTGTGTGCCGACAGGTGATGCGCGAGTTTTGCAAGGACGATTTTGAGATTTATCTTGTAACGGATACCGCCATCCGTACCACGACGCTCGGTGAGCTGTTACCCCTCAGCTTCGGGCCGGATAACCTTAAGCCATAAAGAAATGAGCAGCGCCGTTTGACGCTGCTCATTTCTTTTACAATAGTTTAAATTCTTTTTTGTGACTTTCCAAAACGCCCTCACGACGCAGTTTGCTGATCTCGGCAGACAATCCGCTGCGGTCAACCTCTAAATAATCGGCGAGCTCCTGGCGGTCAAACGGGATGGAAAACCGATTGTTGCCCGCTTTTTTGGCTTGAAACATCAGATACGCCATCAGCTTATCGCGGGTGGTGCGCTTTGATGTGATCTCGATCTTTTGATGAAACAAAATCGTCTTGGTCGCCAGATCCTTCATCAGATTAAAGATCAACTGTTGATGAAACCCGCAGTGGTTTTGGCAGGCGTGCAGAATGTGATCGCAGTCGATCAGCATGACGTCACATGACTCGTTTGCAATGACACTGACGGGGATGGCGCCGACCTCGGCACAGGCAAATGCCTCAGCAAACATCTCCGCCGGTCCGATACCGGACAGAATATGACGGTTGCCGTAATAGTCGATCTGCACGATCTGCGCGGAACCGGATAATACGATGCCGATGTATTTGGCGGGGTTGCCCTCCGCCATAATGGTATACTTTTTATCGAACGATACCACCTTCGCACCGAGGCAGTTTAACATCGTCAGCAGGTGATCCGCTTCAATGTGCTCAAAAAGGGGACATCTTTTTAAAATTTCCAAATATCTCTTCATAAAACTTCTCCGTTTGTTGAAAATTCAACAGAAATTGTATGATTAGTATACTATACTGATCATAGAAAAGCAAGGAGGAAACGCAATGCTGAGAAAAATTATCAAAATTGATGAAGAGAAATGCAACGGCTGCGGCGCGTGTGCGGCGGCGTGTCACGAGGGTGCGATCGAAATGATTAACGGAAAGGCGAAGCTCACGCGTGAGGACTATTGCGACGGGCTCGGCGATTGCTTACCGACGTGCCCGACCAACGCCATCACTTTTGAGGAGCGGGAGGCACCTGCATACGATGAGGAGGCGGTACGTCAGGCAAAGATGAACCGGTTCGGCGTGAACCTGCCTTGTGGCTGCCCCGGAACGCAGTCCAAAGCCATCAAACGCGAAGCAGTAGCACCGACTAAGGCGGGAGCAATCCCCGGTCAGTTATCGCAGTGGCCGTGCCAGATCAAGTTAGTGCCGGTGAACGCACCGTATTTCGAGGACGCGAATTTACTGATCGCGGCGGATTGTACGGCGTTTGCGTATGGGGATTTTCACAATACGTTTATCCGTAATCACATTACCCTGATCGGTTGCCCGAAGTTGGATGAGGGCGATTATGCTGACAAACTGACGCAGATCATTGCGAATAATACGATCAAGAGTGTCAACATTGTCCGTATGGAGGTGCCGTGCTGCGGCGGCCTGGAAAACGCTGTAAAGCGGGCGATTCAAGCGAGCGGTAAATTCATTCCGTGGCAGGTCGTTACCATCTCGACCGACGGAAAAATTTTAGAGTGATGTTGTAAATATGGGAAAAATATGGTAAACTAACAAATGAGGTGATGGTCATGTTTATTACAAAAGACATCCGGTATATCGGTGTCAACGATCATAAGGTGGACCTGTTTGAGGGACAGTATGTGGTGCCGAATGGTATAGCGTATAATTCCTATGCGATCCTCGACGAGAAGATCGCGATCATGGATACCGTGGACGTGAATTTCACGCACGAATGGTTGGATAATCTGCAAAACGTCTTGGAAGGACGGCAACCCGATTATCTGATCGTACAACATATGGAGCCGGATCATTCCGCCAACATTGCGAATTTTGTTAAAGCATATCCCGCGGCGCGTATCGTGTCGTCCTCAAAAGCGTTTGCGATGATGAAAAACTTTTTCGGCACAGACTTTGCCGATCGTCAGATCGTGGTGGGCGAGGGGGATACCTTATCGCTCGGCAAGCACGAGCTGACCTTTGTGACCGCGCCGATGGTGCACTGGCCGGAGGTTATCGTCACCTATGACAGCACGGA
The DNA here is from genome assembly GCA_045649625.1 of Acutalibacteraceae bacterium. Lineage (GTDB taxonomy): Bacteria > Bacillota > Clostridia > Oscillospirales > Acutalibacteraceae > RGIG3009. The sequence continues at coordinate 5,088 of JAZRQG010000108.1, forward strand.
TAAGGTGCTGTTCTCGGCAGACGGCTTCGGCAAATTCGGCGCGCTTGACGTGGACGAGGACTGGGCGTGCGAGGCCAGACGGTATTATATCGGCATCGTCGGCAAATACGGCGCACAGGTGCAAAACCTGCTCAAAAA
>JAZRQG010000109.1:0-2146 GCA_045649625.1 Acutalibacteraceae bacterium
TCACCCATGACGGGGTCGACGAAGACGAGCGTATCCGCGGCTTTAAAATCGTCAATGAACTGCCCCATCAGATCCAATTGCTCAAAGGAACCGAGATAGCCGGTATAGATGGCATCAAAACGTATATTTTCTCGCTTCCAGTGATCGCAGATGGCGGTGATATCATCCGTGAGATCACGGAAAGTAAAACCTTGCTTGAATGCGGTGTGTGCCGATAAAACGGCAGTGGGGGGGACGGCGGCTTCAATGCCCATGGCCGAGATGATCGGCAGAGCCACGGTAAGCGAACATTTGCCGACGCACGAAATATCCTGAACCGTAACGATGCGTTTCATGAACTTCTCCTCCCATAGAATAATTTTGATTAAATATACCGCAAAAGATTTTAACTGTCAAGACACGAAGTGTAAATTTTAACGTGCGGTTGTATTGTCTTTTTGTTGCAGATGTGTTATACTTGTCACAATGTGCCGAAAGGAGGGGATCCGGTGAACGGCTTTCGTTATGAGAATAAGTATTTTATCAGTCGTGCCGGATACCTGCAACTGAAGGCGCGGTTGGATGCGGGACTTTGCAAGGATGCGCACACCGCTCATCCCGACGGAGCCTATTTTATTCGCAGCTTGTACTTTGACGACTTTGAACAAACCGGCCTGCTAGATAAGGTGGAAGGCGTCCAAAAACGGGAAAAGTTCCGCATTCGTTTTTATGACATGGATGATTCGGTTATTCGCTTGGAATGTAAACAAAAACTCGATCAAATGACGCGGAAATTTTCCGCACCGCTGACCCGCGAGCAAACAGAAGCGATCCTGCGCGGGGATGTTTGGTGGATGCATGACAGCGAACACGCCTTGATTCGGAATTTTTATGCCAAGTACCGTACCCGCTTGTTGCGTCCGATGGTGATGGTGGATTATTACCGTGAGGCGTATGTGTTTCAGGATGTGCGCATCACCTTCGATCGGGATATTCACAGCGGGCGGTATTGTGTGGATCTGTTTGAACGGGATCTGCCGAGTGTACCGGTGTTTCCGTCTGATCGCATGGTCATCGAGGTCAAATACGATGATGCGTTACCGTATGCGGTGCGACAGCTTCTCAAAACGGTGCCGATGTCGCGCAACGCGATTTCTAAATACGAATTGTGCAGAAAAATGCAGTAAAGGATGATCAATATGAGTTTTTTGGATATGATCAAAAACAGCGTTATCGAACAGTTTAACACCGGTGTGACAATGGGTGAAATGCTTTTGTCACTGTTAATAGCTTTCTTAATGGGACTATTCATTCTGCTCGTTTACCGTTCGACGTTCCGTGGCGTGCTGTTCTCCAAAGGCTTTGCCTTTTCACTGGTTCTTCTGTGCATGGTGACGGCGGTTGTGATCCGTACTATCAGCTCGGATTTGGCATTGTCGCTCGGTATGGTCGGTGCGTTATCAATTGTTCGATTCCGCACGGCAATTAAAGATCCGGTAGATACCATCTTTATGTTTTGGGCGATTGCCAGCGGTATTATGAGTGGTGCCGGTTTGTATCTGCCTGGTGCGTTGGCATGTTTGTTGCTCGGCATCTTGTATTATTTGATTACGGTGATCTATCGCAAAAACAAATGCCCGTATTTGTTGATTATCCGTTACGATCCCACGAAAACCGCTGCGGTGAAAAAAGCGCTGAATTCTCTGCCGAAGTACCGTATTAAATCGCGCATTGTTACCCGCAACGGCGGCGAAATGACGGTTGAGGTTACGCTGGGAAGTAATGAAACGAAAATCATTGACACGATGCTGGCGATCGACGGCGTGCAGGACGCAAGCCTTGTCAGCTATGAAGGTGAATTTGGACTGTAAAGGGAAAGCCCTTTGCCGCAAAAACGGCAAAGGGCTTTTTTATGTCATGGATTCGAGTGCTGCTTGTGCGCCTTCCCAGCGCGTGAACAGTTCTTCCAATTCATGGTTGCGCTGTTCCAATTCTTCGGAAATGCGCAAGACCTCATCATACTGTGCTGCGATCTGCGGGTGATTTAGTTGTTGCTCGAGATCGGCGATAGTAGCTTCTAAGCAGGCTATTTCTTCTTCATACCGGCGCACCTGCGTTGTCAGTTTGCGCTTTTGCGATTCCTGCTCTTTGCGGAGCTTGTAAGCGT
>JAZRQG010000110.1:0-10363 GCA_045649625.1 Acutalibacteraceae bacterium
TTTTTATAAACCCGCCGCATGGGAAAACCCCATGCGGCGTTTGCAACGTGTTTAGGAAATGCTTTTACCGTCTAAGAATTTTTGGTAGTCGTTTTGCAACTCTTGCACGTCCTTGGCATTGACCAAATGCTTTTCGCCGGAATTGTGCACGGCAATGCAATAACCGGCGTTGTATTCGTAAATGCGGACGGTGGTTGCCGAACCGTATTGCTTCATTGGCGTGAACTGCAAGGTCAGTATCGGTGTGCCGGTGGGTGTCTCATCGGTGGAACCCGTCCGGTACAAGCTGAGCAGAGAGACGTACAGAGAACGGAAATCGGGGGTGCTGTAGGTTTTGCCGTTTGCTGTGACGGTCAAAGACTTATCACTGTTCTCCTCATCCGGGAAATGCGTCAAGGAAAAGGTCTTGGTAGCACCATCGCTGGTGATCGAAAGCGAGGTGAGGTTTGTGATGTGCTGATAATACAGCATATCGTCCGCTACGTCTTCATACCGGGCGTCTACCCAAGAGGAAACGGAACTCGGTGTAAACAGATACACCACGGGGACCAGCGTGTTTTCAGCATACACCACACCGTAGTAATTACCATCTTTGTCGGTTTTGCCGAGCTTGATGGTGTATTTAAAGGTGCTGTGGTATGAGATCTTGGTGTCGGTTTCACCGTCCTCACCCGTTGTTTCGGTGGTGCGTTGCAATGACAGATTGACCGTACACACCGAATAGGGTGTTGAGAGGCCGTAAGCCGTCAGATCCGCCGTCGTGGGGCGAAGTGCGGCGACATCGGATGCCGTCAACGTGGAGAAGGTGCTGTACAGGATCAACGCGCTGTTGGAATCCACCGCATGGAAATACGGCCTTTGGATGGCATAGCCCGAGATCACCGTCGTTTCATCGGTGTTCTCCGGTTGCTCGGTGACCTGAAAATAGATGGTCTGCGGTCGCACGGTTCCGGTCAATGTTACGTCACGCACAACGACCGTATCAGTACTCTCTTGCGCCTCGGGGGCGGTGATAGGTGACCGATTGATATATTGAGTGGGCGCGTAGGTAACGGTGTCACAGAAGGTGGGATCCATCAAATAAACGGCGGTTTTACCGACTTCACGCACGTAATATCCCTCCTCGGAAGGAGAAAGATCACCCACCTCAAAGGCAAACGTGGAATTATCCGAATAGGTGGCGGACACCGTGATGCAGGTTTCCGTTTTCCCAAGTCCGAAGTCGGCGGGGTTTTCCGGCGCTTCCAAGACCGGACGGATGGCGGTGATAGTCAAAAGTGAGTCCGCCGTCTCCGAAAGCAGGGTGTGATCCAACGGCAGGTCTTCATAGCCCTTCACGACGTACAACTCATCGTCGGTGATTTCAATGGTATACGAGCCGTCCATCCATGAGATCACCGCAGAGGACAACGTGACGGTATCCTTATCGCTTTTATCAAACAGCACGACGGATTCATCAACAACCGAATCGTCATCGTTATTGTTATCCGCTTCGGGAAGCAACAACAATACTCCTGCCAGCAGCACACCGACCGCCGCGAGGGCAATGACGGCATACAGCAGCGAGCGGGTGCGTTTTGTCATGCGCTTACTCATAAGTGCCTCCTCTTAAAGAAGACAACCAAACAGACGATGATCAGGACCAACGGGATGCCCAGTGTGAACACACCCAGTCCCATCACCTGAGCGGTCAGCGAGGAGAAGGAAAGCGTGTCCGCCGACAGATCTTTGCCGGAGATCACAACGGTGTCACCGAGGCTGCACATGGTGCGCAACGGTTCGATCGCCAGACTCTCGTTTTCGTACTGTGAAGAGGTCATGTAGTCGGCAAACTGGCAACTACCGCTGACAACGACATAGGTTTCTACGCTTTCGTTGTTGATCACGTCGTAGTTACGGGCGTATGCCATACCAATGAGCGGATATTCGTCCGCTTCAACCTGCACGATATCGTCATCGCTTTCGGCAGCCAACAGGTCGCTGAGGGCGGTCAGACGGCTGCTTTCCGGGAAGGAGACCACTGTGTGGTTGGTCAGCAGATTCTTGTCGGTATTAGAGTCTTTGGCAGTGAGCAGCTGCAGCGTCAACGGCATGATAACCTTTTGACCGGCAATGGTGCCGGTGAGATCAGACGAGGTGATGGTGGTCAGCGGCCGATACGGATAACTGCCGTAGAAATCCATCGGATAGTTGTTGGAATCGGTTTCCATGATGATGTTTTGGGTAACGGTGATGCCGTAATCCACGGACAGAAAGTCGTACAGATTGGGGCAGGTACCCGCATAGCTTGCAAACACAAACAAGTTTCGTCCGAGGTTACCATCGTTATTCAGCCAATTACGCAGACGCTTGATTTCGTCCACCGTATAGTCCTTGGCGGGGCCGACAATAGCGATGGCACCGGTGGTGTCGCTGATGGCCTGTGCGGTTGTAAAATCGAGCGTTTGCGTGTAATAGCCGTTAAGTTCATACAGCTTCTTGAGAGCGGCAATGGCAGTCTCGTCCTCATCGTGACCGGTCAAAAAGGTGACGGTGACAGCTTTCCCGCCACACACGCTGCTGATATTGGAGGCGAGTTTTTGCTCAACAAGTGAGGTGATGGTATAGGAATACGTCGTGTAATCTACGTCTTGTTGCAGCAGATCATCCAGGGTGATCATACGATACTGGTCGCCGCAGATAAACAAAATGTTGCCGCTGGTCGCTTGGTATTTTTCTTCAAACGACGCCGACAGCGTGGGGTTCTTTTCCAGATCCACGTACGAGGTGGTGACCTTGCCGTTGCTTAACGTCTTGTATTCCTCGGTGAACAGATAAAACTGACGCAGAATGGTATCGTATTCCTCGGTACCCGTATTCGGCTGAGAAAAATAGTCCTCTCCTGCCAGTACCGTGATGGCGACCTCGGAGGATAGTGCTTGCGCCAAAGCGCGGCTGTCCTCGGACAACGAATAGGTTTGATCGGCGGTAAGATCCAGTGTCCACGGAAAACGGTCTGCCAGAACACCGCAGATGATGTTGATGAGAACGACCACAGCCACGACCACGACCGTGATCGCCGTAGCGGTGGCACCAAGGCGAAGCTTGCGGTTGGAACGCCAGTTGAATTTCGCAAGCTTTAAAGTCTTTTTCGGCTTTTGGTCGGTAGCATCGACCACATCCTCCGCCATGTCAGTAGGGAGGTCTTCCGATTCATCGGGTGTTTTTTTGATTTCGTCAAAGTTACTCATATCATGTACCCTCCTCTCATCAATTCCAACGCTTGCGGTCGAGCACGCGAACGGTTAAGAACAAAAATAGTGCGGTCATGCTTACGAAGAAAATGATGTCATCGTATTGCATCAGCCCGCTGGTAAAGTTGGAATACCGCCCGGAGATTGACAGAAAATCGGTGATGGTGACCACGAGTGTGCTGGAGGAGAACATGGAACCGACACTGTCGATCATCAGCAGTGCAAACGAGGCGAGGAAGGTGCCGAGCGCAGCGACAAATTGGCTTTCGGTCAAGCAAGAGATCAAAAGACCGATGGCGATGATCATGGCACCCAGCAACAACAGACCGATAAAGTTACCGAAGATCACCAGCCAGTCGGGTGTGACCTGAGTGGCAATGAGGACGGCAAACACCAACATGATGGAAATGCCGATAGCGAACAGCAACAACGCGGCAAAGAATTTGCCCAGTACGATACCGGTTAGGCTGACGGGAGCGGTGAGCAATGCTTGATCCGTTTTTTGACGCTTGTCATCACTCATCAGGCGCATGGTCAGCACCGGAAGAACAAGCAGCATTAAGAACGTCAGCACCGAGCTGAATACATACGAAAGATCGGCAAAGCCGCCCGCGAGGTTGTACATGAAGAAGTAGTACCCGCTCAGGCCGTAAATCATGGCAAGCACGACATAGCCGATTGGGGAGGTGAAATAGGTTTTGAATTCACGCTTAAAAATGGCACTCATTTGGACTTGCCTCCTTTACGGGTAGTTTGCGGCAGCTGCTCACGCGTGAGCGAAATGAAGATCTCCTCCAGTGACATTTCCATTGAGCGCAAGCCGAGAAGCGGATAGCCCTCTTTGGAAAGCGCCGTAAACAATGCGCGACGGAAATCGGCACCGTCCTGTGGCTCGAGTGCGTATTCGTATACGCCTTCTTCTTTTTCTCCGTAGCACACGACGTCCTCAACACCGGGCAGGTGTGTGAGAATATCGGTCACGCGCTTCTCGTCACCGGCAATGAGCGCCATGCGGCGGCGGTCGGACGAGTATTTTTCGGAAAGCGTGGCAGCGGTATCGTCGGCGACCAGCTTGCCTTCGTTAATAATGATGATGCGATCGCACACCGCTTCGATCTCCTGCAGGATATGCGAGGAAAGGATTACGGTGTGGTGTTTACCGAGGTTTTTGATCAGCGCACGGATTTCAATGATCTGATTCGGATCCAAACCGACGGTGGGCTCGTCCAGAACCAGTACCGGTGGATTGCCAATGAGCGCTTGCGCAAAGCCGACACGCTGACGGTAACCTTTGGACAGGTTCTTGATCAACCGATTATACACATGCTCAATCTGCATTAAACGGCAGATCTCGTTAATGTGTTTTTGACGGTTAAATTTGCACTGTTTTAAGTCAAATACAAAATCCAAGTACTCGCGCACCGTCATATCCAAATACAGCGGCGGTTGCTCCGGCAGATAGCCGATGCTGGCCTTTGCTTCGTTGGGCTCCTCTAAGATATCGTGTCCGTTGATGGTCACAGTGCCCTCGCTGGACGACAGATAGCCGGTGAGGATGTTCATTGTAGTGGATTTACCCGCGCCGTTCGGCCCGAGGAAGCCCAAAATCTCACCCTCGCTTACCTGAAAGCTGATGTTGTCCACCGCGAGGTGAGAGCCGTATCGCTTGGTCAGGTTTTGTACATTGATCATATCGGGGAATTCCTCCTTTGGACATAATTACACAAACCTAATCATAAGGGTGAAATGTGTATTTTGTGTGTATTTTTGTAAAACAAGTTTTGCTTTTTGGGATAAGTATGGTATACTGAATTGAAAAGTGAAAAAAGGAGGGATCGCGGTGGCGGTAAAACGATATACGTGGCAACAGCGAGAGACGTTGCCGACCGTGGAGCGGGCAGTGGCGCTCGGTGTGTTTGACGGGCTGCACATCGGACATCGTGCGGTGCTGGCAGCGGCGTGCGGTGTGATCGATGAAAACGGCGCGATCCTGACTGCCACGGCGCTATCTATGACGGGCGTGCCGAAACATAAGGCGGGTCGTTTGCTGACCGCTCAGCGGGAAGAGGATTTGCTGGGCACTCTGGGGACAGATGAATGGATCGAGATGCCATTTGAAGCAGTGCGTGAGCTGTCTCCCGAGCGCTTTGTGCGCGAGACCCTTTGTGATCTGTTGCAAGCGCGAGTCGTGTGTTGCGGGTACAATTATCGCTTTGGAAAAGGCGGTGTCGGCACCGTGGAAACGTTGCGCACCTTGTGCGAGCCTCTGGGTATTCGTGTGATGGTAGTGGACGCGGTTGAACGCGACGGAGAGGTGATTAGCTCCACGCGTGTGCGGGAAGCAGTCGCCGTTGGTGATATGGTTCTTGCCGCCCGGTTGCTCGGCAGACCGTTCTCGGTGGAACTGCCGGTGACCGACGGAGACCACCGCGGTCGGCAGTGGGGCATCCCCACGCTTAATCAGGTATTTCCCGCCGGCTATGCCGTGCCGCGCTACGGTGTGTATGCGTCACTTGTCGTTGTGGGCGCGCGTCAATATCATGCAGTAACCAATATCGGGGTACATCCGACGGTTGGCGGGGTGAAACGGCCGCAGGCGGAAACCTGGATTCGACATTTTGAGGGCGAGCTGTACGGAAAGACCGTGCAGGTGTTGCTGATCCGCTTTTTGCGGGAAGAACGCTGTTTTACGGATGTGGAGGCGCTAAAAGCGCAGATCGTCACCGATTCCCAAAATGCCGAGGCGATCATTTGCGGACGCGGCGACGAAAAGGCTGTGATTTTTGATTTTGACGATACCTTGCAAGATCGAACAATTGCCTTTTTGGGAGTTGCGCGGCAGATGCTTTCGCGGCATATGCATGGGGCGGATCCGCAGCGACTTGAATACTATGCACGGCAAATGTGCATGGAAAACCGCGGCGGTTACGTCGATTACCGTACGTTTTTTCACGAGTTTATTACGCGTTGGCCGTTCGATGCAGGCGTGACCGGTGAACAACTTTTGTGGGAATACCACCGGTTGTTCCCGTTGCATTCGGCGCTGTATCCCGAGACACTGTCGGTGTTTCGCGATTTGGTGCGGCGCGGGTATCGAATCGGGATCATTACGAACGGCAATTCGCTGTTGCAAAACCGCAAGTTGGATTTTACAGGGCTGCGGTTATATACCGATCTTTCAATCGTATCGGGTGATGAGGGTGTGCACAAGCCGCAGCCGGAGTTGTTCCGTCGCGCGGCGGCGCGGTTGGGCGTTGCGCCGGAAAACTGTGTCTACGTGGGCGATCACCCGATCAACGATATACAAGGTGCAACGAGTGCCGGTATGCAAGCCATTTACCTCAACACGCGGGGGCTCGCAGAGCACCCCGACGGCATATCGGAAGTCCATAAGCTGGAAGACATCTTGACGATACTGTAAGAATAAAGCAACCCCGACAGAGCTTCTGTCGGGGTTGCTCTATTTAATGATACTGATTTGCCCATTTTCTTCAATCAGACCTTCGCCATCGTTAAGGCGGATTACTTGACAATCGTGATCTGCCTCATATTGCAAACACGTTTCTTCAAATCCCGTGTAGCGTTTTTCAAATTTGCTGTAATGCGGAAGTATTTGCACATCGGTTATGTGGCACGCCGACAGATCTTGCAAATCGACGATATTCATTTCCGGTGAATACTGATCTATCAAGTTGAGTGTGGGAGTGAGCACGAGTGTCCCCGCGCTACAGCCGATAACACATTTGTTTTTTGCGAAATGAACTAAAATGTCACGGAACCCGTTCTTGCGGATCGAATGTAAAAGATAGTACGGATTTCCGCCTATCAGTTCCATCACGTCGTAGGGCATCAACTCTGTCGGTGATTGACAGTCCAAATCAAAACACTCGACTTGCAACCCCAGCATGGTCAGTTCCTTTGTTAAGCGCTCCACGTGATGATTTTTCTCTTTGAATTTGTTGTCGGCAGTGACAACAAGCGCTGCTTTGCCGGCATTGATACGCGTTTTCATTGCGTTTATCAGCTGTTGGCTTGATAAACCGTTTGAGGTTAACACAATCATAGTTGTTCTCCTTTATGCATAAGGGCGTAGAAGGCTCCCTCTCGGAGGGAGGCTTTTACCGCGGTGTCAATATACTCGCATACGCCCCGAAAGTTTCTGTTGATCTGGCGGTTTGCAATTCGTATTACCTTCAAATTATAGCTCTCAAGAATTTCTGTGCGAAATATATCTTTTTGTTTTCCTTGTTCGGTATAGTGCTGTGAACCGTCGATTTTAATCACAAGTTTGGCTTTGTGGCAGTAAAAATCGGCTATAAAATCACCAATTGCTTTTTGACGCCGGAACCGAATTTCATATTTGGATAAGAAATCATACCACAAACGGTTTTCTTGAGGAGTGGCATGCTTGCGTAGATTCTTGGCGAGTGTGATATTCTTTTTATTGTAGGCGAGTGACATAATACCGTTCCAATCTTTATACACGCTTCTTGAGTTTAGCGCATAGTCTGTTAATAGCGCAGCTTAACGATATTGGCAACGATACCACCGGCCGAATCGACGTCAACGGTGGCATAAGTGCCGCCGTGCCTGAGCGAGCCGGGGTTTATGAGATATAAGCCGTCGTCGTATAAGGTCAGTGCTTGATGTGTGTGACCGAACAGCGCCACACGCGCCAAGCGGGAACGAGCGGCGCAGGAAAAGCGGTAAAGATCGCGTTTGACACCATAGTGATGTCCGTGTGCCGCAAAAAACAACTGACCCCCGAAGCGGAATTCCGCATCAGCGGGAAACGGCGAGGAAAAATCACAGTTTCCCGACACCTGTAACGCGCGCACCGTGATAAACTCACGGATAGCGGCAAGGTCGGCAGCACCATCACCCAAATGCACAAGCAATGAGGCTTCGGGCTGTGCGTCGATCGCTGCTTGCAGCGCGCGGCGGTCACCATGTGTATCGGAAACAACTAACAAACGAAACATAGTATCACCTTTGGCAACATAGTAATGAGATAAGGAGGGATCGGGATGAGTCAGATCACACCGGATCAATTACAAGTATTGTTGGGGTATGCGGCCAAGCGGTTGGGCATGACACCGGAACAGTTGGCACAGACGGTACAAAGTGGAGGGCTGTCGTCTTTGTCGAATCGTGCAGGGGCGGGGAATACGCAGAAATTCACCGAACTTGCGAAAGATCCTCAGCGGTTGCAGCAGTTGATAAACTCACCTGAGGTGCAGGCGTTTTTGTCCAAACTGACGGGAGGAAAGGATTCCTATGGATGACGAACTTTCCAAAAAATTAGATGGTCTTTTGAATTCACCGGACGGCATGCAAAAGATTCAAAGCATGATGGCGGCGCTGGGCATCTCTCCCGATGCGTTGAATACCGGAGTACCGCCCGCGCCGGAGCCGTCACCGCCACCGGCGGCGATGCCGGAGCTGGATGGGTTGTTAAAATTGATGCCGTTGTTGTCGCAAATGGGCAAGGACGATCAAAACACGACCTTTCTCAAGGCACTTCGCCCGTATTTGCACGGTGATCGCGAAAAACGATTGGATGACTCCGTCCGTATGATGCAATTACTGAAGTTTTTACCACTGCTGCAAAAGGGAGGTAAATCCGAATGAATGAACGCAGTGTGACACAGCTTCAAAAGGAGGCGGCGTTACGCGTGCAACGTATGGCGGAACGATCGCAGAGACTGGTGCGGGAGCATCCCGTGAATGTCTACCGTGGGGTGACGCTCACGCCGCCGATTCCGCAAACGGTGCAGCCGACGGATGAGAAAATACCGTCTTGCAAAGAGGAGCGCGGCTGCGAACAGAAACCGCCCTGCCGCTTATCGGAACAAAAACCCCGCGAAAAGGAGTGGCTTTCCTTTTTGGCGGGGGATGAAGAGCGGGCACTGTTGTTGTTGCTTATTTTTGTGCTCGGTCGTAACGGCGCGCCCACTGAATTGTTGCTCGCGCTGTTGTACGTTGCGTTATAAATCAAGAAATTCGTCGGGATTATCGCGGATATAGGTCACACACAAAGCGAGCGGCTGCTCGGCGGCAATCGCCTCGCGCAGCGTGGTTTCTTCCTCCGCGGCGGCACAAGACTCGGCGCCAATCAGCGAAAAGCCGTCCCTTGCCGCTTCCAGAAAACGACCGGACGGGGAACGGAGCAAGGACTCCCATTCCGCAATCTCCAATTCATGGCAGATAAGCCACACGCTGTAAACGGCGATTCTGCCGTGTGACAGCAAGGGTATCAGGTGGTATACGTCGGGGTGACGGCGGTCCGTTTTAGCCATGATGTTGGCAACGACAGCGCGCACGAGTTCACCGTCCGGTATGGCGGCGAGCGTTTCTGCGGACAGCGTACGGTATTGCTTATAAAGAGCGGCAAACGGGTCGCTCTTTTCCTTTTTCTCCAGCCGATGAAGATAGATGCCGATGAGGACGGCAAGCACAATCATCACGAGCGTGCCGGCATCAAAGTTATCAAACATACTCAATTCTCCTTTGTGAGAAGACGATAAATATCGCCCTTTTTCACACCGGTCTCTCCTGCTGCTTTTTTGGCGGCATCTGAGGCGGACAAGCCTTCCCTCACGTAGGCACGGGCAATCTCTGCCGCTTCTTCGGGGGTGAGCGGCGTGTCTTCCGTGGGCGCAGCACCTTCAATTACCAAAACGAATTCGCCGCGCGGGGCGGTTTCATGATAGCGGGCGATCGCTTCTGTGAGCGTGGTACGCACGATCTCCTCATGTATCTTGGTGAGCTCGCGGGCAAGACAGACGCGGCGCTCGCCAAAGGCATCCAGCAGATCTTCCAACGTACTGAGTAGCTTATGGGGAGCTTCGTAAAACACCATGGTACGTTGTTCGGCCTTCAGGCTCTGCAACCGATCGCGTCGATCGCGTCGGTTGGCAGATAAAAATCCTTCAAAGGTAAAGCGGGCGGTGGGAAGTCCCGATACGGCAAGCGCCGAGATCCCGGCACTGGGACCGGGAATGACCGTGACCGGGATGCCGCGCTCGTGACACAGCGCTACCAGATCCTCTCCCGGATCGGAGATCGCGGGCATACCCGCGTCGGTGACCAGCACGGCATTTTCGCCGTCCTCCAGTTTACGGCAGATC
>JAZRQG010000111.1:0-2316 GCA_045649625.1 Acutalibacteraceae bacterium
AATGTGGTCGTTCCTATGATCTCTTCTATGGACCATAAACGGGCAGGGGATAACGATACGGGACTGAACACGGGCGGAATGGGCACCGTTGCCCCGAATCCGTATTACACCGCCGACATCGCCGCGCAGTGTATGGAAACCATTTTCCTGCCGACGATTCGCGCCTTGAAAGCCGAGGGGCGTACCTTTAAGGGTTGTCTGTATTTCGGCCTGTTGCTCACGGAAAACGGTCCCAAAGTCATCGAATACAACTGCCGTTTCGGTGATCCCGAAACGCAGGTCGTGTTACCGCTTTTGGAAAGCGATCTGCTCACCGTCATGCAGGCGGTGACGGGCGGCACGCTTAAGGACGCGGACGTTACGTTCAGCGACAAGCACGCGTGCTGTGTCATTATGGCATCGAACGGCTATCCGTCGGCGTACGAAAAAGGCTACGAGATCACGATCCCCGAAGTGATCGCCGACAACGTCTACGTTGCAGGTGCCAAACTGTCGGATGAAAAACTGCTGACCGACGGCGGTCGCGTGCTGGGTGCAACGGCTGTTGCCGATTCGCTCGCCGATGCGATCAAAGCGTCGTACGCATTAGTCGATCAGATTCATTTTGATAATAAATATTACCGCACCGATATCGGCGCACGTGCCATGCAGGCAAAAGTGGAGGGCTAACGATGGTATACAGAGTATTTGTAGAAAAGAAAAAAGAACTCGCGAGCGAGGCAAAAGCCCTGCTCGGTGATGCCCGTACGCTGCTTGGTATTACCACGCTTGAGGACGTGCGCGTCATCAACCGCTACGACGCGGAAAACATCACCGAAGAATTGTTCGAGTACGCGAAAAAGACGGTCTTCTCCGAGCCGCAGCTCGACACCGTCAGCGACGAACTGTCGGTAGACGGCGCCACGGTATTTGCGGTGGAATACTTGCCCGGTCAGTTCGTCCAGCGCGCCGATTCTGCGGCACAGTGCATTCAGATCATCTCCACCGGTGACCGTCCGCTGGTCCGTACGGCAAAAGTGTACGCACTGTACGGCGCTTTAAACGAGCAAGAACTCGCCGAGATCAAAAAATACGTCATTAACCCTGTGGAAGCGCGCGAAGCCACGCTGGACAAACCCGCAACGCTCCACATGGAATACGAGCTTCCCACCACCGTCAAAACGCTGGAGGGCTTTATCGATTTGGATCGGGAAGGGCTTGACAAATTCGTTGAGGACTATGCCTTGGCAATGGACGGCGACGATATCGCTTTCTGCCAGGCGTATTTCCAAAGCGAGAAACGCGATCCCACCATCACCGAGATCCGTATGATTGATACCTATTGGTCGGATCACTGCCGCCACACCACCTTCCTCACCACCATCGACGACGTGGTGTTTGAAGATGCGCTCTTGCAGGCAACCTATGAGGATTACCTCAATACCCGCAAAGAGCTCGGCAGAACAAAACCGATCTGCTTAATGGATATCGCCACTTTGGCGGTGCGTTACCTCAAAAAGCAAGGCAAGCTCGAAAAGCTCGACGAATCCGAGGAAATCAATGCTTGCACCGTTAAAATTGAAGTGGAAGCTGACGGCAAAAAAGAGCCGTGGCTGCTCTTGTTCAAGAACGAAACACACAACCACCCCACTGAAATTGACCCGTTTGGCGGCGCCGCGACTTGCATCGGCGGTGCGATCCGCGATCCCTTGAGCGGTCGCAGCTACGTGTACGCCGCGATGCGCGTGACGGGCGCGGCGGATCCGCTGAGACCTGTCAGTGAAACCATTCCCGGCAAATTACCGCAACGCAAGATCGTCACCACTGCGGCGGCAGGATATTCGTCCTACGGTAACCAAATCGGTCTTGCCACCGGTATGGTTGATGAGATCTATCACGACGGCTATGCCGCCAAGCGTATGGAGATCGGTGCGGTTATCGCGGGGGCTCCTGCGGAAAACGTGCGCCGTGAGCGTCCCGAACCGGGTGATATCGTGATTTTGCTCGGCGGTGCCGCCGGCCGTGACGGCTGCGGCGGCGCGACCGGCTCCTCCAAATCGCACACGTCGAAATCGCTCGAAACGTGCGGTGCCGAGGTGCAAAAAGGTAATGCTCCCGAGGAACGCAAACTCCAGCGCTTGTTCCGTAACGGAGACGCCACCCGTATGATCAAGCGTTGTAATGACTTCGGCGCAGGCGGTGTGTCGGTTGCCATCGGCGAACTGGCAGACGGTCTGGAAATCGACCTCAATGCCGTACCGAAGAAATACGAAGGTCTTGACGGCACGGAACTGGCGATCAGCGAATCGCAAGAGCGTATGGCGGTAGTCGTGGAAG
>JAZRQG010000112.1:0-3297 GCA_045649625.1 Acutalibacteraceae bacterium
TGGACGCGTCGCTCTGTCGCGGCTGTACCAAATGCGTGGCTGCTTGCCCGCGGAAACTGATCGTCATGACCGGCGGTGCCACACGTGGTGTCGTGCGTTGCTCCAATCACGATAAGGGACCGAAAACGCGCGCTGCGTGCAAGGTCGGTTGCATCGGTTGCGGCAAATGTGTGCGCACATGTGAACACGATGCCGTGCAGGTGGTCAACAATTTGGCAACCATTGATCCGGGAAAATGTATCGGCTGCGGCAAATGCGCCGAGGCGTGCCCGATGCACTGCATTACGATGTTTGGCCGTGCGACATAAAAAGTTTTTCTTTTTTGAAAATCGTACTTGACAAACAATAGGGCATACTATATAATAATCTGCGTCCCCTTGGCGGGGGACGCACATATGGCTGTATAGCTCAGTTGGCTAGAGCACGCGGTTCATACCCGCGGTGTCACCGGTTCGAATCCAGTTACAGCCACCAGGCCCGATGGTCAAGCGGTTAAGACACCGCCCTTTCACGGCGGTAACACGGGTTCGATTCCCGTTCGGGTCACCATAACTTGTGACAGGTCTTGTACCTGTCACATTGTATTAGTCGCTGCAACAGCGGCGGCTGAATACACGGGCGTATAGCTCAGCTGGTTAGCGCGCCTGCTTCACACGCAGGAGGTCTGCGGTTCGAGTCCGTTTACGCCCACCAAACGAAAATCCGTTCACGAAAGTGGACGGATTTTTGTTTGTATTATTCACTATTCATTTTTCAATATTCAATATTCATTAAAGGAGAACGGATTTTCAAATGAATAATGAATATTGAAGTCGCTTCGCTGATGAACAATGAATAATTATTGCGGCTTCACCACCTGTATGCTATACTAAACCAAAGGCGGTGATGGTATGAATTTTGATATAAGACTTGCTACATTAAATGATGCGAAATATTGTGCCGACATTCATGCTGAATCTTGGGCTTTTGTTTACAGTGATATAGTGCCAAAAGAAATTATTGATAAATACAATGCCAGATGGTTGCTGATATGGAATAAAATGCTCATAAATAACATTGATTCACATTATGTTATTTTACTTGATGATGTGATTATTGGTTTTCTTACCATCTCGGTTTCTAGAGATGATGATTTGAAAGAATCGTTTTATGAAATTGTTGGCTTGTATCTTTCTCCGAAGTATATCGGTTTGGGTTTTGGTAAACGGGCTATGAATTGGGTGAAAAAAGAGATTAAAAGTAGGGGATATAACAAAATTTCTCTTTGGGTATTACAAGCGAATAATCGAGCAATAGGATTTTATGAAAAATCCGGTTTTATATCTGATGGCAAAATTAAGCCAAGCGGTCTAGCTGATACATTAGAAGTTCGATACTTATATAAATGCGATATTTAGAGAAAATCCTCGGTTTTTAACCGGTTCTTTTTCGGACACGAGAAACAAAAAAGACGCGCTGTAGCGTGTCTTTTTGTTGTCCGGTGTTACGATGGTTTATCAGGTGTTTTATAAAGAAAATACAACATAAAGGGAATGCAAGTCAGACCGTTGAGTAGATCGGTCAGCGGTTGTGCCAGTTGAATACCGGTCAACCCCCAAAGCCCGGAGCCGATAAGTAGCAGCGGGATGAAATACAAACCGGAACGCAGCAGGGATAAAAACGAGGCGATGCCGGCTTTTCGGATGCTTTGATACAACATATTAACAGGAATGGAAAGCGGCAAAAACAACAGCCCGATTGAGGCGTATCGCAAAGCTACGACACCGACCGTGATCACCGCCGGATCCTTTTGGAAGAGATACACGATCTGTTCGGCAAAGGCAAAGCCGATGGTCGAGAGTAACAACACGCACACAAAGCCGACGGCGCTCGTGAACAGCAATCCCTTTTTCACACGCTTATACTCACCGGCCTGATAGTTGAAGGAAGCGACGGGTTGAAAGCCTTGGCCGATCCCCAGTCCGATACACATCACAAACATCGAATAGCGATTCACCACGCTCATCGCGGCGATGGCGGCATCACCAAAGGGTTTGGTCAGGTTGTTCAGTAAGCCTGTTGAGATCGAGGTGAGGCCTTGACGAATGAGTGAGGGAAGACCGACCTTACAAATTGACAGATACGTGCCCGCCGAACGGCTGATATACCGCACACGGAGTTTGCCTTGCGCCATACGCTCATACATGACAAGCAGAATAATAAAACTGATGACTTGTGAAACGGCGGTCGCCATACCGGCACCGAATACGCCGAGATGGAACTTCTCGATGAAAATATAATCTCCGAAGATATTGAGAATACCGCCGGTCGTCAGACCGAACATGGCGTAGAACGCCTTGCCCTCGTATCGCAGGTTGTTGTTGAGAATCAGCGAACCGACCATAAACGGACACGCAAGCAACACCCACAGACCGTAGTCCTTGGCGTGCGGCAAGATGGTATCGGTGCTACCGAGTAATCGCATGAACGGATCCAGGAAGATCAGTCCCAGCACCGCCAACACGGTGCCCGCGGCGATGCCGACGTAAAAGGCAGAGGATGCATACCGCGAAGCCTCGTCGGTGTCCTTATCGGCGAGTGCTTTGGATACAAAGATGCCGGAACCGTGCCCTAGCATAAACGAAAGCGCTTGAATGACCGCTTGCAGGGTGAACAACACACCCGTTGCTCCCTGTGCACTGGCGCCCAAGGTGCCGACAAAATACGTGTCGGCCATATTGTAAACGTTGGTGATGAGCATGGAAATCGTTGTCGGAATACCGAGCATAACGATCAGCCGTGATACCGGCGTTTCCGTCATACGCTTGTAATAGACCTCTGTTGCTTGTGTGGCCATATAATCGCCTCCAACGTTTTATTATACACCCTTACAAGCCGCAATGCAAATGTTTCAATTGCAAAATTTGTCGATTTGTGTAAAATACAAAGAGGCGGTGATATGGTGAAACGGTTTGGTGTACTATTGGTCTGGGCAATGGCGGCCGTGCTTTTGGTGGCGGTGTCTGTCACAGCGGTGAGTGACCGCTTAGCGCTTACACCGCTTATCACCGAAACACTTACCACCACAAGCACCGAGCGGGCTCTTACCGTTAACCTCAACACAGCTACCGCAGAAGAACTGCAACAGTTGGAGGGCGTCGGTGAAGTGTTATCCGCACGCATTATCGCCTACCGCGAAGCATACGGCAGCTTTCGCAGTATAGAGGACCTGCTGGACGTGCAAGGCGTCGGACAAGCAAGACTGGAACAATGGCGTCCGTATCTGACAGTATAAAAAAACCTCCGACTCGATGATCG
>JAZRQG010000113.1:0-8108 GCA_045649625.1 Acutalibacteraceae bacterium
GGTTCTACCGCTTCAATAATGCGGTACATATCCTCTGTCGGTTCACCGACCGCGAGTCCGCCGATGGCATAACCGTCCAGGTCAAACTCCGCAATCTCCTGCATATGTGCCACACGCAAATCCTCAAAAGTACAGCCTTGATTGATACCAAACAGCATTTGCTGCTTGTTGATCGTTTCCGGACGAGAATTCAGCCGTTCCATTTCTGCCTGACACCGTTTAAGCCACCGTGTCGTGCGCTCGCAGGAGCGAGCAGAATAGTCGTACTTAGCCGGGTTTTCCACACACTCGTCGAATGCCATCGCAATGGTGGAGGCAAGATTGGATTGGATGCGCATGCTTTCCTCGGGACCGATGAACAAGCGCCGTCCATCGATATGAGAAGAAAAGGTAACCCCTTCTTCTTCGATCTTGCGCAGATTGGCAAGCGAAAACACTTGAAATCCGCCACTGTCGGTCAAAATCGGACCTTGCCAACCGGTAAACTTATGCAGGCCGCCCAATTCGTGAACCAGTTCGTCACCGGGACGCAAGTGCAAATGATAGGTGTTGCACAACTGCACCTGACACTTGATATCCTTAAGATCGTACGCAGAAACGGCACCTTTGATGGCACCACAAGTTGCAACGTTCATAAACGCAGGTGTCTGTACCGTCCCGTGCGGGGTTTCAAATTCACCGCGGCGCGCCGCGCCGCAGGTTTTTATGATCTTCATACTCTCTCCTTACAGAATCATCATCCAAGCATCCAAGTTTACGCGATATGTGAAAAGAATTTTTATAATCCGTCGGCGTAGCCGACACCTTAACCTCTTCACTATTACCTCTTACTTCTTACCTGCTCATCCTTTATAGGATGAGCATCGAATCGCCAAAGCTGAAAAAGCGATAGCGCTCGTTTACGGCATAACGGTAGGTATCCATTGTTGTTTCATAACCGGCAAACGCGCTGACCAGCATAATCAACGTGCTTTCCGGTAAATGAAAGTTGGTAATGAGTCCGTCCAAAACTTTAAACGTATAGCCGGGATAGATAAAAATGTCCGTCCAGCCGTCTGCAGGATGAACTAAACCGTCCTCACCCACTCCGACACTTTCCAAAGTGCGGCAGCTGGTGGTACCAACAGCAAACACCCGTCCCCCGCTTTGCTTCGTTTCGTTAATGAGATCCGCTGTCTGCCCAGATAGTTCATAATGCTCCGAATGCATTTTGTGCTCCGTAATGTCATCTGCCTTTACAGGCCGAAACGTACCGAGCCCCACGTGCAAGGTTACAAAGCCGATTCTAACCCCTTTTTCACGCAACCGCCCCAGTAATTCCGGTGTAAAATGCAAACCGGCTGTGGGGGCCGCAGCGGAACCGAGATTCTTGGAATATACCGTTTGATACCGTTCTTTATCCTTGAGCTCGTGCGTAATATAATGCGGAAGCGGCATTTGACCGATGCGCTCCAAAATCTCATAGAAATTACCCTCGTAGCGGAATTTCACCAATCGGTTTCCGTCGGCTGTCACTTCCAAAACTTCCGCTTTGAGCAAACCATCCGCAAAGGTCAACACGTCACCCGGGCGCGCTTTTCGTCCGGGGCCTGCAAGCACCTCCCACACATCGGCGCCTTTCGCTGTCAACAATAACAGCTCGACAGCGCCGCCGGTCGGTTCGCGATGACCGTATAGCCGTGCGGGAAGCACGCGGCTATCGTTAAGGATCAAGCAGTCGCCTGCCTGTAAATAGTCCACAATATCAAAAAAATGCCGATTGGTTCGCGTACCTGCTCTACGGTCCAACACCAGCATACGCGAATGATCACGAGGTTCGATCGGCTCTTGTGCGATCAGCTCCTCCGGCAAATGGTAAAAAAAGTCTTGTCGTTTCATGGTTTCTCTCCACTGAATTTATTGACATACCGGATACTTAATGGTACAATAGTAGCCGGAAAAAGTCAAGTTTTATCACTCATTTCCAAACAGTAGGTAAGAAAGAAAGGAAATCCTATATGAAAACATACAAAGTAGGTATTATCGGCTGTACCGGTATGGTCGGTCAGCGTTTTGCGACCTTGCTCGCAGATCACCCGTGGTTTGAGGTTTCCGTCCTCGCGGCAAGCCCTCGTTCCGCCGGCAAGACATATAAAGAAGCCATCGGCAGCCGTTGGGCTATGACCGTTCCGATGCCGGAAAAATTGGAAAACATGATGGTGTACGACGCCGCAAATGTGGAAGAGGTCGCCGCCAAAGCCGATTTTGTCTTCTGTGCCGTGGATATGCCGAAAGACCAGATCCGCGCATTGGAAGAAACGTACGCAAAAGCAGAATGCCCCGTTGTTTCCAACAACAGTGCACATCGCGGCACGGCGGACGTTCCGATGATCATCCCCGAGCTTAACGATTCCCACATGGAGGTCATCGCTTCTCAGCGCAAGCGCTTGGGCACCAAGCGCGGCTTCATCGCCGTCAAATCCAACTGCTCGCTGCAAAGCTACGTACCGGCCCTGTTCCCGCTGTCTAAGTGGGGTATTACCAAATCACTGGTTTGCACTTATCAGGCAATTTCCGGTGCCGGCAAGACCTTTGAACGTTGGCCCGAAATGGTGGATAACGTGATCCCCTATATTGGCGGCGAGGAAGAAAAGTCCGAGAAAGAACCGCTCAAAATTTGGGGTAAAGTTGAAGACGGTGTAATTGTCAACGCGACCACTCCCGAAATCACGGCGCAATGCTTGCGTGTTCCGGTATCCGACGGTCACTTCGCCGCTGTGTTCTGCAGCTTTGAGAACAAGCCTTCCATGGAAGAAATCATCGAAACTTGGCAATCCTTTAAGGGACGTCCGCAGGATCTCGATCTTCCGAGCGCACCCAAGCAATTCCTGCACTATTTTGAAGAGGATAACATGCCCCAAGCCAATCTACATCGCGGTTTAGAGGGTGGCATGGCAGTCTCCTTGGGCCGTCTGCGCGAAGATTCACAGTACGATTACAAGTTTGTTGGCTTATCCCACAACACCCTGCGCGGTGCTGCCGGCGGTGCTGTCCTGCTTGCTGAACTGCTCTGCGCAGAAGGGTATATGGACAAATAACATTATTTTAAAACAGGAGGGCTGTGCATGAGTAAACCCGTACTTTTTACCGGCGCCGGTGTAGCACTGGTTACCCCGATGCACAAGGATGGACGTGTCAATTACGAGAAGTACCGTGAGTTGATCGAGTATCAGATCACACACGGAACCGATGCCATCATTTCTGTCGGCACCACCGGAGAGGCCCCCACATTAGAAGACGACGAGCATCTGCACGCCTTCGAGGTTGCGATCGAGCAAACCAACGGTCGCGTACCGATGATCGCCGGTACTGGCTCCAACAACACCGATCACTGCATTTACATGTCCCGCGAAGCAAAGGCCATGGGCGCAGATGGGTTGTTGTTGGTGACCCCCTATTACAACAAGACCTCTCAACGCGGTCTGATCGCGCATTATAGCAAGATTGCCGCTTCGGTGGATCTGCCGATTATCTTGTATAATGTGCCGTCACGCACGGGGGTAAATCTGCAACCGAAAACGGTCGCGGAGCTGGCCAAGATTCCAAATATTGTCGGCTTAAAGCAGGCAAACGGTAACATGTCGGAAACAGCAGAAATTGCCGCTTTATGCGATATTCCCCTCTATTCCGGCAACGATGACCAGATCGTACCATTACTGGCTCTCGGCGGAAAAGGTGTTATTTCGGTGCTATCCAACGTCTTACCACAGGAAACACATGACATCTGCGCGGCGTGGTTTGACGGAAACGTGCAGTCATCATTGGAGTTACAGTTGAAATACCTGGAACTTGCCAACGCACTGTTCATGGATGTTAACCCGATTCCCGTCAAAGAGGCGATGAATCAAATGGGGCTGGCGGTCGGTGACTGTCGCTTGCCGCTTTACAGCATGACCGATGCCATGAAACAAAACATGACAGACGTCTTGAACCGCTATCACTTGATCTAAAGGAGTTTACTATGACTCGTATTATCCTTTCCGGTTGTAACGGAAGAATGGGAAAAATGATTACCCAATGCGTCGCTGCCCGTAATGATGTCGAAATCGTCGCCGGTTTCGACATCAACACCGAATCGGTCACCTATCCGGTATACGCACAACCTACGCAGTGTGACGTTGCGGCCGATGTGATTATTGATTTCTCGCATCCCGCCATGTTGGACGGCGTGCTTGCTTATGCCGCAGCACACGCGCTTCCCATCGTGATCGCCACGACCGGTCTTTCTGACAAGCAATTAGCAGATGTTCACAGTGCCGCTTCGCAAACGGCCGTTTTTTCCAGCGCCAATATGTCGCTTGGCATCAGCCTGCTCGCGGAGTTGGCAAAGAAAGCGGCAGCGGTACTTGGAACGTCGTTTGACGTGGAAATCATTGAAAAACATCATAATCAAAAGATCGACGCACCATCCGGCACAGCCCTGATGTTGGCAGATGCCGTCAAAGAGGGGCTTCCCTACTCCCCCGCGTACATCTTTGACCGTCACGCGGTTCGTCAGAAACGTGAGGCGCATGAGATTGGTTTCAGCTCTATCCGTGGCGGTACGATCGTCGGTGAGCACGACGTATTGTTTGCAGGACACGAGGAATGTATCACCCTCTCCCATTCCGCTACTTCCCGCGGCGTATTTGCCAACGGCGCTATTAACGCCGCCCTCTTTTTGGTTGGTAAACCGGCAGGATATTATACAATGAAAGAATTAGTCGCCGAAAACTAAACACATAGCAAAAGCCGTCACACGACTCCTGTGGCGGCTTTTTTGCGCCTGTTTTTTTTTTTTCCAAAGACTGGCGGTCAACACACTGGCAGACGGTAGGATCCTTCTCGTGCGTACCCACCTGAATCGCGTTCAGCGAGCAGTAGTTATCGTTACCGCAGTGATAACGGCACTGCTCCACCGAGCAATGAATTGACTTGTTAGCCTGACAATTGTTCATATCCATCATAACTCCCTCCTTTATTTGAAGTCGTTAATAGTATATCCCGTTACACGGATAATACACGACTTATGAAAGATGAAATGATAGATAATTATAACCGTTTACGGCTCGCTTGTCACCTCATCTAAGATGGCACGCAGGGCATCCACACCCTCGCCGTTTACTGCGGAAAACGGAATACATTCTACTCCTTCAAAATCCTCAAGTTCTGTCCGCAAGGCTTCCATTCGTTTTTCGCGCTCTGTTTTATTCAACTTATCCGACTTAGTTAACACGATGACAAACGGAATCTCACATTGCACCAGATACTCCAACATTTGAAAATCATTGGCGGTCGGCGGATGGCGCATATCGATCAACTGCAGAACGAGCCTCAGGTCGCGATCGTCGTCAAAATAATGCTCAATCGTTTGGCTGAAACGCTGTTTTTCCGCATTGGACAATTTGGCATACCCGTATCCGGGAAGATCGACGAGGCGCATGGTATCCAGTTTATAAAAATTGATGGTCGCGGTTTTGCCGGGAGTCGCACTCGTGCGTGCTAAGGATTTGCGGTTGAGAAGTTTGTTAATCAGAGAGGACTTCCCCACGTTGGAACGGCCTGAAAAAGCAATTTCCGGCAACGTGGAAGCTATCAACTGACCGGAAACACCGGCAGAGGTTTCAAAAACAGCGGATTCGATTTTTATAACGCTCGCCCCTCTTTCTCTTTACATCATCAATGCGGTTTCAATCACCGTATCCATCGTGCGAGCGGTCACAAAACGAATGTTATTTTTAACCACCTCATCCACCTCTGAGAGATCCGGCTCGTTGTCCTGCGGGATAACCACCGTTTTCATGTGATGACGGTAGGCTGCCATCGTTTTTTCCTTGAGACCGCCGATTGGCAGCACTCTGCCGCGCAATGAAATCTCACCGGTCATCGCCACATCGTGGCGCACCGGGATTCCTGTTAATGCCGATACCATAGCCGTTGCCATGGTCACGCCGGCAGAAGGACCATCCTTCGGCACAGCACCCTCCGGTACGTGAATATGAATATCTTTTGTCTTGTAAAAATCGTCGGCAATATTCCAACGATCGGCACGAGAACGCACGTAACTGATCGCCGCTTTGGCGGATTCTTTCATCACGTCACCGAGTGAGCCGGTAAGCTCAAGCTTGCCTGTACCATCTAAAACCGCCACTTCGACAGGCATGGTTTCCCCGCCCACTGCCGTCCAGGCAAGGCCGTTAACAACACCAACTTCATCCACAGCGGTACGTGTTTCTTCCTTAAAGCGGCGGGGGCCTAAATAGTCTGCCAACAATTTCTCGCTCACGGTCACCTTGCAGGGCGTTTCAGAAACAAGTTCTTGTGCCCGCTTACGGCAAATTTTTGCAATCGAACGTTCCAGGTTACGCACGCCTCCCTCGCGGGTATAGCCGTCAATCATTAAACGCAAAGCGCCGTCACTGATACGCAGGCGGTGGGCATCCAACCCGTTTTGTTTCAGTTGCTTTTTGATCAAGTGGTTGCGCGCAATGTGGAATTTTTCTTCCGCCGTGTAGCTGGATAGTGTGATCACGTCCATACGATCAAACAGCGGTTCCGGGATGTTCTCCGCGTTGTTAGCGGTTGTGATAAACAGCACCTCAGAAAGATCGTACGGTATTTCCAAATAATGATCCACAAACGCGTTGTTCTGCTCAGTATCCAAGACCTCTAATAAAGCAGAGGACGGATCTCCATTATAGCTGTTTCCTAACTTATCAATCTCATCGAGCAATACAAGCGGATTGGAAGTCTTCGCCTTTTCAATTGCGCGGATGATGCGGCCGGGCATCGAACCGATGTAGGTACGACGATGACCGCGAATATCGGATTCATCCCGCACACCGCCAAGCGATACGCGCACGTAAACACGCCCGAGTGCTTCGGCAATCGACCGTGCAATGGAAGTCTTGCCGACACCGGGTGGTCCAACCAGACAAATAACCTGCCCCTTTGTACCACCGGTAAGGCGACGGACAGCCAGCACCTCTAAAATGCGCTCTTTGACCTTTTCCAAACCGTAATGATCACGGTCAAGGATCTCTCGTGCGCGGGAAATATCCAAGATCTCTTCCGAGTGTGTATGCCATGGAAGGCCCAAACAGGTATCCAAGTAGTTGCGAACCACCGTCGCCTCGTGCGATCCAAATGGCATTTTTGCCAGTTTGTTGCATTCCTTGAGCAGCTTTTCTTCAATCTCCGCAGACAGGGCAAGTGCCTTGATCTTTTCGCGCAACTCGCCCGCTTCGCCGGCAGGATCGTCTTCTTCTCCCAGTTCGGAAGCGATGACGCGCATCTGCTCGTGCAAATAATAATCCCGCTGATTTTTATCGATTGCAGACTGCACCTGACGCTCAATACCGCGCTCCAATTCGGCAATCCGTACCTCATCGGCAAGAATACGCAGCAATTCTTCAAAGCGTTTTTCCAGCGATAAGGCGTCCAAGATCTTTTGCTTATTCTCTGCGGTAGCAGGTAAAATATCCGCGATGCGATCAGCAAATATACCATTATCCCGCACCATCATCAGCTCACTGACAGCATTGTCGGGAACTTCGGGGCTCAGCTCTATGTACTGATGAAAATAGTCACGGCATTTACGGAAAAAGGCAGTTTCTTCGTCCTTATCCGCCATGGGCCGCGTAAGACATTCTCGAACCTCTGCAACCATAAACGGTGCGGTTTGTGCGAAACTGCGCACACGTGCGCGATACAAGGCCTCCACCTTTACACGAACCGTGTCAGACGGCATGCGCAACACTTGCTGCAACCGAACGACTACACCGGTTTTGCACAAGGCTTCGGGAGTCGGATCTTCGTCCTCCGTATTTTGTTGGGTGACCAAAAAAATGCACTGGTCGGTATTCACGGCTTCCTGCAAGGCTTGAACGGATTTTTCACGACCCACCTCAAACTGAACGGTAGTGTTGGGAAAAACCACTAAGCCACGCAAGGCAAGCAGCGGCAATGTAGATACGCGGGAAATCCGCTTTTGCAATGCCATCATCATTTTCACTCCTAAAACGGACAACGCCTACTGTGCGTTGTCGGGAAACGGGGGATATATGGAAAAGTCAGCAGTCGGTGATGAA
>JAZRQG010000114.1:0-2442 GCA_045649625.1 Acutalibacteraceae bacterium
GAATGACAGTCCGGTGGACTGTCAGAACCGCGGGTGGACCGAGCCGCAGCGAGACGCTGTCGGCGGGAGCCGACTGAGGGGTAGTCATTCGTTTTCTCTCCCTCCGTCTTTTTGCCTTACGGCAAAAATCCACCTCCCTCATCAGAGGGAGGTAAGGCATAAATCAATTTCTGCGTTTACATTTCATTTCTACAATTACTGTTCATCGCTAAAGCTTTATCCAACCACGCGACTATCGCGTGGTTTTCGTTTACAACAAAAGCAACTGACAGCGCGCTGTCAGGTGCTTTTTGGTAGGTTATTGACCTTTTTGAAAAAATAAGGTAAACTGTATTTGTATTCCTATGCCTATTTAGGCGGAAAAGAGGCTGTTTATGCTGGTATCCCCCTCAATCCTTACCTGTGATTTCGCACACATGGAACGGGAACTCGACTTTGTCAAGCACAGCGGGGCCGATATGGTGCACCTGGACGTGATGGACGGTGTATTCGTTCCGAACTTAAGTTTCGGTCCGCCGGTCATTGCGCGTCTGCGTCCGATCTCGGATATGTTTTTTGACGTGCATCTGATGATGGAATATCCCGACCGTCTCATTGAAGCGTTTGCCAAAGCCGGCGCGGATCTCATCAATTTCCATGTGGAAAGCGCCGCACCGATTGCCGAAACGCTTTCTAAGATCCGTGCGCTCGGCAAAAAAGCGGCACTGACCATCAAGCCGAAAACACCCGCAAGTGCAGTGTTTCCGTATCTGGATAAAGTCGATATGATTCTCGTGATGACTGTCGAGCCCGGTTTCGGCGGACAGTCCTTTATGGCCGATATGATGCCAAAAGTACGCGAACTACGTTCGGAGATCGACCGACGCGGCTTATCCGTACAGTTGCAGGTGGACGGCGGCATTGGTGCTGCTACGGCACCCATCGCCGCTCAAGCGGGCGCGGACATTGCCGTGGTGGGCAGTGCCCTCTTTAACGCGGCCGACGCTAAAGCGTTAGTGGCGGAGATCCATACGCTGTGCACAGACGTTGCAGTGCATTCCCGACCGTAATCGGCCGGCTGTGTTCTTCTATGTAGGCGGCGGCAACATACCCTTCGCCCGTACAGCGACCGAATTCCTGTAACAGACGGCGGCAACCGCCTGCCGTACCCAGCCCCACATAGAGGATCAGCACATACCCGTCTCCCAACTGATACAACGAGGCGGGTGGCAGGCTGTCCTGCCGGTTAGCGGACAACCGTTCTCCGAACTGCAACACCGCTTCCGCCGAATCGAGCGCATACACCTGCGGCAAGGCAGCTGTCGGAGCACAACGGTCGGGAGTGCTGAACAAAAACAAGCAGCCTCCCTCAAGAGGAAGAGCTTCTACCAGTACACTGCCGTTGCTGTAAAACGGCTGACGCTGTCTGGCAACACCGAGCAGTCGCCGTATGGCGCAGTTGGTTGCGGGCGTCCCCACTTTCATTTCGTCCAATCTCAGCCCCCATCGGCACAGCTCGTCATCGGTCATCCATATCCGTAAATCACCGCTACTCAGCGGTTCTATTTTCATCGCAAGTTCCTCCTTTTTCAAAGAGTATACTATTATCATATTAACGGTACAGGCTCTTTGCAAGAGGTTAAATTTTGGAATTCTTTTGAATCTTCAGAAAGGGTGTGACAATATGCTTTCTCGACATGGGATTCGGTTGTTGTTTCATAAGGAACCCGCCATTTCACAACCGACAGCCAAGTTGACAGACATTTCTCAGGTCATTCTCCCCTTTTCCTTTGCCACCGAAGCTTCGGTAGTTCCCGCCGTTTCATTATATGATACCGTCAACAAGGGCACCCCCTTGGCGGTGATTGAGGAGGATCCTCTCGCCACGGTCTGTTCCAGCGTCATGGGCGCAGTCAGTGGTGAACGGGTGATTCAGCACCCCTTGTATGGTACCCTTAACTGCGCCGTCATTGATTGCGTACCCGATGTTCCCGCACCGGAGGTGCCGGTATTGCTTCCGGAGACCATCACCCCCGAGCTAATTCTCGAAACCGCGGAACGATTAGACGTCATCGATGAATTGGACGGTGTTCCACTGATTTTAAAGTTGCGCGAATGGCAAGAAACCGACTGTGATTTTTTGGCAGCAGACGGCATTGAGATCGAGCCCTATGCTTCCAGTGCTTGGGCTGTCCTGCGCGACCATGCCGAGCACGTGTTGGAGGGTCTCCGACTTGCCGCACTGTGTATCGGTGCACCACGGTATCATATTGCGGTCTGCCTGTCCGGCCAGCGGCGGCGCTCAATCGCCTTGCGCATCGGCAAAGACTATCTTTATCAAACCGATTCGTATTATCCGAAAGCCGATCCCGTACGCTACAGCATGCACGGCCGTCACGGCACCGTCAAGCACGGCTCGCACGTATGCCGTATCGGTGTACAGGCTTGCTTGGCACTGTATCG
>JAZRQG010000115.1:0-10974 GCA_045649625.1 Acutalibacteraceae bacterium
CCTGGATTTTACCGAGGGCGATTATAAAATGGTCGCTTCCAACGACTAATTTTACAATAGCAACCATTAGGGAGGAGTCGGTATGACGCAGACCGCTGTGGTAAAAGTAGCAGTGGAACAGACGGCGTTTCATTTTGATAAGCTGTACAGTTACCGCGTCACACCGGACCTGTCGGAACTTGTGACGGGGTGCCGCGTGTTGGTGCCGTTTGGGAAAGGCAACCGTTTCCGGCAGGGTATCGTTATGGAAACGGAACACGTCACATCGGAACAAGCAGAAACGCTCAAACCGGTGATGGCAGTGCTGGACGAACAGCCGTTGCTGGATGACGAATTGATGTCACTCACGCGATGGATGAAGGAACGTACCTTTTGCACGGTATTTGATGCGGTACGCGCTATGCTGCCGACAGGCTTATACTGGAACGTTAAACCGATATACCGTCCGGTACAGCCGCTTCCCGAACAAGAAAAACAAGCCATGTCATCCGACGAAGCGGCGTTGTACGCGCTGGCGTGTACAATGTTGGCGCGTTCCCCCGACGGTATTGCGGGCGATAAGTTGCTCGACTGTGCGGGACTCGCGAATGACGATAAGCTGCCCGAGCGGATGGTGAAAAAAGGATGGTTTACCCGCGGTGAGGATGCGTCCCGCCGCACGGGGGATGCCACCCGCCGTATGGCGCGGCTCAGCGTGCCGCCGAAAGAACTGGAAACGGCGATGCGTGAGAGGCGTGTCAGCCCCAAACAACGATCGGTATTGGCCCTGCTGGAGGAGGTCGGTACAGCATCCGTTAAGGAGCTGTGCTATCTCGCCGGTGTGACCGGTGCCGTTTTGTCGGCTTTGGAGAAAAAACAACTGGTGGAATGTTACGAACAGGAGATCCTTCGTTCGCCGTTCGCCGCGCTGTCGCCGCGTCCGGAAACGATTACACTTAACGCGGAGCAACAGACCGCCTTTGAGGGGCTCAAAGCCCGTTATGAACAGTCGGATGCCGCCTGTGCACTCTTGTACGGCGTTACCGGAAGCGGCAAAACGCAGGTGTACATCAAACTGATTGATACGGTCGTTGCTGACGGTAAGCAGGCGTTGGTGTTGGTCCCCGAAATTTCGCTCACCCCGCAGACGATGGAACTGTTTTTGCGTCGATACGGCAACCGTGTTGCTGTGTTGCACAGCGGTTTGTCGGTCGGTGAGCGCATGGATGAATGGAAGCGTATTCGACGGGGAGAAGCGGATATCGTTGTCGGTACCCGCTCGGCGGTCTTTGCGCCGCTGTCGCGCCTTGGTGTTATCATCATAGACGAGGAGCAGGAGCATACCTATAAATCTGAAAGCACTCCGCGATATCATGCGCGGGATGTTGCCAAATTTCGTTGTAACTATCATAAAACGCTGTTATTGCTGACCTCTGCGACACCCAGTGTGGAAAGCTATCAGGCCGCCATTAGCGGTCGCTATTCCTTGCACACCATCAAAGGTCGTTACGGAGAGGCGTTACTTCCACAGGTGCAGGTGGTCGACATGCGTGAGGAATCCGGACTGTCGCTGTTCAGTGAAACGCTAAAGGACGAGCTGACGGCCTGCTTTGAGCAGAGAAAGCAAGCGATTTTACTGCTCAACCGTCGCGGGTATCATACGTTTCTTTCCTGCCGTTCTTGCGGCAAAATCATGACCTGCCCGTCTTGCAGTATTTCGCTGACCTATCACCGCGCAAGCGGCAAACTGATGTGTCACTATTGCGGTCATACGCAGCCACCCATGGTGCGTTGTCCCGACTGCGGCTCGGATAAGGTGCGGTATTCCGGTATGGGTACGCAGCGGGTAGAGGAGGAACTTGCACAGTTATTTCCCTCTGTTCGGATTTTGCGTATGGATGCTGACAGCACGATGTCACGCTTTGCATACGAGGAGAAATTCCGCGCTTTCGCCGCAGGTGAGTATGACGTAATGATCGGTACCCAGATGGTGGCAAAAGGACTGGATTTTCCGAACGTGTCCCTTGTCGGTGTGCTTTCGGCGGATCAGGCATTGTATGCCGAGGATTACCGTTCGTTTGAAACGGCGTTTTCTTTGCTCACGCAGGTAATTGGGCGGGCAGGCCGTCGCGATACGCCGGGCAAAGCCATCATTCAGACAACCGCGCCGGAGCACTATGTGATTGATTTGTCATCGAAACAAGAGTATCCCGCTTTTTATGAGGTGGAGATCGCCGCCCGTAAGTTGATGAAATATCCGCCGTTTGCCGATATTGGACTATTCGGTTTCGTCGGAACGGATGAAAAAGCGGTCAAGGCCGCTGCCACGCGATTTTTAGCGCTGTTGCGGCAGATAGCCTCGCATCCCGATTACGAGGGGATACCGCTGATTGCACTGGATCCCACTCCGGCGGCGGTAGCACGCGTGGCGGGAAAATACCGCTATAAACTGATTGTCAAGCTTACCAACAATACGGTCACACGCACCTTGATCGCAGAGTTGCTTCGAACGTTTGCTTCTCTGCCGGAAAACAAGGGTGTCACAGCGTATGCCGACATCAATCCCGCAACGATTTTGTAAAGGAGAATTTTACAATGGCTATTCGCAACATTCTCAAAAATGATGACCCTGCTTTGCGCAAGGTTTGCCGTCCCGTGACCGAGTTCAACGAGCGGCTGTGGCAGTTGCTTGACGATATGGCGGATACCATGCATAAAGCAGAGGGTGTCGGTTTGGCCGGCCCGCAGGTCGGTGTGTTGCGGCGGGTGTTCGTGATGGACCTCGGCGACGGTGTAATTGAAGCCATCAATCCCGAAATACTCAGCACGCACGGCAAACAGACAGGACAAGAAGGATGTTTGTCATTCCCGAATCAGTGGGATGACGTCACCCGCCCGAAACGCGTCAAGTTTAAAGCGCAGGACAGAAACGGCAAATGGTTTATCATGACGGGTGAGGATCTGATGGCGCGTTGTATCTGCCACGAAACCGATCATTTGGACGGTATTGTATTTTTAGATCGGGTGGGAGAATCAAAATGAACGTGATTTTTATGGGGACGCCGGAATTTGCGGTTCCCTGTTTTGAAAAAGTGATAGAGGACGGCCACACCGTTTCTCTTGTTGTCACCCAAGGTGATAAGCCGCGCGGCAGAGGGCAAAAGATGATGCCGCCGCCGGTGAAAGCGTGTGCGCTCGAACACGGGATTCCCGTGTTTCAGCCCACAACCTTAAAAGACGAGGCGGTTCAGGAGGAACTGCGCCGCTATCAGCCGGATGTGATCGTCGTGGTGGCATATGGCAAGATTTTGCCGAAAGCGGTGCTGGATATGCCGCCGTACGGCTGTATCAATGTGCACGCCTCGCTACTGCCCCGGTATCGCGGTGCTGCCCCCATTCAATGGGCGGTGCTCAACGGTGAGCGGGAGTCAGGTGTGACGACGATGTATATGGATGCAGGATTGGATACCGGTGATATGCTGATGAAATCAACCTGTGCCATTTTGGAAGATATGACGGCGGGCGAGTTGCACGATGCGTTGTCGGTGCAGGGCGCCGCGTTGTTGTCCGATACCCTCAAAGCACTGGAAAACGGTACGCTGGTACGTTCACCGCAAACGGGGGAGAGTAATTATGCCCCGATGTTGGATAAAAGCCTGTGCGCACTGGATTTCACAAAATCGGCGGCAGAGTTGCATAATCAAGTGCGCGGGTTAAATCCGTGGCCAACCGCCACCGCCAAAGTGGGCGGCAAGATACTGAAAATTCACCGCACACGTGTGGGTGGACCGTGCGAAGAAAAGCCGAATACGGTGATCGGTACCGCGCCCTTTACGGTATCCTGCGGCAAGGGGACGTCACTGATTTTGTTAGAAGTACAAGGTGAGGGTGGTAAACGTATGGCGGCGGAGGATTTCTTCCGCGGTCATCCGATTCCGTTAAACACCCATTTTTCGGAGGAGTAATGCATGGCTGATGCTCGTATTGCCGTTGTCAAAGCACTTTGCACGTTGCATCGGGAAAAATGCTATTCCAATATCGTGCTGGACGAGCTTCTCAAAACGGGAGAACTGTCCGAAAAAGACCGTGCGTTTGCCTCACGCCTGTTTTACGGTGTGATCGAGCGGCGTCTTACCATCGACTACGTGTTGGAACAAGCGTCCTCCGTGCCATTGCGCAAGGTGCACCCGCTGGTACTGGAAACACTGCGTGTGGCGGTGTATCAGCTCTTGTACATGGACAAGATCCCGCCGTCTGCGGCGGTGAACGAAGCCGTTTCAGGTGTGCGGCGCCTAAAGCAAGGAAATGCCTCCGGCTTTGTCAACGGTGTGCTGCGCGGTATACTGCGCCGCCGCGATACGCTGTTTGCCAATCTGCCGGCGGGGGATACCGCGTTATCCATCACCCATTCCTGCCCGACGGAACTGATCGCGTTTTGGCGTGAGGCGTACGGTGAGGAACAGATGCGAGCATTGGTTGGCTCGATCAACGACGTGCCCGAATCGTACGTGCGCGTGAACACCTTGTGCACCACCGATGAAGAATTTGGAAAAACGCTAGAAAATGTCGGCGTAAGTTACCAAATTCACGCGGATGTGTCGCACTGTTTTGAGTTAAAATGCGCGTATTTGGGAAATAAACTTGAATTAATGGACAAAAACTGTTATTATTATCAGGATAAGGCCTCGCAATATGCGTGCCTTGCCTTGGATGCACAGCCCGGAGAGTCTGTTGCTGATGTTTGTGCGGCACCCGGCGGGAAAAGTTTTACCACCGCACAGTATATGCAAAATAGCGGTAGACTTCTTTCGTGTGATGTGTATCCTCACAAATGTGAAACCATCGAACGCCGTGCGGCACAGCTGGGCATCACGATAGTGGACACGGCGGTGCGTGATGCATCGATTCCGTGCCCCGAACCGCTAAAGGGGAAGTTTGATCGCGTGATCTGTGACGTGCCCTGCTCGGGACTCGGCGTGATCCGCCGTAAACCCGAGATCCGCTATAAATCACTTGACGAGTTAAAGGAACTGCCCGCGCTGCAGTATGCCATTTTGGAACGCAGTGCCGAGCTTTTGAAAGCGGGCGGTGTGTTGCAATATTCCACTTGTACGCTTAATCCCGCGGAGAACGAGCAGATCGTGGAGCGGTTTTTGAGCGAACACGCGGAATTTTCGCCGCGTGTTCTGCCACTGAAGGCTTGCTTTGAGGCGGCGGGGGCAGCGCCCTCGCATATCCTTACCCTGTTCCCGCATATCCATAAGACCGACGGTTTCTTTATCGCCGGTTTTGAGAAAAAATGAGGTGTCTGTCCGATGTCGGAGGACTTAAAATCCCTTACAACCGAACAGATCACGGAACGCATCGTTGCACTGGGGCATCCCGCATTTCGCGGTAAACAGATCGCACAGTGGTTGGCAAACGGTTGTACCTCGTTCGAGGATATGACCAATTTGCCCCTTGCCCTGCGCGAACAGTTAAAAACGGAATTTTTTATTCCCGGCGTGACGATCCTGCAAAAATGGAAATCACGACTTGACGAAACCACCAAATACCTATTCCGACTGTCCGACGGTGAAACGGTGGAGTCGGTGCTGATGAGTTATCATCACGGATGGTCGCAGTGCTTGTCGACGCAGGTCGGTTGCCGTATGGGTTGCTCGTTCTGTGCGACAGGTATGGGCGGGCTGTCTCGCAATCTGTCGGCGGCGGAAATGCTCGCTCAAATCGAAACCGCCCAGCGCGATCGTGGTATCCGCGTATCGTCGGTGGTGCTGATGGGGATGGGTGAGCCGCTCGACAACTATGACAATGTTCTGCGTTTTTTAAGAATGCTCTCCGAGCCGAGTGGTGTTCATATTGGGATGCGGCACGTATCCCTGTCCACTTGCGGCTTGGTAGATCAGATATATCGGTTGATGGAGGAGAATCTGCAGTTGACACTGTCGGTATCCCTCCATGCACCGAACAACGTGATCCGATCGCAGTTGATGCCGATCAATCGCCGCTATCCGGTGGAGGATCTCTTGGAGGCGTGCCGTCGTTATGCGGAAACCACCGGTCGACGGATCTCCTTCGAATATGCGATGATCCACGGTGTCAACGACAGTGATGCGTGTGCCGAGGAACTCGCAAAACGGTTGCGCGGTATACTTTGCCACGTGAATTTGATTCCGGCAAACGAGGTCAAGGGCAAGGAGCATCGGCGCAGTACCGGTGAGCGACTAAAACAGTTTTCCCGTATTTTGGAGCAGCGTGGGTTGACCGTCACGGTTCGACGCACGTTGGGTGCGGATATTAACGCATCCTGTGGTCAGCTCCGCCGCCAGAAGAGAGAGGAGGAATCGCCATGCGGACGTTAGGTGCATCTCATGCGGGTCGAGTTCGCCCCAGCAACCAGGATGCGTATGTCTGTGGCATGCTTACCGCAGGTACAGCCTTTGCCGTTGTCTGTGACGGTATGGGCGGTGCAAACGGCGGTAACATTGCCAGTGCGGTTGCAATGCGTTGCATTGCCGAGCATATCGTGGATGAATACCGTGAAAATGCCACCCCCGCCGTGGTACGGCGCTTGTTGGAATCGGCGATCTCGGCTGCCAATCAGGAGGTTTTTGAGGCGGCTGTGGAGGACGAATCGTTGCGGGGCATGGGTACGACGGTCGTGGCAGTGATTGCCAATGACCGAGATGTGTGTATCGCTCATGTTGGTGACAGCCGCGCGTATTTGGTGACGCACACGGACATTCAGCAGATTACCCGCGACCATTCGGTCGTTCAGGATATGGTGGAAAAGGGACAGATCACGGCCGATCAAGCGCGCTTTCACCCGCAAAAACATTTCCTCACTCGCGCGCTTGGTGTGGAAGAGGATGCCCGATGTGATTTCACCGTTCTCCCTTTCCCGGAGGACGGTACGGTGTTGATCTGCACGGACGGTCTTTCCAATATGGTTGAACCGGATACGTTGCAATCGCTTATCCGTACGTTCCCGTTTGAAGAGGTGCCTCAAAAACTCATCAATACGGCGAATTTAGCGGGCGGCAGTGACAATATTACGGTCGTTGCGATTACAAGACAGGAAAAGGCGCAGGAGGATTGATGATGGATAAGTATGTTGGAAAGCGTTTAGACGGACGCTATGAGATCAAGGAGATCATCGGTGTCGGTGGGATGGCGTATGTATACAAGGCCTATGATAACATCGATAACCGTATCGTTGCTGTCAAGATCCTGAAAGAGGAATATCTTCAGAACGAGGAATTTACCCGCCGCTTTAAAAACGAGTCGAAGGCGATTGCCATCCTGTCTCATCCCAATATCGTTAAAGTGTACGACGTCAGTTTTGGGGACAGAATGCAGTACATCGTCATGGAATATGTGGACGGCATCACCCTGAAAGAGTACATTGAGGGCCAAGCAGAGTTTAAGTGGAAAGAAGCGGTACACTTCACGGTGCAGATCTTGCGTGCGCTGCAGCATGCGCATGATAAAGGCATTGTTCATCGCGATATCAAGCCGCAGAACATAATGCTGCTTCCGGACGGCACCATCAAGGTTGCTGATTTCGGTATTGCGCGCTTCTCCCGCCAAGATATACGTGCTACACGTTCTACCGACAAGGCGATCGGCTCGGTGCATTACATCAGCCCTGAGCAGGCGCGCGGTGAGATCACCGACGAAAAGGCGGACATTTATTCCGTCGGTGTGATGCTGTACGAGATGCTGACCGGTAAGCTTCCCTTTGATGCGGACAGTGCGGTTTCAGTAGCCATCATGCAGATGCAGTCGGAGGCACAACCTCCTCGCCAAGTCAACGCGGCGATCCCCGAGGGCTTAGAGGACATCACCATTAAGGCGATGCAAAAGGATACCTCCAAGCGGTATCAGTCTGCGGCGGAAATGCTTTATGACTTTGACGAGTTCAAGAAGAATCCCAGCATTCATTTTGAATATAAATATTTCGTGGATGAAAGTCCCACGCGATATATGGATACCATCAGCAAGGTGCGCGGTACCGAACCCGTAAAGTCGTCGGGCCGTGCGCATACGGAAGAGGAGCAGGACGAAGTCGAAGGCAAGAAGCCGTTCCCCGTCATTCCGGTCCTGTGTGCCATGATCGGTGCGTTCTTGCTTATTGCGGTCATTTTCGTGTTTACCGTGTTGGGTGACAAATTCTTTAACAACGATTCCGAACAGATCGAGGTGCCGCAGTTTGTGGGTATGACGTTGGATGAGATTTCCAATCATCCCGAATACATGCAGTGGTTTAACTTTGAGACGGCAAAAGAACAGTACAGCGACGAGCCGGTCGGCACCGTCATTGACCAATCACTGGAAGAGGGTATCATGGTCAAAAAAGGTGTCAAATCCATCACCCTGACGGTCAGTAAAGGCCCGAATCTGGTGCAAATTCCCAACGTGGTCGGTCAGCACCGTGATGCGGCGCAGGCGGCGCTCGAAAATGCCGGCTTTGTCGTCAAGTATACGTTGGATGTCAGCAATGAGGTGGCGGTTGATTTCGTTATCTCGCTCTCTCCTGCAGAGTATCCGGATAAGATGAATTACGGCTCTGAGATTACCATGGTGGTTAGCAGCGGTGAGATTCCGGCGGATCCGGTGGCAATGCCGGATGTGACGAATGTTTCCAAAGATCAGGCGATCACCTTGTTGGAGAGCGCGGGCTTCACGGTAGTGGAAACCGACATTACCTATGTTGACGATTCAAGCGTTCCGGCAAACACGGTTATCTGGCAGAGCATTGCGGCAGACACCCCGACCGTGCCCGGCACGGCGGTGAAGTTGCGTGTGAGTACAGGCTTTGCACAGGTTAAGGTGCAGATTCAGTTGCCCACGCAGATGACGACACCGATCGATATGCAGGTGTTTGTCGGCGGCGAGTTGAAAGAAACCTTTACCGGACTGCTTCCGAACGAGGTCAAAGTCAAGGATGTGACGGTGAGCGAAAAATCGGAGTCCTATACCGTAACCGTCCGCATTGCGGATAACGGCAAGGGCAATTACACCGCGTATGCGAAATACATTGTCAACGGTAAGACGGGTGCGGTTACCATTACCGAACCGCCCTATCTGAATGCGTTGACCCCCTCCACCAACACCACTGCAGCAACGGAATGATGGAGCAAGCAAAACAAAGCGGGTTGATCCTGCAAAGCATCGGCGGTTTCTATTATGTAGAAACCGCCGACGCGGTTTATGAATGTAAGGCGCGCGGCGCTTTCCGCAAAGAGGGCATCACCCCGCTTTCCGGTGATCGGGTGACCATTACCGCGCAGGCGGACGGTACCGGTCTCTTGCAAGAGATCTTACCACGCCGTAACGCTTTGGTGCGACCACCCGTTGCCAATCTGGACTGCTTAGCCATTGTGGCCTCAGTTGCGGAGCCAAAACCCAATCTGCAACTGTTAGATAAGCTGATCGCGATTGCGGAGGACACCCTCATCGAACCGATTCTGGTAATCACCAAATCGGATCTGGATGAAGCCAAAGCGCTGGAAACAATTTATCGCACTGCCGGGTTCCCGGTCTTTGTGGTGACCAATACGGATGCTGCATCCGCAACGGGTCTTGCGGCATTTTTGCGGGGTAAGATCACCGCTTTTACCGGTAATTCCGGTGTTGGGAAATCCAGCTTGCTTAATTTGATCGACCCCGCGCTCTGCCGCGAGACCGGCGAAATTAGTAAAAAACTGGGCCGCGGACGGCATACCACACGCTCGGTTGTGCTGTTGCCCTTGTCAGGCGGCGGATACTTGGTGGACACGCCGGGCTTTTCCGCTTTGGATATTGAGCGCACGCAACCGATTGATAAGGATGCCTTATTCGATTGTTTCCGTGAGTTCGAACCCTATTTCGGGAAATGCCGTTTTTCGGGCTGCTCTCACGTGCATGAGCCGAATTGCGCGATTCGTGGGGCGGTAGAGGCGGGTAGGATCTCCCGCTCGCGGTACGACAGCTATGTGGCACTGTATGAAGAAGCCAAGCTGCGCAAACCGTGGGGAAACACATAATTTTTTGACCGACAGTACGAGGTGCAACTGTCGGTCTTTTTTGTCACCTTTTTCTTTTTTTCGAATACGCTGATAATACAACCGTCGTTCAAGAGGAGTGTTCGTTATGAGAAGAAGAAACAATTGCACGGGTGGATACTTTGCCGCTTTTGGTTTCGGTATGCTGGCCGCGCTTGTTTTTCCCGTTCGTTTCATTCTCATCGTGGCGGCGGTGGCATTGGTCTTGGCGGGCCTTTCGTTGGTTCGCTGTTGAAATCTATGAGGGAGGAAAATTTATGCAAATCGTAATCGTAAAGAGTCCCAAATTCTTTGGCAGCATTCTGAGAAAGGTCTTCAAAATCCCTAAAACCGATTATCCTGCATCCTGAAACATGAGGCACACTCGATTACGAGTGTGCCTCACATTTTTGGTATATTTTGGTGCACACGGGAATATAGTGAGATAGAACAAGCCGTACAAAGGAGAGAGATGGATGGAACTTCAAACGACCATGCGACGGATCGGAATGACTGGAACAATCTTCGATGATTTTGATGAGCGTCCCGTGGATTGTGATTTTATGCTTCCGGACTTTTTGCCGGATATTGCGGCCGTCTTAAAATGCACCATGAGACCGGTGGTACAATCGCATCAGATCAGCGGAGACCGCGTGATGGCTGACGGAACGGTATACCTGCACGTACTGTACCTGGACGAGGATCGTCGGTGCGTGCGCAGTTTTGAAAATTCACAGCCTTTCACATCCGTATTTACCGTGAAAGAGTTTTCCGCCGGTGACCGTGTCACGTTGAGTGCGAAGCCTAACTACGTTAACTGTCGGGCAACCAGTCCGCGTCGCGTGGATATCCACGGGGCGTTCAGCGTGAAACTGGTTGTCACAAGCCGAATGGATACCGAGGTTGTGCAAACTGCCGAAGCGCACGATCTGTATACAAAAGATTGTAAGGTCGCTTGCACTACCGATGG
>JAZRQG010000116.1:0-8103 GCA_045649625.1 Acutalibacteraceae bacterium
AGGTACCGGCGGGTTCGGCATTAAGGCGGATAGCGTCGCGGGATATTCTCCGTATCTGCAGTGGGTCATCACCGTCTTTATGCTGCTGTTCGGACTCAACTTTAACCTGTACTATTTTCTGCTTCTCCGCCGTGTAAAAACGGTCCTTCAAAGCGGCGAGTTGTGGTGCTATTTGGCAATCGTCGCAGTGGCGACGGGCGTGATCGTGGCGAACGTTTTACCGCTGTATGACACCTTCTCCGAAACCTTCCGCCACGCCGCGTTTCAGGTATCCTCGATCATCACCACCACCGGTTATTCCACGACGGATTTTGCCGTGTGGCCGGAACTTTCAAAAACCATTTTACTTTTGCTGATGATGGTGGGCGGTTGTGCAGGTTCTACGGCAGGCGGGTTGAAAGTATCCCGTGTGATCCTGCTGTTCAAGACCGTTGGCAGAGACCTCAAAAAAATGCTTCACCCGCGTTCGGTGGGTGTGGTGCAGATGAGCGGCAAGCCGGTGGAGGATCAAACGTTAAGCGGCGTCTCTTCATATTTCGCTCTGTATATGATTTTGCTGTCAGCCGTTTTCCTGATTTTGTCCTTCGAGCCGTTTTCGATGGAAACAAATCTGTCTGCTGCGTTTGCTTGCTTTAACAACGTCGGCCCCGGATTAGCCGGTGTCGGCCCTTTGGCAAACTACGCCGCCTATTCCGATTTTTCCAAGATCGTGCTGTCCTTTGCTATGCTCTTCGGACGTTTGGAAATCTACCCGATTTTGTTTGCGCTTACTCCTTCGGTTTGGAGCAAAAAAGGTTGATTGCCATCCTACCGATCGTCTCGGTGCGATCGGTAGGATTTTTTTGCAAAATTCGTTGACAAAAAACGCGCCCTGTGATATAATTTCAAAAATCAGATCTTTAAGAGCGATCCCGAGAGGTCGTCAAGACTGTAACTTGTCGGATGCGGTGCTGCCGTATCTGTTTTCTGTTGCGTCTTGCCGCCTATTGCGGTGAGGCTTTTTTTGTGTAAAGGAGAAGCGTTATGGCACAACTGAAGTCAAAAATCTTCGGACAACCGACTTTTGCAGACGGTATTGCTGTCCGCTTTTTGACCGACGATTTGAGTGTCTACAATTCTCCCCAATATGCTGTTTTTCCCGGCTTTTGCGATGTGCATGTGCATTTTCGTGAGCCGGGATTTTCTTATAAAGAAACGATCGCCACGGGCAGTCGGGCGGCGGCAGCGGGCGGCTACACCGCCGTTTGTACCATGCCAAACTTAAACCCTGTGCCGGACTCGGCGAAGAGCATTGCCTTGCAACAGCATATCATTGACCGTGATGCGTGTATTCACGTGTACCCGTACGGTTCCATCACCGTGGAACAAAAAG
The DNA here is from genome assembly GCA_045649625.1 of Acutalibacteraceae bacterium. Lineage (GTDB taxonomy): Bacteria > Bacillota > Clostridia > Oscillospirales > Acutalibacteraceae > RGIG3009. The sequence goes on from JAZRQG010000116.1 coordinate 1,373, forward strand.
GGGAGACATTGTCTGATCTTTCCGCCATGGCACCGCACGCAATCGCTTTCTCGGACGATGGAAAAGGCGTGCAGGACGAGGGCTTGATGCGCGAGGCCATGAAGCAGGCAAAAGCACTCGGCAAACTGATCGTTGCGCACTGTGAAGACAATGCACTGCTGCATGGTGGCTATATTCACGACGGCGACTATGCCAAGGCGCACGGGCACAAGGGTATTTGCTCTGAGAGCGAATATGGTCCCATTATCCGCGATCTGAAGCTTGCCGAGGAGATCGGTTGCGGCTATCACGTCTGCCATATTTCGACGGCGGAAAGCGTCGAAGCCATCCGCGAGGCAAAAAAACGCGGGGTAGACGTCACCTGTGAAACCGGCCCGCATTATCTGGTGCTGGACGATTCCTGCTTGCAGGAGGATGGCCGCTTCAAAATGAACCCACCGCTTCGCAGTAAACGCGATCGCGAAGCGCTCATTGAGGGAGTTTGCGACGGCACGATCGATATGATCGCGACCGACCACGCCCCGCACTCCGCCGACGAAAAGGCAAAAGGGCTTTGCGGCAGTGCCTTCGGCATCGTGGGCCTCGAAACGGCGTTCCCCGTATTGTATACACAGCTGGTGAAGATGGGCATCATAACCATAGATCGATTACTGGAGCTGCTGGTATACGACCCGCGCAAACGTTTCGGCGTCCCGCTCGGCGAGGACTTCTCAGTGTGGGATCTGTCAAAAGAGATCACGGTGGATCCTGCGCATTTTGTGTCGCTGGGGAAAGCCACTCCGTTTGCGGGCAATACCCTGTACGGCGAATGTGTGCTGACGGTATGTAACGGTAAGATCGTGTATAAACGTTAAAAAAGTTTGGGAGAGGATAGTATGGCTAAAAGAACAGACATCAAAAAAATTCTGATTATCGGCTCCGGCCCGATCGTGATCGGCCAGGCAGCGGAGTTCGACTATGCCGGCACACAGGCGTGCTTAGCACTGAAGGAGGAGGGGTACGAGGTTATTCTTTGTAACTCCAATCCCGCCACCATCATGACCGACACCACCATTGCGGACAAGGTGTATATGGAACCGCTGACGCTCGAATACGTCGCCAAGATTTTGCGGTACGAGCGTCCCGACGCCATTGTTCCCGGCATCGGCGGTCAGACGGGCTTAAATCTGGCTATGCAACTGGAGAAAAAGGGTGTGCTCAGGGAATGTGGTGTGGAACTGCTCGGCACCAGCAGTGAGAGTATTGAGCGCGCCGAGGATCGCGAACTGTTTAAAGAACTGTGCGAATCTATCGGTGAGCCGACCATTCCCTCACAAATCACCTATTCGCTCGAAGAAGCAAAAAAAGCAGCAGCGGAGATCGGTTATCCGGTCGTGTTGCGTCCCGCGTTTACCCTCGGTGGTACCGGCGGCGGTTTTGCATACAACGAGACAGAGTTGATGGAAGTTGGCTTAAACGCGTTCAAACTTTCTCCCGTTCATCAGGTGCTTATTGAAAAGAGCGTCAAGGGCTACAAAGAAATTGAATTTGAAGTGATGCGGGATTCGCAGGATCACGCCATCACTATCTGCGGCATGGAGAACATTGACCCTGTCGGCGTTCACACCGGTGACTCGTTGGTCGTGGCTCCCATTATGACACTCAGCAAAGAAGATGAGAAACGTCTCAATGACAGTGCCATTCGCTTGATTCGCGAACTCAAAATTGAAGGCGGGTGCAACGTGCAATTTGCCTTGAATCCCGAAACCGGCGAATATTATTTGATTGAGGTCAACCCCCGCGTGTCCCGCTCCTCGGCGTTGGCATCCAAAGCCAGTGGTTATCCGATTGCTCGCGTAACGGCGAAAATTGCGGTCGGTATGGCGCTCGAAGTTATTGCCATTGCCAATACCAATGCGGCATTTGAGCCGTCGCTTGACTATGTGATTGCCAAATTACCGCGTTTCCCGTTTGATAAGTTTGCCACCGCGCCCAACACCCTCGGCACACAGATGAAAGCGACCGGCGAGGTGATGGGTATCGGCTCTACGTTGGAAGAATGTTTGCTTAAATCCGTGCGTTCTTTAGAGATCGGCGCTTGCCATTTCCACCTCCCGAAATTTGACAATATGTCCAAAGAAGAACTCCTTGCGTATATCAAAGAGTTCAAAGATGATAACGTCTTCGCCATTGCTCAACTCATCCGTCTTGGTGTCAGTGTGGCGGAGTTGTTTGAGACAACTGCCATTACCGCGTATTTCTTGGAAGCTATTGAGCGTATCGTTAAGAAAGAATCCGAGATCCAAGCGGCGCGCGGCGATATCGCTGTCTTGAAAAGCGCAAAAGTGATGGGGTTCAGCGATCGCTATATTGCGAAACTTTGGAATATGAGCGAGCTTGAGGTGTACAACCTGCGTAAAGCACAGGGCATGTTCCCCGTATATCGCATGGTCGACACTTGCCACACCGGTGCGTATATCCCGTATTTCTACTCGTCGTATCAGGGAGAGAACACCTCGATCCTTACCGACAAAAAGAAGATCGTCGTGCTGGGTGCGGGCCCGATTCGTATCGGTCAGGGCGTGGAATTTGATTATTCCACTGTCCACGCCGTCACCACCATTAAAAATTCCGGCTATGAAGCCATCATCATCAACAATAACCCCGAAACGGTCTCAACCGACTACACCACGGCGGACAAGCTCTACTTTGAGCCGCTGACGGTGGAAGACGTCATGAACATCATCGAATTTGAAAAACCCGAGGGTGTCATTGCCTCGCTCGGCGGTCAGACGGCAATCAACCTTGCCGAGCCGCTTATGGCGCGCGGCGTTAAGATCATCGGCACCGATTGCGCAGCGATCGAGCGCGCAGAGGATCGCGGCAGCTTCGAGAAGATTTTGCGCGAATTAAACATTCCTCAGCCCAAAGGCCGCGCGGTCACCAATATTGAAGAAGGTATCGCCGCTGCGAATGAAATCGGTTATCCCGTTTTGGTTCGTCCCTCCTTTGTGTTGGGCGGTCGTGCGATGCAGATCGTTGCGAAAGATGAGGACTTGCGCCACTACCTAAAGACCGCTGTAGAAATCGACGAAGACAAACCTGTTTTGGTTGATAAGTACATTGTGGGTAAAGAAGTGGAAGTCGATGCTATTTGCGATGGTTGCGATGTTTTTGTCCCCGGTATTATGGAACTGGTGGAGCGCACCGGTGTTCATTCCGGTGACTCCATCTCGGTGTATCCCACGTTCTCGGTATCGGATAAAGTCAAAGGCACCATTTTGCAGTATGCCAAGAAATTAGGCCTCGGCATTGGCATCGTTGGCTTGTTTAACATCCAATTCATTGTTGACAAAGACGATAACGTCTTTATCATTGAGGTCAACCCGCGTTCTTCGCGTACGGTTCCGTTCCTCTCAAAAGCAACCGGTTACAGCTTGGCGGATATCGCAACAGAGGTTATTTTGGGTAAGAGCTTGAAAGAGCAAGGCATCTTCCAACTGTATCCCGAGGAAAAAGAACGGTACTATGTAAAAGTTCCGGTATTTTCGTTTAATAAAATCAAAGGTTTGGACGCGTACCTGTCACCTGAGATGAAGTCAACCGGTGAAGCGATCGGTTACGATGACAAACTGCATCGTGCGATGCAAAAAGCGCTTATCGCCGGTGGTGTGAACTTGCAGAACTACGGCACGGTTATCGTGACGTTAGCGGATGAGGATAAAGAAGAAGCGCTCCCGCTTGTCAGACGTTTCTACGATATGGGCTTTAATATCGAAGCAACGGTTGGGACGGCGAACTTCCTCAAGGAAAATGGTATTCGCACCCGCGTGCTGAAAAAATTGCTGGAGGGAAGCGAAGAGATCTTCGATTCTATTCGTTCCGGCTATGTCAGCTATGTTATCAACACCCGCGCGATTATGTCCGGTGTGCATTATGATGATGGTGTCTTGATTCGTCGTTGCGCCGTTGAGAACGGCGTTACGTTGTTCTCGTCTTTGGATACGGTTCGCATTTTGTTGGATGTGTTGGAGGAAATCACGAACAAGGTATCTACCATCGATGCAAAATAAAGGGCGCATAACAAGGAGATAACAATGAAACAAACGCTTTTTACCATCTTGGAGAACACACCGCTCACCTCCACCGTGTATCGAATGGTGCTCGGCGGTGATACGGGGGCGATCACCGCTCCCGGTCAGTTTGTGAATATCAAATTGGATGGTTTGTATTTGCGCCGCCCGATTTCGGTGTGCGATTGTGTCGACGACACATTAACGCTTGTATACAAGGTGGTCGGCAAGGGCACTGAGCAGATGAGCACGATGCCCGTTGGAGCACAACTTGACATTTTAACAGGGCTCGGCAACGGTTACGACACCGAAAAAGCGGGGGAACACGCCCTGTTGCTCGGTGGTGGCGTCGGTGTGCCGCCTCTGTATATGCTGGCAAAAGCCTTGATCGCACAAGGCAAAACCGTTTCGGTAGTATTAGGGTTTAACACCGCTGACGAAGTGTTTTACGAGCGGGAATTCCAAGCGCTCGGCGCCGCCGTCACGGTCACGACCGTCGACGGCTCGTACGGCAAAAAAGGCTTCGTCATCGATGCGCTGCCCGCTAACTACGATTATTTCTTCACCTGCGGTCCCGAGCCGATGCTCAAAGCGGTGTATAAAAACACCGTTACCGAAGGTCAGTTCAGCTTTGAAGAACGTATGGGCTGCGGCTTCGGCGCGTGTATGGGCTGTTCCTGCAAGACGGTGACCGGCTATAAACGTATCTGCAAGGACGGACCGGTGCTTAAAAAGGAGGAGATTTTGTGGGACGCTTAACCGTCAACCTGTGCGGGGTTGAACTGGATAACCCCATTATCCCCGCCAGCGGTACGTTCGGCTACGGCTACGAATTTGCCGAGCTGTACGATATCAATATATTGGGCTCGTTCTCGTTCAAGGGAACGACCAAAGAGCCCCGCTTCGGTAACCCCACCCCGCGTATTGCGGAATGTCCGATGGGAATGATCAACGCCGTCGGTTTGCAAAATCCGGGCGTGGATAAGGTGATTGCGGAAGAACTGCCCAAAATGCGGCAGCATTTCCATAAAAAAGTGATGGCAAACGTCAGCGGCTTTTCCGTCGAGGACTATGCCTACACCTGTGAACGCTTAAACGGGGAAGAGGATATCGGCTGGTTTGAAGTCAACGTCAGTTGCCCCAACGTTCACGGCGGCGGTATGAGCTTCGGCACGTCGCCCGACGCGGCGGCCGAAGTCACGGCGGCGGTGCGAAAGGTAACGGACAAGCCGTTGTTCATCAAATTATCACCGAACGTCACCGATATTGTGTCGATTGCCAAGGCGTGTGAAGCGGCGGGTGCGGACGGCATCAGTCTGATCAACACGTTGCTCGGTATGCGCATTGACTTAAAGACCAAAAAGCCCGTCATCGCCAACAAAATGGGCGGCTTTTCGGGAAGCGCTATTTTCCCCGTAGCCGTGCGTATGGTGTATCAGGTCGCCGCCGCGGTGAACATTCCCGTGGTCGGCATGGGTGGTGTCAGCAGCGCCGAGGACGTGATCGAAATGATGCTCGCGGGCGCTACCGCCGTGGAAGTGGGCGCGGCAAACCTCATTGATCCGTTTGCCTGCAAAACCATCATCGAGGAATTACCCCGCGTGATGGACAAATACGGTATCCAAAATTTGAATGATATCATAGGAGGAGCACACCATGGGTAAGGACGTTATTGTTGCGTGTGATTTTGCGAGTGCTGAGCAGGTTTTTGCGTTTTTGGACAAGTTTACCGGCAGAAAACCGTTTGTGAAGATCGGTATGGAGTTGTTTTATGCCGAGGGTCCGCAGATCGTGCGTGAAATCAAAAAGAGAGGGCACAAGATCTTTTTGGATCTGAAACTGCACGATATCCCGAACACCGTCAAAAAATCCATGTCCGTCTTGTCGCGACTGGATGTCGACTTGTGCAATCTGCATGCGGCAGGTACGGTGCGTATGATGGAAGCAGCGATTGAGGGGTTGACCCGTCCCGACGGCACGCGTCCTCTGCTGATTGCCGTCACGCAGCTTACCTCCACCGATCAGGAAAGCATGGAGAACGATCTACTCATCCAAAAGCCGATCGATGAGGTCGTGATGCACTATGCCGCCAATGCCAAAAAAGCAGGCCTTGACGGTGTCGTGTGTTCACCGCTCGAGGCGGGCAAGGTACACGATCGCTGCGGTGCGGACTTCTTGACCGTCACCCCGGGTGTGCGTTTTGCCGACGGGGATATCGGCGATCAGAAACGCGTAATGACACCCGCCGAGGCGAAACGAATCGGCTCGGATTACATCGTGGTCGGTCGTCCGATCACGGCAGCAGAGGATCCGGTTGCCGCTTATGAGCGCTGTGTCGCGGAATTTTGTGACTAACGTAAAGGGGATAAGGACGTATGGAAAGCTACAAAAGAGAGTTTATTAAGTTTCTGCAGGGTGCAGGTGTTCTGAAATTCGGTGATTTTACGGCAAAAAGCGGGCGCAAGATCCCGTATTTTATCAATGCCGGTGATATTAAGACCGGTGAACAGATCAAGACACTCGGTGAATTCTACGCCAAAGCCTATTTGGACAAGGTTGGTGCCAAGCGTACTGTCCTGTACGGTCCCGCATACAAGGGTATCTCCATCGCGGTATCGTCGTCCATCGCTCTTGCCAAAGAGGGATTGGACGTACCGTTTTTCTTCAACCGTAAGGAAG
>JAZRQG010000117.1:0-21865 GCA_045649625.1 Acutalibacteraceae bacterium
CGCAATGCTTTGCGTATCTGCCGCTTTTGTTTTGCAAGAAAGTATTCACCTCTTTCCACCCTTTTGCATGATATGAAGTGAGGGTCGATATCACAAAAGAGGTGAAGTATTCGATGGATATGCTATGTGTCAAAAATGCCGGGTTTAGATATCAAGCGGAAAACGGAGAGGTGGAAGTGTTTCGTGACATTACCTTTTCCGTCCCGCAGGGGCAGTTTTTAAGTATCGTCGGCCCCAGTGGATGTGGTAAGAGTACGCTGCTCTCGTTGATCGCCGGTTTGCTGCCCCGTTCTGACGGTACGATTGTGATCGGCGGCAAAGAAACTAAAGGAGTATCCCCGCATATCGGGTATATGCTGCAAAGAGATAATCTGTTGGAATGGCGAACGATCTGGGATAATGTTTTGTTTGGTTTAGAGATCCGCCGAGCGCTTAGTGAACAGACGATTAAACGAGCAGAAGAACTGTTACACACGTATGGGTTATACGAATTTCGTAACAAATACCCTCGCCAATTATCCGGCGGCATGCGTCAACGAGTAGCACTGATCCGTACACTGGCGGCAGGTCCGGATATTCTTTTACTTGATGAGGCTTTCAGTGCACTTGATTTTCAAACGCGATTGACCGTTACCGATGACGTGTACCGGATTTTGAAGGCGGAAAACGTAACGATGCTGATGGTAACGCACGATATACCCGAGGCGGTTGCCATGGGAGATGCGGTATTGATCTTGTCGGCTCGTCCCGCTTACGTAAAAGAGATATATCCGATCGTTTTTAACGAGGACCGCTCTCCCCTATGCTGCCGCAGCGATGCTCGTTTTTCACAGTATTTCAGCCATATTTGGAAGGAGCTGCGCGAAGATGAAAAAGTCGAATGATAGCGTCATATCGTCAGAGCGTGCAGTTTGGATGCGTCAACAGAAAAAGAGAAGCGTCCGCATTAAAATATGGCAATGGGGGTTACTGATCGGATTGTTGATGTTATGGGAACTTGCGGCACGTCTTAATTGGATCGATGCCTTTTTGGTAAGTCAACCGAGCCGAATCGTAGAAACCCTACTCAACACCTCAAAAAACGGGTTGATTACGCATATCGGCGTCACGCTGTACGAAACGCTTAGCGGTTTCTTTTTAGGCGTGATATTCGGTTTGGCAATCAGTGTGTTGTGCTGGTGGAGTCCATTTGTTTCGCGTGTGGCTGAGCCGTATTTGGTCGTGTTGAACAGTCTGCCAAAAATTGCACTCGGACCGGTCATTATCCTCATCGCCGGAGCCGGTACTAAAGCAATTATTTTTATGGCGCTTGCCATTTCACTCATTGTGACGGTTCTGGAAATGCTTTCGGGGTTCCAACATACCGATGCCGAGATCATCAAAATGGCGCAGACCTTCGGCGCGGCACGAAAACAAGTGCTGTTCAAGATTGTACTTCCTGCCAACCTACCAACACTATTTAATTCTCTGAAAATCAACATCGGATTATCACTGGTAGGTGTGATTGCCGGCGAATTTTTGGTGAGTAAAGCGGGACTTGGATATCTGATTGTGTATGGCGGTCAAGTATTTCAAATGGATCTCGTAATGGCAAGCGTATTGATTTTAGCAGTCGTCGCCGCACTGATGTATCGTGGTGTTTCCTTCTGTCAAAAGCTTGTCAACAAGCGCTTTGGAAATTAGATTGGAGAGTGTTACTTTTGAAAAAACGTCTTCTTGCTTGTATTTTGGTTTTAATTTTAGCACTGATCCCGATGTTATCGGGTTGCTCAAAGCCGGACGAAAACGGTATGACCACCGTCCGGTTATGCGAAGTGACTCACAGTATTTTCTATGCACCCCAGTACGTAGCGATCGCCAAAGGCTTTTTTGAAGAGGAAAACATAACGATCGAGCTCAGCAACGGCGGCGGTGCAGATAAGGTTATGAGTGCGGTTATCAGCAATAGCGTGGATATCGGTCTCGCCGGTCCGGAAGCAAGTGTGTATGTCTATAATTCCGGCAGCGAGGATTATCCCGAGGTCTTCGCTCAACTGACCGCATGTGACGGCAGCTTCTTGGTTGGGCGCGAGCCTGATCCGGATTTTAAATGGAGTGACCTATCCGGTGCGCACGTCTTGCCCGGCCGCATCGGCGGTATGCCGTATATGGCTTTCCGATATGCAATGGAGGAAAATGGACTGGATCCCGATACCGATGCTAATTTAGACAACACGATTCAATTTGATATGATGACAGGGGCCTTCCTCGGAGGAACGGGTGATTACGTCACAATGTTTGAGCCGGTAGCCTCCAGCGTGCAGCTTGAAGGAAAAGGCTATATTGTCGCCAGCGTTGGAGCCGCCGCCGGTGAGATGCCGTACACCGCTTATTTTGCTAAAAAAAGCTACATTGCCGAGAACAGCGACTTGGTACAGCGCTTCACCAACGCGGTCGCAAAAGGGCAACAATGGGTCAAAGAACACACGCCGGAAGAGATTGCGGAATGTGTCAAAGAGTTTTTTGCCGATACCGACGTAACGTTGCTCGCCAGCGCTGTAAAAAGCTATAAAGACATCGGCGCGTTCGCCTACACACCGGTAATGACAGAAGAGGCTTTCAATCGATTGCAAGAGATCATTCAGCGCGCAGGCGAATTGGATTCCCCTGCCCCGTTTGATAAACTGATCAACAATACCTTCGCAAAAAAAGCCGTTGAATAAACAACAGAACAGCCGGAAGCAAACACTTCCGGCTGTTTGATTTTATAAGACTTTTGATAAGAATTCTTTGGTGCGCGGATGCTGCGGATTACCGAATACTTCTTCCGGTGTTCCCTGTTCAGCGATCACGCCTTCATCAATAAAGAGTACGCGATCGGCAACCTCACGGGCAAAACCCATTTCGTGGGTGACCACGACCATCGTCATGCCTTCGGCGGCAAGCTGTTTCATAACATCCAGCACCTCACCGACCATTTCCGGGTCGAGAGCGGAAGTGGGTTCATCAAACAAAATCACTTTCGGGTTCATGGCAAGCGCACGCACGATAGCAACGCGCTGCTTTTGTCCGCCGGACAGCGTGGAAGGATACACGTCCGCTTTATCCTCCAAGCCGACACGCTTTAAGAGTTCAATACCCTTCTCCTTTGCTTCGTCAGCTGTCATTCTTTTTAAGTGTACAGGCGCAAGCGTGATGTTTTCCAACACAGTTTTGTTGTTAAACAAATTGAATTGCTGAAACACCATGCCGATATTTTGGCGGTGTTTGTTGATATCCACTTTTCGATCCGCCAAGTCCTCCCCCTCAAATATAATAGAACCGGAGGTCGGATCTTCCATACAGTTTAAGCACCGCAAAAAGGTACTTTTGCCGCTGCCGGAGGGACCGATAATGACAACCCGTTCACCCTCATGGATGGTTTCGGTTATATTATTAAGAACCTGCAATTTGCCAAAGCTCTTGCAAAGATTAATGGCCTTAATCACCCTTGTGCAATCTCCTTTCCATCAATTTCACAAAGAAGGAAATAACCATAACCAAAATCAAGTACACCGCTGCCAGCATTAAATACGGGATAATGTAACTGTAGTTGGAATCACCAATTTGTCGAAACGCTTTGGTAATGTCCACAACCGCAATAAAACTGACAACAGAGGTTTCCTTGATAAGGGTGATAAACTCATTCCCCAATGTGGGCAAAATATTTTTGACACCCTGCGGTACCACAATTTTCATCATTGAGGTCCAATACCCAAGGCCGACCGCACGCGCAGCCTCCAACTGTCCCGCGTCTACCGATTGAATACCGCTACGCATGATTTCCGACACATAAGCACCGCTGTTCATACCGAAAATGAGGATGGCAACAACCACACCGTCAAGGTGTAGGCCAAGAGCCGGCATCAGCACAAACCATCCGATAAGTAATTGTACCACCATCGGCGTTCCGCGAAACAGACCGACATAGATATCGCATATACCGGACAAAATACGCGGTAACACATGATAGCGTGGTATCATTTTAATCAGTGCGATCATTGTACCGATCACAATACCGATAAGCAGACCGAATATCGCAACCTCTAAAGTAACTACCAAACCGCTGAGAGCGGTTTGGTAGCCACAATTTGTAATAAACTTATCGTAGAACAGTTCCCATTCAACTTTTGTCATAATTACTTAAGTTCCTTTAACTTCGTCAACACCTCTTCTGCACTCTTGCAAGCATCGAACGTGGTGTCATCTTTCATGGTTAAAATAAGTTGGTAAGAGCCTTCCTCATACGGTGTCGTGAAGTTTACAACCTTTGCACGAGCAGGATTGATAGTGAGACCGGATGCAGCAATATCCACACCGTTTTTACCGATCGAGGTAACAACCGATTCAAATGCCATGTCACTGATTACCAGTTCCATGCCCAGTTCATCTGCTATCATCTTGGCAATTTCCATATCAATACCGGCAAATTCATTACCAACAGTAAACTCATAAGGAGCAAAAGCAGCATTGGTCGCTACTACCAATTGATCCTTGGAAGCGTCATAGGTTCCACCGGGAATTTTTGTACCGGTCCAAGAGGAAGCATTGTCGTCATTGACGTCTGCATACTTGGCATAAATTGCTTCAATCTCGGTCTTTTTAGCTGCCAAGATGTTGTTGATATTGGTAAGCAGCTCAGGTTGTGCCTTGTCAACGCCGATACCGAAATCTTCTTTAGTAAGAGCGTAATCAATCACCTTGATTTCGGGATTCTTCTCAGCCAACTCTTTACCGACAGCAGCATCAATAACCACATACTTCACGTTACCGTTTTTCATATCGGCAACCGCAAGACCAGCGTTATCATACGATTTTGTTTCGATATTGGCAAACCCTTCAAAACCGGAATCCGTATCGCCTTTCATAAAAAACTCACCGGTGGTACCGGACTGCACGCCGACAGCCGGTTTCTTTTCCGTTCCGTCACAAGCAGCAAAGCAAGTAACGATCATTGCCAATGCCATGAGCAGAGCCAGAACCTTGGAAAACTTTTTCATAATTAAAACCCTCTTCCTTTTAATCGGAGATGTACTCCGTTTCGAACAACCTCATTATAAAACGGTTTGCATAAAAAATCAATACTTTTTCATAAAGTTTCATGAATTTCCGCATATCTCACAAAGTGAATCTTCAAAACACAGCCTAAAATTGGCGTTGTGCATAATTATTTACTGCAAGACCGGTATTTTGGCAATATTTAGAATGAATATTCATTCATATTCATCGTTTCCCAATCACAACGCGGTCAATACCGGCAAAATCGGGGTGTACCGTTGTGCGCTTCATACCGTGCTGACGGAACATTTCAGCAACCGTTTGCGCCTGCCCTATCCCCACCTCAACGGCAACAAAGCCATCCTGTGAAAGTTTCGGCAACCAATGCTCGGCAATCGCGCGATAAAACCGATAGCCGTCCGAGTCGCCGTCTAAAGCCATTCGCGGCTCGTGTTGTACCTCTCGCTGCAAGGAGCCAAGATCGCGGGTGGGGATATACGGTGGATTGGATACAATGGCGTCGATGGGGGCTTGAAAACGGTCGTATTCTGTTAAAACGTTTGCTTGTACGGCCATCATCTTCAAGCCGGAATATCGGGCGATATTGCGTTGCAAATAGACAAACGCCTGGTCCGATAGTTCCACTGCCGTTACGGATACATCACGGCAAAGTGACGCAATTCCCAAACCCACGCAACCGCTGCCCGCACACAGGTCGTACACATGTTTATGCAGACATTTTTGCAAGTATTCCGCGGTCAACTGACACAAAAGTTCCGTTTCCGGGCGCGGGATGAGAACGCCGTCACCCACTTCTAACGTTAGATCAAGGAAATCCCATGTTCCTAAAAGATACTGGAGCGGTTCTCCCGCAGCACGCCGTTTGGCAGCGTTTAGTACCACTTTTTCGAGCGTCGTTGATATCGACCGCTCGTACGAACAGGGCACTTGTCCCCTGCCGATTTTGCCGATATCCTCCAAAAGGCATACGGCATCAAAGGCGGGGGTTTCACAACCACCCGCCTCCAATATGGCTACTATTTGTTTTTGTAATTCCAAAATCGTCATATCCGTTTACCAATTATCCGATTTTTCGTCTTCAGGAACCACCGACACAAAGGCGGTAATGGCACACTCGATCATATCGTCTTCCGGTTCGCGCGTGGTGATGCGCTGGATCCAAAGACCGGGTGCTGACATAATGCGTGTAAAGGTGTTGTCCTTTCTCCCCGCCAGCTTAATGAGTTCATACCCCACACCGACCGTGAGCGGTAACAATGCGATCTTAATCAACACACGCAGCCAAACGGTTTGCACTTGAATACAAATGGAAACGATAATACCGATCAAAAGCGTCAAAATCAAAAACGAGGTGCCGCAACGCGGGTGAAAACGGCTTTGTTTTTTGACGTTTTCAACCGTCAATTCTTCGCCATGCTCATAGCAGAAAATGGTCTTATGTTCGGCACCGTGATACATAAACACGCGGCGAATATCCTTCATCAATGAAATCACAGAAATATAGGCGATAAACAGCACCAGGCGAAGCAGTCCCTCAAACACACCGCGCAAAAACGCGTTGTTCATCCAAAATTCGCCACCGTTCAGGTGGTCAAGACCACTTGCCAGCAGTTTATATAAAAAAGATGGCAAATACATAAATAAGCCAAGTGCCAATACCACGCCCAGAACGGTACTGATAACCATCATAAGGGTCATAAGAGCCTTTTGGCCAGTTGATTGCGGTTCGTCTGACGGCGTATCTTCTTCCAGCCCCGCCAGCTCCGCCGAGCGCATCAGGCATTTGTAGCCGAATCGCAGGGAATCTACCAAACCGTATATACCACGGAGAATCGGCAGTTTCCAAAACTTCGGCTTATTATTGATATCGAGCTTCCATTCTTCGGTCACGATCTCTCCCGACGTATGGCGTACTGCCATCGCCGTCTTTTTCGGGCCGCGCATCATAACACCTTCAATCAGCGCCTGACCACCGATGGACGTCTTCTTCATGTCCGGCATACCACTCATCCCTTCGTCGGTAACGTGACGGTAACGACCGTCCCTTTGTGAACTTCGCTTTCAATCAACAACGTGCCGCCATGCGCGGTCACAATATCCTTTGCCACGGCCAGGCCAATGCCGGAACCCGGTTGTGTATTGGCAGCGCGGTAAAACCGCTCGGTAACAAACGGCAAATCCGTCTCGGAAATACCGATACCGTTATCGCTTACAACGATTTGAACACCACCTGTAACCGGTGCCGCATCCACGTGAATAGATCCGCACGGTTTGGCGTACTTGATGGCGTTATCAATGATATTCAAAAACACCTGTCGCAGACGGTCACCGTTCCCGCAAATTGCGGGTAAGGACTCCTGCTCTGTGCAAGTTAACGTGATTCCCTGCTTTTTCGCGCGGTCATTCAAAAGGAATACCGCCTCTTGAACCTCGGCGTATACGTCGATCATTGCGTTTGCATCCGATGGTTTCGACTTTTGAATACGTGAAAAATCCAGCAGTTCTTCAACAATACCGGAAAGCCGTTCGGTTTCGCTGCCGATGACATTAAGACCGCGATCTAACAGCACGGGATCCTCCAGCCCGCCGCTTTTAAGCGTTTCACTCCAACCTTTGATAGCGGTGAGCGGTGTGCGCAGCTCATGTGAGATAGAGGAAATAAATTCATTTTGTAATTTCCCGGAAGATTCAATTTGTGCAGCCATATCGTTGATAGTGTCACACAGGTCCCCGATTTCATCGTCATACTGCTTCGCAATGCGGTGCGAGTATTCCCCCTGCGCGATCTTATTGGCGGCTTCACCAATCTCCGTAAGCGGTCGAAGGATGCTATTTACGAAATACGAGCTGACAAGCATGATAAAGAATAAGAGGGCAATACCGAGCGTAATCATGGCAGACGTAATCAAGGTAATCTGTTTATCAATATTGTCCAAGGCAACCACATACCGAATGGCACCGCACACCGTATTATTGGACTTTGTTATCAACATCGTCAAGGCGAGCACATTTTGGCCCACTGCATTTTTACCGTTCCACACACCCCATGCTGACTTTGAGTCCAACTTTCCGTTGCTCACCGCCGACTGATAATCCGGAGGCACATCCGATGGCGGCGAAAATCCGGTGGAACTTGACAAAATTTTACCCGTTGCATCCAACACCTGGAACTCCATTTTGTTGCGTTCCGTAAAATCCTCCATATACGTCTTTGCGCTTTCTTGAAAGTCAAAATTCTCGTCATTAACATATAGACTCAGCATATCAGAAAGCGATACTGCACGGGTATACAGGCTGTTTTGCGCCTGCTGATAATAATAGGAACGAACCAAAAACGCTGCCGCGAATTCAATAACGACCAGTAATGCCACAACCGCACCAAGGCCATTGATCAGCCAACGCCGCGTTACTTTTTTAAACAGCATAATCGTTCCTCCTTTTTGCAGTTATCCCTCACTCCAACAGTAACCCGTCCCCCACACCGTGGTAATATGGCGAGGGTTCGCAGCGCTGTTTTCGATTTTCATGCGTAAACGGCGGATATTGACATCCACAATCTTTTCTTCACCAAAATACGTCTCGCCCCACACGCGGTGCAAAATATCCACACGTGACAAGGGACGACCTTGATTTTCCAAAAAACATTGCATCAATTGAAATTCCACCTGCGTGAGATCAATCGTCTTGTTTGCTTTTTTCAGCGTACGGGTACGCAAATCCAACACAAATTCACCCGACCGCAGTACGCTTGATTGCGAGCGGGCGATCCGCCGTTCCAACGCCTCCAACCGAGCGGCGAGCTCCGAAGGACTGAAAGGTTTCGTTACGTAATCATCTGCACCAAGTTTCAGCGCCTTGATCTTTTCGCTTTCTTGAGCGCAGGCGGTAAGCATCACGATCCCCATGGAAGGATCCCGCTCTCGCAATGCCTCACATACCGAAAAACCGTCCATTTGCGGCAACATGATATCCAATAAAGCTAACTCGATATCAGGTGTTTCATCATAAATTTGCAATGCTTCCTCGCCGGAAGTGGCTTCAAAGACCTCATATCCGTATCGTTTTAAATTAATGGTCAGTAATTCGCGAATCGGGCACTCGTCTTCACAAACCAACACACGTGACATAGCGAAGAACCTCCTTAAAGCACCACAAACAAATATTGGGCTTCTTCCAATGTTACGACATCCGTATCAACCCACACGGCATAGTGCCAAGTATCCAACCCGTCAAAATATGAGAATCCCTGAGGCAGAACAATTTTGGTATCGGAATCGGTGGACAATAACTGTAAGAAAGCTTTTTCGGAAGCAGTTTCTCGAATCGACAAAATATGCGTTTTTTTATCGTATGTGATCTCAACCGTATCGCCATTCCACTCATCGCGCAAACGCAACATGTAAGAATCCATCAAGTTGACAACACTGCTAAACCTGTGCTCTGCCTGAGCCGAACGGAAATCATATGCCATCCAATCGGTTTGCCAAATTGCGGTTTCTAACGAAGCGGTTTCATAGCCGCTTAAACGCTTGGATACCGGCCATTCGACAACTCCGTCTCCGTCAACGTCCTGACAAGAAAGTCCGTTTTCACGAGCGGTGACGGTGTTTAAATTGGACTGCTTATCGCTTAAAGGCGACTCCAAGGAACTGTTATTCCAATAAATCAACTCCGTAACCGTGGTGTCAGCATCCTTTTGACAATCTACAAAAATACCGTTCACTGTCGGAGAAAGTGCGGCCACAATAGACGAATCCACCCGCTGAATACCACTGTCCAACAAGGTTTCACCACGATACTGCATTTGATTATTGACATACGAATACAAATGCGCTTTCACTTCCGCCTCACCGCTGCTGATGTTGAATAAAAGGATATCTTCCGCCCCATCATCGGTTAGATCGGCACAACGCAGTTCGGTATATGCTTTTTCAAAAGCAACCCTGGACAGTTTGCGGTCAATACGATAGACAGCCACCCGTTTATCGGTTGTATTATACATGTTCCAACCAACCAGAAGTTCCGGAAAACCGTCGCCGTTGAGATCAGCAAAATTTACTTCCGCAACATTTTCGCTGTACCCTTCCACATCGGCAAGCGTTTCCCATACACCGTCTTCGTTTTTCTTAAGGAGGTGTATTTTTGTTTTGGCATTTTTTATATTCCAACGATAGAAAACAATACCCCAGTCGCTTAACGTGTTAGAATTGGGTGTAACTGTCTTTTTTGCCGTTTGTGCAGAAAGAACTTCCGTCTGCTTAATCTGATTCAGCACAATAAACGGTGCTTGATACTCACCGGATGTCGGATAGGTCAGTGTAAAATTATAGCTTTGCAAATAGTCGTACAGCGCGTTTTGCATCGCGTTTTGTTCTTTATCATTTTGAGGGGGAATTAACTGATTTTCAACATCCAAACCGATAATGTTACAGCCGGACAAAAGCAGGCAAGCCGCAACGATCATTGCCAATAAACGCACTTTCATCATAATCCCCCTTCTCTATTATAAAGGTGATTTTATTGTAGAATAAAATTGCTGCAAAGTCAATAGAAAAGCACGGTTGTTCACCGTGCTTTTTCGTCAACGTATGGATTGTTTTAAGCGAGATAATAACCGATATAACGGCTCGCAAAGAATGAATGCTGTGACGAAGTTACCGCCCATATGCAGCAGATCGTACGGAATACCAAAGAGCCAATACGCCACCATAGATGAAAACCCGCCCATAAAGAAATACGTGATCGCGCAAAGAGCACCGAACACAAAACCGTATGCGGTATTCACAAGGACCCACAACGCACGCGAATCGTACCGTCGCAGCGGTAAAATCACAAGGACAAGAAGTGCCCATACATAGGCATACTGGATAACCCAGGTATTAATTCCGTACCACATCGCCTCTAAGGCAACGAACAAGTAGACCGGATAAAACACTTTCCACCCGTATACGCGGGTGTAGACAATAATCAGCACCGATACCAATTCAATATTCGGGAGAAAACCGAGTGCTACCTGTGCAACAAATAACAATGTACCAAGCAGGCTCAGAATTACCAATTCCAACAGTGTCAGTTTAGAACGAGTCATAACCAACTTTCAACACCACTTCAAAGGTTTCTCCGTCAGCGATCGGCGTGGTATCAACACCTGTCATCAGTGTTTCGCCGCCTTTGGTAAAACACCACCACTCCTGCTTGGCATCGTCAGCCGTACGTCCGTTTACCGTTTTCACAAACAAACCGTATTCCGACTCTTCCCCGACGATCAATCCCTCTTGTTCTAAGGCACCGCGCAGACACTCCGCATCGGTATCAATCGTGACGATCGTATCGACATCATCGTATACGATTTGAACCGCGATTGTCTTTGCGCCTTCTTGCGGTTCCGGACGAGTGTTGATATATGCCACAACTGCCGCCGTGACTAACAATGCCAACACCACGAAACCGATTACAAGACCCAACCATTTTTTCTTTTGCATAAAAAATGCACCCTTTCTTTTCGAATCGCGTCAGCGATACCGGCAGGAGGGTGTACAAGAAGGGTAAGCCGAAAGAAAGCGGCTATACTTGTGCCCTCACCAACGCTCGTGGTTTCCTGCACGGCTACATCAGGCAAGTCTTCTGACTCATGGGTCGCACCGCTTCGCCTTCCCGATTTTACTCAGTGGCATTATGAAACGGCAGTCACCCAAATACAGCGACGGGTTCGCGGGGGATTCACACCCCTCTTCCTTGTTCGGTCGGCGCATTACGCCGAGCACCTGACGGCCTCCGTGATTCAATTGTAATATGACAGGAATACTCCTATCATTCTTGAGTATAGCAATGAAGCTCATTTGAGTCAAGGATTTTCGGCTTTTTTCTTGACAAAGACATTGTTTAGTGCTACCATAATTTTGTCAAAGCAACGATGGGGACGGCACTTGCACCGTGGTCTTCTTCCAGAGAGCGTCCGGCAGCTGAAAAGGATGCGAAGATCGGCAATGGCCTACCACCCCGGAGCGCGTTCAGGAGTTTTTACGAAAGAACGACGGTATGCCCCGTTATCGGCAACAATGAGTGCAGACGACAACGTCTGTAAATCAGGGTGGAACCGCGAGGCGATTATGCCCCGCCCCTCGTATACAGGGGCGGGGTTTTTGTTTTTGAAAGGAGAATACAGTATGCTGAAAATCACATTAAAGGGCGGCGATGTGCGCGAGGTTGCAGAAAACACAACCGTGGACGCGTTATGCCGTGACATTTCCATGGGCTTATATCGAGCTGCTTGTGCGGCGCGCGTTGACGGTGAGGTTGTCGATCTTCGCACCCCTCTATCCTCCGATTGCGCGTTGGAAATCTTAACCTTTGACGATATTGACGGCAAAAAAGCCTATTGGCACACCACTTCTCACGTCATGGCACAGGCGGTCAAGCGCTTATATCCCGACGTGAAATTGGCAATCGGTCCGTCCATTGATTCCGGCTTCTATTATGATTTTGATCACACCGACGGGTTTTCTCCGGATGATCTGGCTGCTATTGAAGCCGAAATGAAGAAGATTATTAAGGAAGCGCTCCCGCTTGAACGCTTTACTCTTCCCCGCAGCGAAGCCTTACAATTGATGGCAAACGAGCCGTACAAAGTGGAGTTAATTGAAAATCTGCCTGAGGACAGTGATATTTCTTTTTACCGTCAAGGCGATTTCACCGACCTTTGTGCCGGCCCTCACCTGCCGGATACCGGCCGTCTGAAAGCCGTCAAACTTCTCAGTGCGACCGGTGCCTACTGGCGCGGTGATTCCAAAAATAAAATGCTGCAACGCATTTACGGTATCTCCTTCCCCAAAAATGCGGAACTGGAAGAACATCTGAACCGTTTAGAGGAAGCCAAAAAACGTGACCACAACAAGCTTGGTCGTGAGTTGGAGCTGTTCACAACGGTCGATGTCATTGGGCAAGGTTTGCCGATCCTGCTCCCCAAAGGTGCCCGTGTTGTGCAGTTATTGCAGCGTTGGATAGAGGACGAGGAACAGAAGCGCGGCTATCTGTTGACCAAAACACCGCTGATGGCAAAGAGTGATCTGTACAAGATCTCCGGTCACTGGGATCATTATTTGGACGGTATGTTTGTGCTGGGTGATCCGAAGGATGAATCCAAAGAATGTTTGGCAATGCGTCCCATGACGTGTCCGTTCCAGTATCAGGTGTTCTTAAATCGCGCCCGTTCTTACCGCGACCTACCGATGCGGCTCGGTGAAACCTCCACCCTCTTCCGCAACGAAGACAGCGGCGAAATGCATGGTCTTATCCGTGTGCGTCAGTTTACGATTTCGGAAGGTCACTTGATTCTGCGCCCCGATCAGTTAGAGGAAGAATTCAAGGGCTGTCTGGAACTGGCCAAGCACGTGCTTGATACCGTTGGTATGTGGGAGGATTGCACCTTCCGCTTCTCCCAATGGGATCCTAACAACAAAGAAAAATACATTGGCACCCCTGAGCAGTGGAATGAGGCCCAAGGCATTATGGGTAAGATCCTTGACGACCTCGGTCTTGAATATACGGTTGGTATTGACGAGGCTGCCTTCTACGGCCCGAAACTGGATATTCAGTATCGCAATGTGTTCGGTAAAGAAGATACCATCGTCACCATTCAGGTTGACCAATTGTTGGCTGAACAGTTTGATATGGAGTATACCGATCAAAATGGTCAGAAAGTACGTCCGTATATCATTCATCGCACAAGCCTTGGCTGCTATGAGCGTACGCTGGCATATCTCATTGAAAAATACGCCGGTGCCTTTCCGCTGTGGCTGGCACCGGAGCAAATTCGCGTACTCCCCTTATCCGAAAAGATGCTTGACAAGGCAGAAGAAATTACCGAAACCTTAAAGCAATACGGATTGCGTGCCGAAACGGATGTCCGAAACGAAAAGATCGGCTATAAGATTCGCGAAGCACAGATGCAAAAGGTTCCCTATATGCTGGTTATCGGTGAGCGGGAAGCACAAGCCGGTCTCGTATCCGTGCGATCCCGCAAAGACGGAGATATCGGTACCATGACAATTGATGAGTTCGTTGACAAAACACTAAAAGAGGTTGCTGAAAAAGCACGTTAACATCCCAAAAATCATAGCCCCACGGTCAAGCTGACCGTGGGGCTTATCTTATGCCGTTTTGCGCAGCTGCGCCACCAAAACAGTAATATCATCTTCTTCTGCACCCTGCCGTTCTCGAGCAACGTTTGCAATGCTTTCTGCCAATTCACTCAAATCCGCATCGTTATCGGGTTGGAAGGTTCTTAAGATATCCTCCACCCATGACAACCCCTCATTGCTCACACCATCACTCATGGTGATAAGAACATCCCCCTCCACCAAACGATCGCGTGTTCTGGCAAACGTTAGTTCACGCAAAATTCCCAGCGGAAGTGATGATTCTTCAATGCGCGATACCCGACCTTTGCTGTATAAAAGAGAGGCACCCGCACCGGCTTTCAGCAAGCACACATTCCCACTAAAAAGATTGATATCCACGATGTCAAGTGTTGCCAAGCTCTCATCCTCAGACTTTGCCATAAGTGCGGTGTTGATCATTTTCAAAACACTTTCGTAACCAAACCCCGCTTTCAGCAATCGCACAGCCAGTCCAGCCGCCATTGCACTATCTACAGCTGCTCTGCCGCCACTGCCCATACCATCACTGAGTACGAGTAACTGACTCCCCTCGCTGTCACGGAAAATCTCATACGCGTCGCCGCAAAGCTTTTCGCCTTTACACAAAAGCTGGGCTACTCCAACGGCCACACGATACGTGTTTTGTTCCACGAAGGAAATGCGCGTGACACCCGCCGCGTATTCCGTAATAGGTTTTGCAAAGGTTCGACCGCATAAGTCACCGAATTTGCGGCACAGCACGCCTTTGTCGTGTGGCTGATAGTTACCCTCTAACAATACTTCCACCGTCATCCGCCCACGGTCGCTGACACGGCACGATAATGAAAGCGGTTGAATTTTCTCCTTTGCCAAAGCCTTTCGTATCCTCTTTTCGGTTTCGATATCCGACCATTCCGGATCTGAAAACTGTTGTGCAAACTCCTCTAACATTGTTGCCATACTGGCAAACTGATCGTTGACGATCGTACGCAATTCATACAAGCGACGGAAAGCGGCTTCGCGAGCCAAAAATTCGCGATATCGTACAGTCAAGCACTCT
The DNA here is from genome assembly GCA_045649625.1 of Acutalibacteraceae bacterium. Lineage (GTDB taxonomy): Bacteria > Bacillota > Clostridia > Oscillospirales > Acutalibacteraceae > RGIG3009. Next base: position 15,235 of record JAZRQG010000117.1, read on the forward strand.
GCAAGGGCTTCCTCTGAATGGCATTCAAAGCGTAGATATCCCGAAAAGTCCTCAGCATGAATTTCGCCGTTTTTACGCAAATAAGGAATGGCATGATTCAGGGAATCCATTACCGCTGAAAAGTGTGATTCCCAACAACTCGTTCGCTTTTTGCACTTTGAACAGACGTCGTCAATACATTCGCGGCATACACTCCCAATTTCCGGCGCGCCGAGCGTCGCCAACTGAGAGGATACGGAATCCACGGTTCCGACCACTTCTGTCATAGCCTTTGCCGCGTATTCCATCTTAAGAGCCGTCGCCTTGCGAGAGGCATACACCTCCGGGAGCTGATGCGTTTGCAAAAAGGTTCGCTCAATAAAGGTCTCGCTTGCGGACGGTAACACCAAAAACAGCAAGCAAGAGGCCGCGGCTTCGTACAATCCGATAATCACGACTGTTTCGTTGCTTGCTTGCACGGTTACAACGCCGACCGAGAGCAGATACATTGCCGACATAAGCAATTTTCCCTTTTCGGAAAATACGGCTGATAACATCCCACCAAGAGCAAACGCCGGTGCTAAATGTGCCATATCCGGCGTTGAGAGCAATACCGCACCTCCCATTAAAATGCCGACCGATGCCCCTCCGGTGATACGAGCACAGCGCGCTGCCAGCAGGATCAAAACACCACACAGAATACGACCGGGGGCGATGTCGGAAAACTCAACCGTGAGTAAAGCCATCATTATAACAGCCGCTAACACCATAGCGCTGAGTTGACCGTGTATCGAAAGCGGACTCTCTTTCAAATCAAGCATTTCTTTACCAAGTACACTCACAAAATAGGCAAAGCCACCACCAAGTAAACTTTCGGCAATCACCGTCAGAATCGCACTGACAGTCGGGCCGGCACTTAATAGCAGAGCGCTGCCGGTCACCAATAAACCAACAAAAGCAACAGCCGCGGGAAATATGACGGAACGCGATACGATGCAAAAGCCACTGATCGCCCACCGTATACCGGCCACCACAATAAGCGCTGCTATATACCGCAAGGAAACGGCAGAGCCTTGCAATAAATAACCCATCAGAACTGCCAGATAAACCAATACACTCCCCGGACCGCTGACCGATGCCGAAAGCCCGATTCCAAACGGCATCAACCCCTCATACACCGATGCGCGCGGTAACAGAATTCCTAAAACGATGCCACCGACCATTTCCACCAAAGTTCGTCCGACGCCGTTCTCCCACCATGCTTTTTTAGAGTTGATCAATCCACCGCCATTGATACCCTTCATCTTCTTTGCACCACCTTTTTCACCTCTATTATAGAGCTTGTCCTTTTCTTTTCCTGTCATATACCGTCAGAGAAAAATAAAAGGTTTTCGCGATAAATGACAAATTCGAGAGGCGGTGTCTATTCCGTACAGGCTATGAATATAGTGTGATAAAAGGAGTTGACAATCATGACGGAATATTCGACAAGGGGTCTTTCAGATCAACAAGTGGCACTTTCTCGCAAAGAACACGGTACGAATACCCTTACGCATAAAAAGAGACAAAGCTTTTTTCGACAGTATCTCAGTAATTTCGGCGATCCTATCATCAAAGTACTGTTGGTTGCCTTAGGAATCAACGTTCTTTTTCTATTTCGCAATCATGATTGGTATGAATCTGCTGGAATCGCCATCGCCGTTTTTCTCGCCACCTTTGTATCAACACTTTCAGAATACGGCAGCGAATCCGCCTTTGAAAAACTACAAGAGGAAGCCGGGCGAACCTGTTGTCGTGTTCGACGGGACGGGAAGCTGTGCTCAGTGCCGATGGAGGAAATCGTTGTCGGTGATATTGTTTTATTGCAAAGCGGCGAGCGTATACCGGCAGACGGTATTCTCATTGAAGGTAGTTTGCGTGTTGATCAATCTGCCTTAAACGGTGAAAGTGAAGAAATGGAAAAGCATGCCGAACAAAACGAGAACGACCTCTTGCTCACCGGCATCTCTTCCCTTTTTAGAGGCAGTGTGATCAGCTCCGGCAGCGGAACGATGCGCATCGTAAAAGTCGGTGAACAAACCATTTACGGGCAAGTTGCGGGCGAGTTGCAAGAGGAAACGCGCGAAAGCCCTTTGAAATTACGGCTATCCGGACTTGCGAAAACGCTCAGCAGAATTGGCTTTGTTGCCGCAGGCGCTGTCGGTCTTGCAGATCTGTTTAACAGCCTCGTTATCCAAAACGGCTATTCTCTCCCCCGGATGGTTGCCGCCTGTTCCAATACCGGATCATTGATCGGTCACGTGCTGCACGCGATCACACTGGCGATCACGGTTGTTGTGGTAGCGGTACCGGAAGGGTTACCCATGATGATTACCGTCGTCTTATCATCTAATATGCGCCGTATGTTGAAAGATCACGTGTTGGTGCGTAAGCTTGTCGGAATCGAAACATCCGGCAGTCTGACCATGCTGTTTACCGACAAGACAGGCACTCTTACAGAAGGGATGCCAAAGGTATCCACATTTGTGGATGGTGAGGGAAACCACTACGATACCGTCTCTGCTCTGCGCCGCCAAAAAACTTTATGGCGACATGTGCAGCTTTCTTGCCTTTACAACAGCGAAAGCCAATTGTCAGGGGGGGATATACTCGGAGGAAATACCACAGATCGCGCGCTGCTACGCTATATTTACGATCGTCACCCCCTAAACACAACCGCCACTGTTCGGCGACACATCATCTTCGACAGCAACAGAAAATGGTCAGCTGTGGAAATCACCGACGCCGATGGCGTACCGATCTCACTGTACAAGGGTGCTGCAGATCGTTTGTTGCCGGCGTGCACTCACTATTTGGCAGCTGACGGCACCATCTGTCTCCTATCCGAAAAAGCGGAAGAGATCCATTCACGGTTAGAAAAGAATGCCATGCGCGTACTAGTAATCGCCATCAGTGACCGCCCGCTCGAAGAACGTCCCTCACGCTTGATTTTAGTCGGTTTTGCCGGATTGCGAGATGATGTTCGCCCCGAGGTGCGCCGAGCGGTTTTGGCAGTCCAAAAGGCGGGCATTCACATGGTGATGATGACCGGTGACAGCAAAGAGACCGCATGTGCCATTGCGCGTTCAGCGGGATTTTTTGGCACGGCAACTGATGAATCCAAAGGAGTTCTTACAAGCCGAGAACTATCACAGTTGAGTGATGAACAAATAAAAGAGCGCTTATCCACCCTATTGGTTGTTGCACGCGCCCTCCCCGGTGATAAAAGTCGCTTGATTCGTTTGGCGCAAGAATGTGGATACGTAGTCGGCATGACGGGCGATGGTGTTAACGATGCCCCCGCCCTAAAAAAAGCCGATGTCGGCTTTGCTATGGGCAGCGGAACCGAGGTTGCCAAGCAAGCGGGCGACATCGTTATATTGGACAATAATTTTGCCTCGATTGCCAAGGCGATTCTGTACGGACGCACTATCTTTAAAAGTATCCGTAAATTTATTATTTTTCAACTGACGATGAATCTGTGTGCAGTGGGAATTTCCATCATCGGACCATTTATCGGTATCGATTCCCCGGTAACTGTCATGCAAATGCTCTGGATCAATATCATCATGGATACCTTAGCGGGGTTGGCATTTGCCGGAGAACCGCCTCTTGCAGAATACATGAATGAACCTCCTAAGCGCCGCGACGAACCGATTCTTAATCGCTATATGCTCAATCAGATTGTTTGCACCGGCGGGTTCACCATTGCACTGTGTATGGTATTTTTACGGTTGGATTTTTCAAAAATACTGTTTCGTTACAATACGCAGCCCATCTATTGGATGACCGCCTTTTTTGCTCTCTTTATTTTTTGCGGTGTTTTTAACAGCTTTAATGCGCGCACCACGCGACTGAATTTACTTTCACATTTGAGAAAAAACCCTGCTTTTGTTGTCATTATGAGTGCCGTTACAGCAATACAGATCGCACTGATCTACTACGGAGGGAGCTTATTCCGTACGGCGGGGCTCTCGGTGCGTGAGTTACTCATCATTTTATCGATTTCTGCCTTAGTGATTCCCTTTGATATTTTGCGCAAAAGCATTATTCGATTGTGCCACCGACACGGCACCGTATGATTACAAATGCCCCGCTTGCCCATACTATTAGCGGGGTGAATTCATGAGAAATACATTTATCAACCGATCACAAGCTGCCACATATTTACGAGGGAAATGGAAAACCGTTATTCTTTTACAAGTCCTGTGTATAGGCACAGGAATCCTCTTGATCGTCACAGAAGGAATTTGTTTTTTTCACTTTTTGGCAGTTCCCGTGTTCCCGCTCGCTCTATTAACCGATCTATTGTTGCTCTCCCCACTGAAAGCCGGGCGTGCATTATTTTATGAAACCTTAGTCACCGATGGCAACCAAGCAACAATAAAACTGTTATTTCAGTTTTATAGACATGGGTATGTTAACTGCATTGGATGGCGCGTTCATCTGTGGCTTCAACGCATCGGTTGGCATATGCTGTTTTCTGTTCCCTCGGCACTCTTTTTATATATCAGCCGAACGGCCGAGCAAAGTGGATCGGAGACATTGGCCCTAATTGCGTTTGTCTTTTCACTTGTTTTTTTGGTAATTGCCTTTACCGTCACCGAGATTTTACTGTTTCGCTACATTCCCGCTGTGTATCTTCTCTCAAAGGTCGTATCGTTACGGCACGCATTTTCGCTGTCCAAGCGCATATCCAAAGGATACACCAACAACTGGACGTTACTCTATTTGGATTACGCCGGCTGGTCACTCTCCTTTTTACTGCTTTTCCCCTTCCTTTACGTATCTCCGCTGTTTCACACCGCTCGTGCCGCTACCGTCAAGCAATTATTTTCGGAGATTTCGCCACAGAATCATCAACAAGTCTTGCAACGCAAGAAAAATCATGGTAAAATAAGGAACGAATTTTAATCATCTTGGAGGCACCATGATTACCGTATCGGATTTAGGCATCAATTTCAGCGGACAGAACCTTTTTACACATGTTAATCTCTTGTTTACACCGGGAAACTGCTATGGCGTAATCGGTGCCAACGGCGCCGGAAAATCCACGTTTTTGCGCATTTTGTCGGGTGATTTGGAGCCGTCCTCCGGCGAAGTCATCATCGATAAGAAAAACCGTATGTCGGTACTCAAGCAGGATCACTACGCATACGATGAGTACACGGTATTGGATACCGTCATTTTGGGAAATCCACGCCTATATGAGATCATGCAGCAAAAAGATGCGCTGTATGCCAAAGAGGATTTTACGGAAGAAGACGGCATCCTGGCTTCTGAACTGGAAGGTGAATTTGCCGAACTTAACGGATGGGAAGCGGAAACCGAAGCGGGACAAATCCTGCAGGGCCTCGGACTTTCCAGCGACATTCTCTATCAGCAAATGAGCGCCCTACCGGATAAAGATAAGGTTAAAGTGTTATTGGCCCAAGCGTTGTTCGGTCAGCCCGACATCATCCTGCTTGATGAGCCTACAAACCACTTGGACATTGCCTCTATCGCGTGGCTTGAAGAGTTTTTGATGGATTATATCGGAACGGTCATCGTCGTATCCCACGACCGCCATTTTCTGAACAACGTCTGCACGCATATTGTGGATGTTGACTACAATAAGATCAAAATCTATGTCGGCAACTACGATTTCTGGTATGAATCCAGCCAGCTGATGCAAAAGATCATGAAAGAGCAGAACAAAAAGGCAGAAGATAAAATTCGCGAATTGCAGAACTTTATCCAACGCTTTTCTGCTAACAAATCCAAATCCAAGCAAGCAACCTCTCGTAAGAAATTGATTGAAAAACTAAGTGTCGAGGAAATGCCTGCTTCTTCTCGCCGCTATCCGTTTGTCGGTTTCAGCATGGACCGCGAGGCCGGTAAAGAAATCCTGGCTGTGGAAGATCTGTGCCTGACAACCGACAGCAAAACTGTATTGGATCATGTGTCCTTCCGTGTCAATAAAGGCGACAAAATTGCTTTTATCGGCGAAAACGAGCTAGCGATCACCGCCCTGTTCCGCATCCTTATGGAGGAGATCACGCCGAATTCCGGTAGCTTTAAATGGGGCGGTACCACCTCACAGTCCTATTTTCCGAAAGACAATTCCGCCTTTTTTGACAATTGCGACTTAAATTTGCTGCAATGGCTGAACCAATATTCTGCCGACAATACCGAAACCTATTTGCGTGGCTTCCTCGGCAAAATGCTCTTCTCCGGTGACGACGTCCAAAAACCGGTCAAGGTCTTGTCCGGCGGTGAAAAGGTACGTTGTATGCTCTCACGCATGATGATGTTCGGTGCCAACGTTTTGTTGTTGGATCAGCCGACCAACCATCTTGATCTGGAATCCATCACCGCTGTCAATGACGGCTTGATCGCGTTCCCGGGGAATGTGCTCTTTTCCTCCTACGATCACCAGTTTATCGAAACGGTTGCCAACCGTATTATCGAGTTCCGTGAGGACGGCACCATTATCGATAAGATGATGTCCTACGACGATTACCTGGATTGGAAAGCTCAAAATCACATTCAATAAGAAGCTAGAGCCTGTGCTGATACGCACAGGCTCTTTTTGTAAACGAAAACCACGCGATAGTCGCGTGGTTCAAAAGAG
>JAZRQG010000118.1:0-3798 GCA_045649625.1 Acutalibacteraceae bacterium
TCTTTGAAGAAAACGGTCTTTCGTCACTCACCGTTGTTCACAACGATGCTGTGGCGGTTGACGGGCGCTTCGCCGTTTGCGGATCACGTGGCTGGTTTTATGACGATGCAGAGGATAACGTCAAAATTCTGCGTCGCGAGGCAGAACGCTTGCGCACCTCTATTCATGCAGCCAAACAGACCGAACTGGAACCAGTGGTGTTCTTACATTATCCGCCACTGTTTGACGGTCGCGTGTGTGAAGAGTTAACCGACGTACTCAAAGCAGAAGGTATCCGACGGTGCTATTACGGTCACGTCCACGGCGCAGGGATCCGTCAGGCGTTTGAAGGAGAGTGGGAGGGAATCGCTTTTCGACTGACCTCTTGTGACGCCTTGCGATTTTGTCCGTTGTTGATTCCTTGAAAATTCGCAAAAAAAGCAAAATTTGAGTAGATTTTTACTGAAATGTGTGCTACAATGAATTGATTTATGGATTTTTAAATCTTAGGAGGCAAATAACCATGGCATTGAAACAGGCAAACAAAGTGGAGACCAACCGCGTAGAGTTGGAAATTGAAGTGGGCGCAGAAGCCTTTGAACAGGCTGTCAGCGTTGCGTACCGCAAGAACATCGCTAAAATGAACATTCCCGGATTCCGAAAGGGAAAGGCCCCGCGCGCATATGTCGAGAAGATCTACGGCGAAGGCGTTTTCTATGAGGATGCGGTCAACGCTCTCTATCCGTCCGCTTTGGACGAGGCGATCGTCGAATCCGGCTATGAATATGTCGAGGATAAAGTTGACTTGGATGTGGTATCTGTCGGCAAAGAGGGCTTGTGCTTTAAAGCGGTCATCACCGTGAAGCCCGAGGTTGAAGTGACCGAGTACAAAGGCTTAAAGGCTGCTAAAAAAACGGTTTCCGTAAAAGAGACCGAAATCAAAGAGGCGCTGGAGCAACTGCAGGATCGCAACTCCCGTTTGGTAACGGTGGAAGATCGTGCGGCGCAGAACGGTGATACCGTTGTGTTTGATTTCGACGGCTATGTTGATGACGTAGCGTTCGAGGGCGGCAAGGCGGAGAACCATTCGTTGGTGCTGGGCTCCGGTCAGTTTATTCCCGGCTTTGAAGATCAGATCGTCGGCAAAAAGATCGGCGAGGAATTCGATGTAGACGTAACCTTCCCGGAGGAGTATCACGCAACCGAGCTTGCAGGCAAACCGGCTGTGTTCAAGTGCAAACTGCACGAGATTAAGGTGAAAGAGCTGCCCGAGCTCAACGATGACTTCGCGAAGGATTGCAGCGAGTTTGATACCCTGGAGGAGCTCAAAGCCGATACCAAAGAAAAGATCAAAAAGCAGAAGGAGCATGCCGCCAACGAGGCGTTCGAGACCGAACTGATGGAGCAGCTGATTGCGAACCTCAAGGGCGAAATTCCGGAAGCAATGTACGAAAATCGCGTGAACGAAAGTGTCCGTGATTTTGACTACCGTCTGCAGGCACAGGGGCTCAACCTGAACACGTACCTGCAGTATACCGGCATGGACATGGATGCCTTCCGCAAAGGCTTCCGTGAGCAGGCCGAGAAATCGGTGAAACTGCGCTTGGCGTTGGAGAAAATCGCACAGCTCGAAAACATCGTACCGACTGAGGAAGAAATGACTGCGGAATTTGCGAAGTTTGCTGAGCAGTATAAGATGGAAGTTGAACAGATCAAATCCATGATCCCCCAGGGAGAGCTTGTGAAGGATTTGGCTGTCGGTAAGGCAATGGACATTGTCAAGGCCGCTGCTGTGAAACCGACCAAGACGACGAAAGCGAAAAAAGAGGATTAAAATAATCCGAAACGGTCTATATTAGAAACGTTAAGAAAGGATGAGGGACATGAGCAGTTTGGTACCCTATGTGGTAGAGCAGACCAGTCGCGGCGAACGCAGCTATGATATTTTTTCTCGTCTGTTAAACGACCGCATCATTATGCTGTCGGATGAAGTGAACGACACCACGGCATCGTTGGTAGTTGCACAGTTGTTATATTTGGAAGGACAGGATCCGGATAAGGATATCCATCTGTATATCAACAGCCCGGGTGGTTCGATTTCCGCCGGTATGGCGATCTATGATACAATGCAGTTTATCAAGTGCGACGTGTCCACCATCTGCATCGGCATGGCTGCCAGTATGGGCTCATTCCTGCTGGCTGCCGGCACAAAGGGCAAGCGATTGGCGCTGCCGAACAGTGAGATCATGATTCACCAGCCGCTCGGCGGTGCCAAAGGGCAAGCGAGTGACATCAAAATTCAAGCGGAGCACATTCTGTTCATCCGCAATCGTATGAACACCCTGTTGTCCGAAATGACAGGTCAGCCGCTCAATGTGATTGAGAAGGATACTGATCGCGATAATTGGATGACGGCTGAGGATGCCGTGAAATACGGTCTGATCGATAAAGTGATCGAAAAGAGGATTTAACCCATGCCGAAAAATGAGGATAACCGTACTGTCTGCTGCTCCTTTTGCGGAAAAGCACAAGACGAGGTCTACCGTCTGATTGCCGGCCCCGGTGTGTATATCTGCAACGAGTGTGTGGAATTGTGCAGCGATATTTTGGAGGATGGCACCCATTTTTCCAAAAAGCGTGCGCACGATGCGGAAGGTTCCTTTGTGTTACCGACACCTAAGGAGATCAAAAAGGCACTGGATGAATACGTCATCGGACAGGATGCTGCAAAGGTAGCCTTATCGGTTGCCGTATACAACCATTATAAGCGCATCTACTGCGGCAACGATCTGGACGTCGAGATCGGCAAAAGCAACGTGTTGTTGCTTGGACCGACCGGTGTCGGTAAAACGGCATTAGCACAAACGCTTGCCAAGACGTTGAATGTGCCGTTTGCCATTGCCGATGCGACGACATTGACCGAGGCCGGTTACGTTGGCGAGGACGTCGAGAACATCCTACTTCGCTTGATTCAAGCGGCAGAGGGAAACGTGGAACGTGCCGAACGCGGTATCATCTATGTGGATGAGATCGACAAAATTGCACGCCGCAGTGAGAATCCCTCTATTACGCGTGACGTCAGCGGCGAGGGCGTTCAGCAGGCACTTCTTAAGATTCTGGAAGGAACCGTTTCCAATGTTCCTCCGAACGGCGGTCGTAAACATCCGCAACAGGAGTTTATACAGATCGATACCAGCAATATTCTTTTCATCCTCGGTGGTGCCTTTGACGGCATTGAAAAAACTGTCGAAAAACGCATTTCCTCGGGTGCGATGGGCTTCGGCAACGAAGTGAAATCCAAAAAGGATATAGAGCAGGGCGAGATGTATCGGCAAGTTGTACCGCAGGATTTGGTCAAATTTGGCTTGATTCCGGAACTTGTGGGTCGTATGCCGGTCATTACGGCACTGCAGCCCTTAGACGTTGACGCACTTGTTAAGATCTTGAGCAAACCGAAAAACGCATTGTTGAAACAGTATACCGGTTTGTTTAAGCTTGACGACGTTGAACTGGAGTTTGCGCCGGATGCCCTAAAAGCGGTTGCGGAAAAGACGTTGCAGCGCAATACGGGTGCTCGAGGCTTGCGGTCGGTGATGGAGGAAGTCTTAACAAATCTCATGTTTGAGATACCGTCTGATCCTACCGTGGAGAAAGTCATTATCACCCGTGCTTGCATTGAGGATAACGCTTCTCCCGAGTTTGTCAAAAACCCCGATAGAAAGCCGAATCGTATTAAGACCCCCGGCAAAAAAACGGTGCGGCGCAAGGTAACGGCGTAATACGTTTTCAATCGTTAGTAGTCGGTTTCATCACCGACTG
>JAZRQG010000119.1:0-11738 GCA_045649625.1 Acutalibacteraceae bacterium
ATCTATATTGCGGTGATGGCGCTCACCACCTATGCGGTGCGCGTTCTGCCCCTGACACTCATCAAAAAACCGATCCGCAATCGGTTTGTCCGTTCGTTTTTGTATTACGTCCCCTACGTCACTTTGGCAATTATGACCTTCCCCGCCATTATGGAAGCGACGCAGTACCCCGTCGCGGGCGCTTTGGCGCTCCTTGTCGGTATCGTGATCGCGTGGCTCGGCGCTAACCTGTTCACGGTTGCCGTGTCCTGCTGCGGAGTTGTGCTCATCGCCGAATGGATCATACAGTTGCTGTAAAGGAGATTGGAAAAATGGTTAAACACGTCATTCTGTGGAAACTCAAAGACTTGCCCGAAGCAGAAGCATCTACTGTCAAAGCTAACATTAAGGCGCATCTCGAGGCGCTTGCCGGTAAGATCCCCGGTTTATTGGAGATCAAGGTGTACACGGACGGCTTGGACACCTCCAACGTCGACGTGATGCTGGACTCATCCTTTGAAAGCGAAGCGGCACTCAAAGGCTACGCCGTTCACCCCGATCACGTAGCCGTCGCCGACACGTATGTCCGCCCCTTCACCGCCACCCGCTCTTGCTTGGATTTCACCATATAACACCGAAGCCCCCTGCGGAACATCCGCAAGGGGCTTTTTTTATCTGTTCGGATTAACGATTATGCGCTTTTTTCTTTGCAACGCACAACACGCTGCCACTCATCACGACCAACATCACAAACAACCACACGACACTGTGTTCGCCGGTCGGCGGGATATCTGTCGGCTCGTCTGTCGGCTCGTCTGTCGGCTCTTCGGGCACAACCACCACTTGGTTGAGTGCTTGGATCGCCGCGAGTGCCGCGTTCAATTTCGCTTTAACTGCATCGGAGATCAATGCTTTTAGGTCATCGGGAAGCGCATCGTACGCTGCTTTCGCCGCCTGAACGGCATCCGCATCCGCCTTCGAAAGCGTTTCCGGCAATGCATCGATCAGCGCCGCCACATTATCGGCTTTCGCCTGTTTGATCGCCGCACCGGTTTCAGCCGTTGCCGTAAACATCTCGGAGGTAAGCACAACGCCGTCCGTGTACGTCACCACGCACGCGTACGTCTCGCCGTCTTCGTATGCAGTAAGCGCCTTATCGGTCTGCTCGGTCACCTTTTGGTCCAACGTCAGTTCACCCTCTATTACCGTAAACGTACTGTTTTTACCCTCCGTTGCGATACCGACGGAGTACACGTCATCGTCAGAAACGGTAAACACAAACGTTTTCCCTTTTTGCGTCATGTCTGCCATGCCCATGTTGTGACCCGAAAAATACCACATATACGGATCCATCACATCGGAACAAACAATAGTAACCACGTCGCCCGCTTGCAAGGAAATATCAAACAGATCATATCCCCACAAATTGGTTGCCACAAAAAGCGGGTTTGTATTTTTCCAGACACCATCGGTATACGTCACGGTTGCGTACATACTCTGAACATCATCGTCGGTAATTGCTTCACCGCTCTTGACCGTATACCATTCGTACGTTTTAACATCCTCCGCAAACGTAACATCTACGGATGGGGATCCGGCCGTCGGCTGTTTTACAATAGTCGGCTCCATCTTGACGAACCCGGAGGTCAACGTCACTTCGTTCTCAAACGTCACCACGCACGCATAGGAAGCGTTTTTATCGTATTTCGTCAAGGTAGCCGTGGTCTGACTGTCTATCTTTTGATCCAACACACCGGTCGTTACTTCAAACGCAAAGGTACTGCTGTCCCCATCGGTTGCCAAATCAATGCCATATTCACCAACAGTGGGGATGGTATACACCAAAGCACCGTTTTCCACTTCCGGAATCAACTCGTCAAAGGTTCTTACCCAGCATTGCTCCGCATCAAACGTGTCTGAGGAAGTAATTTTGAGCACGTCGCCCGCTTCCAGGGCAAGCGTAAACAAACTGTAAAAATAGGTGCCGCTTCCATCGTCATAGCACCCGGCACTCCACGTGCCGCTTACGGGCTCGTAAACGCCGCCCCAGTTTTGCCCGATATGCTCCTCTGTAACCTTTACGTTGCTGCGTTTTAGCGTATACCACTGGTAAGAGAAAACCTCGTCCACTCGGTTAACTTTTACCGTAGGATCCGCCGCCGTCGGTTGCTGCGCAATACCGTAATACGGCGCCACCGTCACGGCAAATCCGTCGTTTGTTTCACTGTAATCCGAGAGTATAAGCGTATAGGTCTCGCCGGCAGTCAAGGTGAAAGCGGCATAGAAATCCCATTGATCGTGATCGTCGGCCTCACCGTCAAGAAGGTTCATCCGCTCTCCGTTTTTATCGCACACATCACGCAAACACGGGTCCGGTCCTTCATCCGATACCGCCGCCGAGAAAAACACGTAGTCGCCCGTTTCAGTGGGAGTAAACGACACGTAACTAAAATAATGCTTCGGGGCAACGGTTACCGGCGTATTCAGCACAAGCGCCGACGTGGCGGATACGGCTTTCACCGTAACAACAACACCGGCGGAAGAGGCGTTCCTGTCTATCACCTGTGCCGTATACGATTCGCCCGCAGTCAGGAAATACACTCCATAGCTTTCAGCAGTTCCTTGCCAATCGTTTCCTCCTGCCATATACTCCACAGGTTGTTGTGAAGCATCCACGAGTTCAAGCCAAGGGGATGCCGCATTACTCGGATCGGCTACACCCGCGCTCCACTCATACAACCCGGTTCCCGTCGGTGTAAACGTAACCTCTGCGGTTTCCGTACCGGGAACCACCGTTAACGGCGTGTCCAGCGTCAGTACCGCCGCCTCCGCTGTCACCAGCATCGGCACGGCACATACCAGCACCGCCACCGCGAGCAAAACACTCAACCATTTGTTCACCTTCATCATAATTCCCCCTTTTGGTAGATTCCCACGTTTATAGTACCGCAATAAAAAAGCAATGTCAATAAGTTGCATGCGCGTTTTTTGACTTTTTTGTTGATAATATACAAAACGCCCCTCAGATTTTCACCTTCGGGACGTTTTCAACGATGTTTCACTGATCAGTGTAAACAACAAGATCATACCACCGCCGACAAGCTGCCACGGTGCAACCGGCTCGGCAAGCACCGTCATCGACAACACGATAGCGGTCAGCGGATCAATGTAACTGAGCAACGCGATCTTATGTCCGGATAACTCTTTGATGGACGAAAAATACAGGCAATACGTAATGCCGGTATGCACAATGCCGACCACCGCCAGCATCCACCAACCGGTTGTATCCAAACTGCCGACTGTCACCCCGCCGGTACACAAGACATACGGGATCAATACCGCCGTCGCCGCGACAAACTGCCAAAACGTGCGCTTGATACCCGCCACACTTTTGATGGTTTTGTTCAGTAAGATCACCGTGGCATACAGCACCGCCGCACCCAATCCGAACGCGATGCCGATCAAATGGCGGTTATTACCGCTCTCCTTCGGCGCGCCCAGCACCACCAATATCAACCCCACCGTCGCCAGCGCGAAGCAGACCACTTGCTTGACCGTCATTTTCTCGCGGAATAACAACGGACTGAGCACCGTCACAATTACCGGCGCAAAATAATAGCTCAACGTCGCCACCGAGATCGTGGTATAGCGATACGCCTCAAACAGCAAGATCCAGTTAAAGCCCATTGCCGTCCCGGACAACAAAAGCAATAAAAGCTCCTTTGGCATCGCACCAATGCCAAAGCCCTCGTGGGTAAGCAACAGATACGTCGCCAACAACGCCATGGCGCTCAGCGCACGGTATAACGCCAGTTCTCCGGACGGCAACGGGATATACCGCACGAACAACCCGAGCGTACCGAACACCAGCATCGACACGACCAGCATAAGTGTGGGATTCATTTTTGCGTTCATGCTTTTTCCTCTTAATGTGTCAGCAACAGCATCGCGATAAGCAAGGCCGTAATTATCCAGGTACTGCCCTTGATCTTCTTGATATCACCGCAAAATACGCTGATGATGACATACGAGATCAATCCAAACCCGATACAAACCGTATACACAAAAAACGCGTTCAGCCCCATCCCGCTCGCCTGTACAAGCGGCAGATTGGCAAGAAGTCCCGCCACCGCCGAGATCGCCGTCGCAATATAGATCGCCCCGTACGAAACGCCCAAGGGGTTAGAGCCGTCACCGAACGGATCGGCAAACATATTCGCGTTTACCATCAGTATGTACACCATCGCAAAAAAGGTCGTCATACCCGCGATACACTCTGTTTTAACCGTCGTACCGCGCTCTTTTAATTTAAAAAACCGTTCCATACCCGTACTCCTTTTGACCGTTCGCTACGCCGCCTGACGCATTGCTTTTCTGTCTTTTAAAAACCACGGCAAACATGCCAATCCGAAAAGGGCGGTGATAACCGCCGCCAGCACAATCAGCGCCACATACGACTTTATCGCCGATTTGATCGTCGGACGCATTTTGTAAACGAATATCATATAGAAAATGCCGATATACCCGATGGTATGCTCGATCCAGAACTGATAACACCGAAACCGCGTCATATCGGTGTAGGTAATAACTGTGGGGGTAATCAGCGCAAAGATGCTGCCGGACAACAACCAAAAATACGAAATATCAAACAGCGTCTGCGCTTTTCCAATCATCATATAACTGCAGAAAACGGCCGCCCACCCACATACGGTGATCGGCAAACGATCCACCGGATTCGGTTCGAGCGGCAGAACGCCCACGAGCCTCCAGTAATAGGACATTTCGGAAAAGATCATCACATACGCCAAAAGGATCGGTGCAAAATGCGGTAGCATAAAATTGACAAATTCAGGTCCGGTACCGACCCCGAAAAAGTACCCAAAAACCCCTTCATACACCCATACCCCTCATACGCGTTTGTCACCCGTTATAAATAGGTAGCCGCAAAAGTATACATTAAAAGCAGCCGTCCGCCGCCCCCCCGCGACAGACGCCGCTTACCGCAACGACACATTCTGTCTGTATTGTACCTTTTTCACCTTGCTTTGTCAATGTTCGCGCATTTGACAAAAGCCATACACTTTATTATAATGAATTTATACACTATAGTAAGGGGTGTTTAACAATGAAAAAATCGCTCTGTTTCCTGTTAGCGTTCTTGATGCTGTTTAGCCTTGTCGGGTGCGGCGAGGACACTCCCGACGACACAACGACCGACACCAATGAAACGAGCGCGGTCACAACCACCGAATCTGCAACCACCACGACGGCTGCAACAACCACGACAACCGTCAAACCTACCGCAACCACTACCGTCTCCTATTCCGCTTTTCAATCGTCGCAATGGCTGCTGCGCGTCATTGTCAATGACGGTGGCCAATTCTGCCGTTCCTATACCTTGGTGTTCGACGACGAGCCGCGGATCGGCGAGGCAACATCAAGCCCATACGAAGAGATGGTCCCGCCGGAATACCGTGACCAAGAAAAACCGGATTTTGAATTCAGCGGCATCCAATGGTATACCGGTGCCGGCGGCTTCACCCCCATATCCTCCGTCAAGGAAAACGGTAACACCATCACACTGACCGACGAGGACGGCAAACAACTGGTTCTCACCCGCACCGGTGAAACGACCGCAAAAGTCGTATCCAACACCATAGCCATCACCGTCAAAGCCGGCGATGTATTTACTATCACAAAATAACGTATACTAACAAGCCGAGCGGTGGGCATTTTTCGCCCACCCGCTCGGCTTTTGTTTTATATCTTATCAGGTTGTCTCACCATATGTATCCTTTTGGCTACAACCGGCTCGGCCGCCACCTGCACAGGCGCAGGCGCAGGCACAGGCACAGCCGCTACCGCCTCCCCTACCGAATCTTCCTGAATGGGTTGCATGATACCGATCTCTCGCTTGGATGTAATAAGGGTTGGATCTACCATAAGCATGCACATAGTAGCCGTGTCCGGAAAGAAACCCTCTCCCACGGTGATAGGAAACGACACTGTCGACTACCCAAACTTGGACAATTAGCAAAACCGCGGCTACCATGAATGCCAGAGCAACGATGGCGATCTTGCTCTCATTCAGTAAATTATACGCGCCACTATCATCAAACGCTTGATAGGGTGCAGTACTACACCGGGCAAAGCCATCTCGCCCATAATGCACACTCATCGGCACATAATCACCACATTCCAAGCTACCACTCCAAGTGTAATACCCGCCTTGCTGTTGTGCGCCGGATGCCGATTGGATACGCCCATCGTCGACCCAATGGAAGGTATACCTTTCAACGGGCGTTGAATTGAACCAGCCGGGAACAAACTCGTAAAAGTAACCGTTATCGTCCTTACAAAGCATGTCTTTTTGAGTCACCTTGAAAGAAAACTCCAATACCTCGCCACCGCTATAGGCGCGATCCAGATCCAGAACTAAATATACTTCGCCGTCATAATCTTCTTGCGTGTACTGGCGAATTGTGTTCGACACGGACTGCGGATAAACGGAGTAGTTGTTGTTAGCCATACCAATCTCAATCCAGGTGAGGTCTTCAGAGGTATCTACGGCCTCCCATACAAAATGGTAGTAAATATCAAGAGTACCATCCTCTCTTGCAGCAACCACCACATCATATTGCCGGATAATATCCTGAGGCTTCAGTTCAATGTAGAAGGCGGCCGTGATAATGACTATCTGAACCAACAGAACGACTAGAAATAAAATGATCTTGCCTGCCGGGAATATGCGTTTTGCCTTGATGTACTTTTCGTCGTATTTTGCTTTGACGCGTCCTTTTTTCATAATTGGTCACCGTCCTTCTTTGCTCTGAAGGGGCAGAACAGCGCCTGTTCCTCTGTCATACCGCGTAGTTTGGCTGCCGTGGGATGCTTCCATATCTTTTTGAAAGGATCCGTCAGCATATTGCCCAAACCGGCGCCGGATCCAAGCCAGCTCTGGCAAGGGACCACCGTCCCGTCCGGTGAGATCGCCATGTTGCTCAAGCAGGCACCGCACATTGGCACATTCATTCTCAGTTTTTCCAGTTGCTCCTTCGGGATCAGACCGGGAGACGTGAAATCCATTTCCATTTCGTTTTCATTGCAGAATTCCTTAGCTTTTTGAACGATATCGCACAGTTCGTCCGTGGCCAGATCATACTCCTCGTGGTTCATCCCCGCCGTACCGGTACAGATCAAACCACTAATGGTGACGAATCTCACTCCCAAAGAGTGGATGAAGGCAATTGTTTTATCATAGTCCTTATTTTTTTGACACAACGGGGTGTTAACGCTAATATCCACTCCCGCTGCCACAGCATTGCAAATACCTTGAATCGTATCCGCAAAATGATTGCTGCCAACCAGTGTATTGTGGACGGTCTCGTCATGGGAATATAGAGTTACCTGAAGGCTGTCAAGCCCGGCAGCCTTCAAATCCCCAACTAACGCCGGTGTCAAGTTGACACCGTTGGTATTCAAACGGGTTATCATTCGTTTGGCATAACCTACCAGCTCGGCAATATCACTGCGCTGTGTTGGCTCACCGCCGGTGAAGGTGAGCATAGGCACTCGGACCGCCTCTAAGCGGTCGATAACCTGCTTCCACTGCTGAGTTGACAGTTCCTTTGTCATTGCCATTTTTTGTCCGGCCGCATAGCAAAACATACACTTCTGATTACACTGCCATCTGCCGGCTTCATCCGTCATGGCACTCACCATCAGATCCATCCGGTGGGGTGCAGTCATATTCTTAGCATAGGCACGGATGGAGAGCTTCTCGATTTCGATTTCCGGATCACCACCGCAAGCAACGCAGAACAGCACGTTGAGCAGTTGCTCCATATCCTCACGGATATCCTCTTCCGCTACAGAGGGATATACTTTTCGGACATGATAAACGGTGTTATTCACGATCGTGTCCTCATCAGACTCGGTGATGGGATTTCCGTCAAATCTATTCACTTCCTTCATAAAATAGGACAAGATCAGCGCCCAGGAATAGCCGATTGGTAACAGGTAATATCCGTTAAGAATGACAATGTATGCACTGGAATGCAAGAGGCGGAATTTAGGCGGCACCAGATGGATGCGCACAACCCCCGGTCCTTCCGGGTTGAAGGTGCAGTGGCTAACGCCATTCTTGTACTCGTAATATTGGGCAATTCTATTCCTTAACCCCATGTTATCCTCCTTAATTTTTTATTTAACATTTATTATTCATCTTTAGGATTTTAACTTCAAAACCATCTGGAAATATCCCTTTTCGATGGTATCGTTTTTCGCAGCGGTTTCGTCGGGAAAAGGTTTCGGCGGCATTTCCCAAAATTGTACAAGTGCCCGAAAGCCCTTTGTTTCCAAGGGTTTCCGGGCACTTGTAAGCCAGTAGTAATTATTCCCACTCAATCGTGCCGATCGGCTTCGGCGTCAGGTCATACAACACGCGGTTGATACCCTCCACCTCATGGGTGATGCGATCGGTGATGTGATGGAGAAGCGCATACGGGATCTCCTCAATGGTCGCGCTCATCGCATCGGTGGTATTGACCGCGCGGATGATCGCCGGCCAGCCCTCATACCGTTTGCCATCGCGCACGCCGACGCTCTTGACGTCCGGCACGGCAATAAAATATTGCCACACCTTGCCGGCAAGACCGTTTTTGTCAAATTCCTCACGCAGGATCGAATCCGCTTCGCGCAGTGCGTGCAGGCGATCACGGGTGATAGCACCCAGGCAACGTACGCCGAGGCCCGGACCCGGGAACGGCTGACGGTATACCATCGCGTGTGGCAGACCTAACGCCTCGCCAACCACGCGGACCTCATCTTTATACAACAACTTGACAGGCTCGACGAGCTCCATCTCCATATCCTCCGGCAGACCGCCCACATTGTGGTGCGCTTTCACGCCGTCCGATTCCAAAATGTCCGGATAAATAGTGCCTTGCGCCAGGAAAGAAATGCCCTTAAGCTTGCTCGCCTCTTCGTCAAACACCTTAATAAACTCGCCGCCGATGATCTTGCGTTTTTTCTCCGGCTCAGCGACACCCGCGAGCAGATCCAAAAACCGATCCGTCGCATCCACATAAACGAGGTTGGCATCCAACTCCTTGCCGAAAACCTCGATCACCTGCTCACTTTCACCTTTACGCATCAAACCGTGGTTGACGTGCACGCAAATGAGTTGCTTGCCGATCGCCTTGATCAACAACGCCGCCACGACCGACGAATCCACACCGCCGGACAGTGCCAAGAGCACCTTCTTGTCACCCACCTGTGCGCGAACCGCCGCTACCTGCTCGTCAATAAAGCATTTTGCCAGTTCGAGGGTGGTGATGCGTTTCATCGTTTCGGGTCGTTTGTTATTGTCCATACCGATTCCTCCTCCAAGGTCTGAGAATAGAAAATATTATAGTACCGTGTTTTTTTCGTGTCAAGAAAATTTGTCCAAAAATCATCAGAAACCGCCGAACGGCTCCGCCTTTACCGTTTCAATCAACGCACGAACATTGACCGCACCGTCTTCACGGACGGTTTCAAACGCGAACACCGTTTTATTTGTTTGCGCGAACCGACCCATTTTGACGGTTAATTGCTCGCCGAGCGGCGCTTCACTGACAAACTGGATCTGCACATCCGTTACCCGCACACTGTCGATCTCAGGAATAAAATCACACAGCATATCGGGATAATTCGTGTTGTTCATATGTGCGTTGCAATCGGTATCGGCATACCGGATTTTCCGCTCGCCCACCACCGTCAGCTCACAGTCCGGCAATCGAAACCGCGTTGTAATCGGCAGCGGCTCATCGGTATAATACTTGAGCTCAACGTCTCCGGCACGGCACAGCTTTTGAGTGTTAAGATTAAGCAAACCAAACACACAATATGCCTCCGCGACAACCTCATCATCTTTCAGCAACCGATAGCAACGGTCAAACGACGCACCCTTTTCGGGGATCGCCCAGGTCTCCGCCGTGACGGTATCGTACGCCTGTACGTCACCGTAAATACACAAATGCGTGCGCCCGACCAAAAACGCATAGCCCTGCCGGAGCAGGTCGCTGTACGATGGCTTTTGCACGTACATGTTGCGATTTGCCGTTTCCATCATATACCGTAAGATCGCGGACGGCCGCATACGGTTATTGTGCGCGAGATCGTGTGACGAAATGCGATACGTTTCCGTAAACTTCATACGATCATCCCAACTGCGCCATGCTCTGTTCGAGCAAGGCAATCTTCTCTTGCAACCGTGCCGCTTGATCGCGCGCGGTCTGCACGACCGCCTCGGGCGCTTTATCGGTAAACGACGGGTTCGCAAGACGCGCCATCACGCCGTCGAGCTGCTTTTGCGCAGTCTCCTTTTCTTTGGTGAGTCGTGCTTTTTCCGCCTGCATATCCACCAGCTCCGCCATCGGGATCTTGATGGTGGCATCCGCCGTAACGATACTGACCGCACCTTCCACTTCAAACGCCTCGCCCACCGTCACCTCGGACGCGGACGCGAGCCGCAGGAAGAACGGCACACCCTTCTCGAAAGTATCGGCAAACGCCGTTTCCACAAAAATCTGTGCCTTGCGGGACGGCGGCACATTCATTTCGCCGCGGCGATTACGAATGGCACCGATTGCTTCCATGATGCGCTCCATTTCCTTTTCTTCCGACGGGAAAGACAGCGCCTCGTCGTATACCGGCCACGGAGCAATCATCAACGCCTCACCCTCGTGCGGCAACGACTGCCAGATCTCCTCGGTCACAAACGGCATAAACGGATGCAAGAGTTTGAGCATCCCTGTCATCACGTACACAAGCACCTGACGCGCCGCGGCGGCGTTCTCACCCTGCAAGCGACCTTTGCACAATTCAATGTACCAGTCACAGAAATTATCCCAAATGAAATCGTATAATTTTTGCACCGCAATACCGAGCTCGTATTTATCCAGATTTTCCGTCACCGCGCGGACAAGCGTATTGAAGCGGGATACGATCCACTGATCCTCCAGCGTCAACTTGGCAGGCAGTGACAACTCCACCGGCTCATCCCCAATATTCATTAAGATAAACCGCGCCGCATTCCACAGCTTGTTCGCAAAATTGCGAGACGATTCCACCTTATCACTCATAAAGCGCATATCGTTTCCGGGGCTGTTACCCGTCGCAAGCATAAAGCGCAGCGCATCCGCACCGTATTGATCGATGATCTCAAGAGGATCCACACCGTTGCCGAGCGATTTCGACATCTTGCGTCCCTGTGAGTCACGCACCAGACCATGAATCAGCACCGTGTGGAACGGCGCCTTGTCCGTATACGCAAGCCCCGAGAAGATCATACGGCTGACCCAGAACCCGATAATATCGTAGCCGGTAACCAGCGTATCCGTGGGATAGAAATACCTGAGATCCTCGCTATCCTCGTTCGGCCAGCCAAGCGTCGAGAACGGCCAGAGAGCCGAGGAGAACCAGGTATCCAGCGTGTCAGGATCCTGGGTAAGCGCCGCACTGCCGCATTTCGGGCACGTCGCTGGCGCTTCTTTCGCAACGATCATCTCGCCGCAATCCGCGCAATACCACGCAGGGATCTGATGTCCCCACCACAACTGACGAGAGATACACCAATCACCCGTTCCGCGCATCCAGTTCATATAGTTTTTGGTGAACCGTTCGGGCACAAACTTGATCTCGCCCTTTTCCACCGCCTCAATGGCCGGTTTGGCGAGCGGCTCCATCTTCACAAACCACTGCTTGGACACCATCGG
>JAZRQG010000120.1:0-6157 GCA_045649625.1 Acutalibacteraceae bacterium
GCAAAATCCAGCGTCTCGCTGCGGCTCGGTCCACCCGCGGCTCTGACAGTCCACCGGACTGTCATTCACTACCGCGGGATGTCGCTTCACTCCCTCGTCAGAGGGAGCCTTCTTTTTAATAAAAAGAAAATTGAACAACAGACAAAACTTAATCCTTGTGTGGGTATCTGTATTGTGATAAAATATAAGTGAGAAATTTTCTATATTTTTCCGTCAAATACTATAGAAGGAAATATATAGCGGACGACCTGAGGAGGAATGTGAAAATGAAACGCTTGGTGTCTGTGGTGTTGGTTGTTACTATTCTACTTGCTTTTTCAGCTTGCGGAAGCGGCAACGACCCCCTATCGACAACTTCCACCGAAAGTGCTACCACTTTTCAACCGGAATTGTCTATCACCGAGTCGGATTTATCTTCCGTTAAAAAGCCTTCATCTTCCAAGCAACTCACCATTTCCCAAACGGATGCTGATGCAACAACGGTTGCATCCGAACCGACGGTTGAGGATACACCGCCCTACAAAAACCTATCTTGCCGCAATTATTATACCATGACATGGCGCACGATACAGATCAAACATAGCGCCACCGGTATGTCTTTGTCAGTAGATATACCGAACGATTGGCAATTGTCGCCGTCGGGAAAAAACACGTTCAACATCTTGCGCGCGGGGAAAGCCATAGGGGTTATCACTACGGCAAATTTGCCAAAAGCAAGTGCCGAGTATGAACATCTGTATAATTTGGGTGCCTATTTAGAAGCGTGTACACAGATTCAACAGCATACTAAAAACGGAACGGATGCTTATTATCGAGGTTTTCAATTTGCGTGTTGGGAGGAAAGTGATACCTTTTCTTTGAATATTCGTGTATTGTATGCGGAGTTGGACGATGCTGCCGCATCAAGCTTATTGGGTTCCGGCGTGCATATCCTGAAAGAAAACCCATTTGTTCCTCTGTCACAAACCAACGGATCCAAAGAGATTCTCGTGCTTGGAAACAGTTTTATCAGCACCTCACAGATTGGTTTGTTCTTAAGTGATATGCTCTCCTCAACCAACAGTGAATACCGTGTTAACGCCGTTTCAATAGGAATGGCCTCCGTCGAAACATTTACCAAGAATACGGAAATTTGTAACGACATTGCATCGGGTCGGTATTGTTACGTTTTTATTTGCGGCTTTTATTCGTCGTACTCGGCAGGGCAGCTGTTCTCGATAAGTGATCTATGTGTGGCATCGAAAACATCGTTGGTTATTTTTCCGGCACATAACGAATCAGAAGGTGCCATTGAAGGTGCGATACGCCTACACCGAAACCATCACGTTCTGAACTGGAAAGGCGAAATCGATGCGCTGATCGAATCCGGCATTTCCTATGATGATTTTTGTGTAAACGATTATCACAAGCACAGCAAACCTCTTGCGGGTTATGTCGGCGCGCACATGATTTATCGCACCTTGTTTGGCACGCCGCCGGCCTTAACGGCAAACGCTCCCTTAAGCAATCAATACGTTAATTCGAAGTTGGGCGCGTATATTACAAATGGTGGCAAAATAACAGGTGCAAACGCAAATTGCTACGAGATATCTTAATGTTACCATCCATGTTTTAAAATATAGAACCGCCGCTTTTGAAAAGAAGTGGCGGTTCTATTATTGGCTTGTCATATTTGCAATACCGCTCACATAGGAATATACAAACGAAAAACGATGTGAGCGGAGGCATGGAATATGACAACCAGTAACACCATCTATCACGATATCGCCACACGCACCGGCGGCGATATTTATATCGGGGTAGTCGGTCCGGTGCGCACCGGAAAATCCACCTTTATCAAACAGTTTATGGATACCCTGGTACTACCGAATATTGACAGCGAATACAGTCGCGAACGCGCGATCGACGAGCTCCCGCAATCGTCTGCGGGGCGTACCATTATGACTACCGAGCCGAAATTCATTCCCGAACAGGCGGTGAATATTACCGTCAGCGGTGCTGCTGATATGAAGGTTCGCATGATCGATTGCGTCGGTTACGTTGTACCCTCCGCACTGGGGTACATTGAGGAAAATGCCCCTCGCATGGTGAAAACGCCGTGGTTTGACGAGGCAGTACCGTTCAATATGGCGGCAGAGATCGGCACACAAAAGGTTATTGCCGAACACTCTACCATTGGTCTGGTGATTACGACCGACGGCAGTATTACCGAAATTCCGCGTGAGGAATATGCTGAGGCAGAGGAGCGCGTCATCCGTGAACTGCAGGCTTTAAATAAGCCATTTGCCGTGTTACTCAACACGACCGAGCCGCACAGCGAACGGGTCTACACGCTTTGTGCGGATCTGAGCGAAAAATACGGCGTTCCGGTGTGCCCGATCAACTGCCTGGAAATCGGTGAGGCGGATATTCGCAGTATTTTGGAAACGATCCTGTTTGAGTTTCCGGTTCATGAGATTGGATTCCGTTTGCCGTCGTGGGTGATGGAACTTGACCACGCGCATCCCGTTCGCCGCAGTATCATGGACAGTATTAAAAATTCGGTTACCGGCGTCGAAAAGATTCGCGAACTGAACGATCTGCAGCTGGGGATGGATGATTGCGAGCATATCAACAGTACCACTCTTTGCAGTATTCAACTCGGCAACGGCAGTGGTGTGGTACAGGTGAACGTCAAGCCAGATCTGTTTTATCGCGTACTGGGCGAAACGACGGGCATCCCTGTTTCAGACGAGGGTGACTTGATGCGTTGTATGACAGAGCTCAGTGCCATTCGTAAAAAGTACGATAAGATCAAAGCAGCACTTGAGCAGGTGGAGAATACCGGCTACGGGATCGTAATGCCGGCGTTGGATGAAATGTCACTGGATGAACCTGAGATCATCAAGCAGAGCGGGCGCTACGGGATCCGTCTGCGTGCCACCGCACCGTCGATCCATATGATGAGAGCCGATATCACCACCGAGGTGGCGCCGATCGTCGGTTCCGAAAAGCAGTCCGAGGAACTGGTTAACTA
Source organism: Acutalibacteraceae bacterium (assembly GCA_045649625.1). Lineage (GTDB taxonomy): Bacteria > Bacillota > Clostridia > Oscillospirales > Acutalibacteraceae > RGIG3009. The sequence continues at coordinate 3,017 of JAZRQG010000120.1, forward strand.
TCTGCTTCGTGAATTTGAGGAGGATCCATCCAAAATCTGGGAATCCAACATTTTCGGTACGTCGCTGTACGGGCTTGTCAACGAAGGGTTGCATAATAAACTGTATCGTATGCCCGGTGATGCGCGACTGAAACTCAAAGAAACGGTTGAGCGGATCATCAACGAAGGCTGCAACGGCTTGATTTGTATCATCGTATAAGGGAGAGGTAAACATGGCAGAACAACACCCGCACCGCAAAGTAAAGAATCGTGTCGGTGCATCACTCTTATTGGTTCAAAGTGCGGTGTGCGGTGTGGTTCTGCTGATCGCGCTTATTGTGCGATTGCTCGGCGGAAGTTTTTACGAGCAGCTACGTGCCACATTCCGTGACGCGCTGACCGATAATGGTATTGCCGATGCGGTATCCGTATGGCTGGAGAACGTCGATGCTTGAGAAAACGTGGCACGGTATCACCTTTCGGTTGAGTCTGTTGTTTCCCGCAACGGTAATTGCCTTAATGTCTCTCGATGACAGTAACTTTATACTGCTTTGTCTGTCTGCTTCGCTCTTGCACGAGGCGGGACACGCACTTGCGATGCTCATTGTCCGCGACCGCCCGCGCCGTGTGACAGTGGGCATCTTCGGTATCTGTGTGGAACGGGACCGCGGTTATTATCTCGGTTATCGTGCGCTTTCATTCGTATCGTTGGCGGGCCCACTTGTAAATGTACTTTGCTTTACACTGCTTTGGTGGCTGCACCAACCCATTGCCGCAGTTATCCACGCGGGGCTCGCACTGTTTAACCTCTTGCCCGTATCGTCGCTTGACGGCGGAGAAGCGTTGTATGCATTGCTGTGTGCACACATTTCCGAAGAGAAAGCGACGCGCATCGCGCGCGTCGTATCGCTCGCGGTCATTTTCCCGCTTGCGGTCATGGGATTTTGGTTACTGTTGCACGAAAACCGTAATTTTTCACTGCTCATGATGAGCGGGTATCTGCTTTTGTTGCTTTTCTTCAAAGAGAAGCATTGAAAATCACCGAAATATGCCGTATAATAGAGTTAATCTATTGTTTGGGAGGATACCCATGGCACTCACGTTGGAGCAACTGTTTGATAAGGTGCAAAAACCCGCGCGGTATACCGGCGGGGAACTGAACAGTGTTGTGAAAGATAAGTCGAAGGTTAATGTGCGATTTGCCTTTTGTTTTCCGGATCTGTACGAGGTGGGGATGTCGCACCTTGGCATGAAAATACTGTACGGTCTTAAAAATGCCGTGGAGGATTTTTGGTGTGAGCGCGTGTTCGCACCCGATACGGATATGGAAGCGCTCATGCGCGAACATCACATTCCGCTGTTTGCGTTGGAAAGTCGCGATCCTATCCGCGAATTTGATTTTGTCGGTTTTACCTTGCAATATGAAATGTGCTATACCACCATTTTGAATATGTTAGATCTCGCGGGTATTCCATTACTCAGCAGCGATCGCGGGGACGATATGCCGCTCGTGGTGGCGGGTGGCCCTTGCGCTTATAATCCCGAACCGCTTGCCGATTTCTTTGATCTATTTATTATTGGCGAGGGAGAAGAGGTCAACCTCGAATTGATGGAACTCTATCACACTCATAAGCAGGGCGGTTATAACAAAGCCGACTTCCTGCGTGAAGCGGCGCAGATTGAGGGGGTATACGTGCCCTCGCTTTATGACGTTACCTATCACGAGGACGGAACGGTTGCCGCAATCACACCGCAAAACGGTGTACCTGCGACGGTGCGCAAGCGCATTATTCGTGACATGGATACCGCCTATTACCCCGAATCGTTTGTGGTTCCGTTTATCGACATTGTCCACGATCGTGCCATGACCGAGATCTTCCGCGGCTGTATCCGCGGTTGCCGTTTCTGTCAGGCGGGTTTCATTTACCGTCCCGTGCGCGAAAAATCTGTGGATACCATTGACCGCCAAAGTCGGTGCCTGTGCGAGTCGAGCGGGTATGAGGAATTTTCGCTATCGTCGTTATCGACCAGTGATTATACGCATTTGGAGGAACTGCTGGAACGCCTCTTGTCGTGGGCGGAAAAGGAACACACCAATATCACGGTGCCGTCCCTGCGCGTGGACGGTTTCTCGGAAGAACTGGCAAACCGCCTCAACGTTCTGCGCCGTAGCGGATTGACCTTTGCGCCGGAAGCAGGCACACAGCGGCTCCGCGATGCCATCAATAAAAATCTGACCGAAGACGAGATTCTCGACACCGCCGCCAAAGCGTTTGCGGGTGGCTGGACGTCGGTTAAACTGTATTTCATGATGGGCTTGCCCACCGAAACAATGGAGGACATTATCGGTATTAACGAACTCGGCCAAAAGATCGTGAATTGTTTTTACCGCAATCCGGACAAGCCAAAAGGAAAAGGCGTATCGGTTTCGGTCAGCGTTTCTTGCTTTGTTCCCAAACCGTTTACACCGTTCCAGTGGGAACCTCAGGATACCATCGAGCAGCTGCGCGAAAAACAAAAGGTCTTGCGGGAATCTGTCACGACCAAAAAAGTATCGCTCAGTTGGCACGATGCCGAAACGTCCTATTTAGAAGCTATCCTCGCACGTGGTGACCGCCGTATCGGTAAAGCGCTACTCCAAGCCTTCCGCCGTGGGTTCAATCTTGATGCGTGGTCGGAGCATTTTAAGTTTGATGAGTGGATGGAGATTTTCCGCGAGGTGGGCTTAGATCCGGATTTTTACGCGTGTCGCCGCCGTGCGGAGGATGAGATCTTCCCGTGGGATCATTTGGACATTGGTGTAACAAAAACGTTTTTACTGGCAGAAAATCGCAAAGCACACGCGAGTGCCACAACTCCAAACTGCCGTCAGCAGTGCTCGCATTGCGGCGCCGCCTGCTTTAAGGGAGGGATCTGCGTTGAACGACGTTAAAGATTTTCGCACCGTGCGGGTGACCTTTCGCAAACTTGGCAGAGCACGGTACATTTCGCACCTTGACTTAAACCGTACCATGACCCGCGCCGTACGGCGGGCGGGGCTTCCCATTTGGTATACCGAGGGCTTTAACCGCCATCCATATTTGACCTTTGCGTCGCCGTTGTCACTCGGCTTTGAGGGCGAGCGCGAAACGATGGATGTCCGTCTGGAACAGGAAATGGATC
>JAZRQG010000121.1:0-1990 GCA_045649625.1 Acutalibacteraceae bacterium
ACCCTTGTTCATCATGGTAGCCGAGTCGACCGTGATTTTCTGCCCCATGCTCCAGTTCGGATGCCGCAACGCATCCTCCAGCGTTACACAGCGCAGCTCCTCGGCACTCTTACCAAAAAACGGGCCACCGGAAGCGGTTAAGATCACGCGGGAAAGACCAAGTTCACAAGACGGTGATGGCGGTGACCATGCACCCGCCGCAGTGCCTTGCAAGCATTGAAAAATGGCAGAATGCTCACTGTCCACCGGTAAAATACGGGCATGATGCTCGCGTGCCGCGCGCATTACCAATTCGCCGCCGGCTACCAACGTTTCTTTGTTGGCAAGCGCTACGTCGTGACCGGCACGCAACGCGTGCAAGGTGGGAAGCAAGCCCACCATACCAACCACCGAATTCAGCACGATGTCGGCATCCGGCAGTTCGGCAAGGGTGCACAAACCATTCATGCCGGACAAAACGGTTACATTTAGATCGCGTACACGATCACGCAGGTCGCGTGCTGCCGTTTCATCACACAATGCAACCATAGTTGGGTGAAAACGGCGGATCTGTTCTTCCAGCAACCGTGCATTGGAGTGAGCGGCAAGCGCCGTAACGGTATAACCGCGTTGCGCCGCCACATCCAAACTTTGCGTGCCGATGGAGCCGGTTGAGCCGAGTATTACCAGTCGTTTGGGCATAAGGTTACCCTCCGATCAATAAATAAGTGGGAATAAGTGCACGGTCAACAAGACGGTGGGCAGTACGAACAGCAGCGAATCAAACCTATCCATCATACCGCCGTGACCGGGGAAAAAGTTGCCGAAATCCTTGACACCACAACGGCGTTTGATGATAGAAGCGAACAAATCACCGATCACCGAAAGTGGTGCACAGACGAGCGCCAACACAAATATTTCACCGTACGATACGTGCGCCGTACCTTTGAGCACCGCGCTTTCATATACCAAACCGGCAAGCAAGCTGATAATGATAGAAATCGCAATACCACCAAGTAATCCCTCAACGGTCTTTTTCGGAGAAATGCGGGGGCACAGCTTATGCTTGCCGAAAAAGGTGCCGACAAAGTAAGCCCCGGTATCCGCCATCCAAGCCGTCAAGAGTGCTAAAAACACATAAAACAATCCGTCACTGTCTCGCTCACCGGTAGTGCGCAGATATGACAGACACGACAGCGAGATCGACACCAACACTGACAGCAGAAACACCATGCCCACCTTATCAATCGTGACAACATCGTGATAGCGAATGGTCAGCAATACCAAGGCGAGCACATACAACAAGCACAGAATAAATACCCAACCGCCGTTCATACGGCTGAAAAACGGGGCAATAACGGCAAACACAATTGCCGCCGCTTCCAAGCCGCGATGCTGAACGACCTTGGTAACCGTGAGCATCTCATACACGGCCAGACCACAAATAAACGAGGTGGCGACCGTCAAGGCAATGCTCCAGGGAATAAACAAAACGATCAAAAAAAGTGCAGCAGCAATTCCGGCTGTAATCAATCGGGTTTTCATTGTATTTCACATCCTCTTATATCCCGCCGAATCGGCGATGACGTCCGGCATACACCGCCAAGGCTTTATCCAGATCCTTTGTGGTAAATTCCGGCCACAAAATCTCATCGAATACATATTCTGCATACGCACATTGCCAGATCAGAAAATTTGACAGACGATATTCTCCACTGGGACGCAGGATCAGATCAACCTCCGGCTGACCGGCGGTGTACAAATGCTGTTCAATACACCTCTCGTCGATGGCGGCAGGTTCTATGTCACCGACTTTCACCTTGTCCGCGATGGCACGCATGGCGGTTGCGAGTTCCGCGCGCCCACCGTAGTTAATGGCAATATTGAGGAATTAAGCCGGAGTGATAGATATATATATAATTGGCAGTATTACAGAAATTGGTGGCGTGATGCTGGTGCTAATACAACATTATATACTCGTTCAGGTAATAATTACACAAATTCAGGCTAT
>JAZRQG010000122.1:0-14442 GCA_045649625.1 Acutalibacteraceae bacterium
GGACAAGAGCCAGGCTCATATCGATGCCGGCGCAAAGAAGGTTGTTATCTCCGCTCCCGCGGGCAATGACCTGAAGACCATCGTATTCAACACGAACCACGAGACGCTGACCGCTGATGATACGATCATTTCTGCGGCTTCCTGCACCACCAACTGCCTTGCTCCGATGGCAAAGGCGCTCAACAACTATGCACCCATTCAGAGCGGTATCATGACCACCGTTCATGCCTATACCGGCGATCAGATGATTCTGGATGGCCCGCACCGCAAGGGTGATCTCCGCCGTGCTCGCGCCGGCGCGCAGAACATCGTTCCCAACTCCACCGGCGCTGCGAAAGCGATCGGTTTGGTTATTCCGGAGCTCAACGGCAAGCTGATCGGTTCCGCTCAGCGTGTGCCCACCTGCACCGGTTCCACCACCATTTTAGTTGCTGTTGTCAAGGGTAAGGATGTCACCAAAGAAGGCATTAACGCTGCGATGAAAGCCGCTGCCAACGAGTCCTATGGCTACAACGAGGATCAGATTGTATCCTCCGACGTCATCGGTATCCGTTACGGTTCTCTGTTTGATGCGACCCAGACGATGGTTACGAAGATTGACGACAACACCTACCAGGTGCAGGTCGTGTCCTGGTATGATAACGAAAACTCCTACACCAGCCAGATGGTCCGTACCATCAAATACTTCGCAGAACTCGCCTAAGTTTGTTCTGAACAAGGGGCGCGGAATTCCATTTGGAGTTCCGCGCCCTTTTATCTTGCGTGAGGCGTAAATTTGTGTTACAATGATTTGTGAGTTTATATGCGAGGTGTTGATCATGTTGAAGGACTCCGTTCGCCAGGCACTAAAGCTATATGCAAACACGTGGCTTGCCGGCCTGATGGGTTTGTTTTTGTATTTATCGGTAGGTGTCATTTTCTCGGCGCTCAAAACCACCGGAACGGTCATGAATTTGGTGGCGTTCGTGCTGCAGGTGATCTTGTTTGCACTGATTGTGTACACTAAGATGTGGGACTTGGGTGATAAAAACGCAAATGCCGCCAATTTCGGTCACATGAAGGGCGATCCGATGCGCGGGTTAAAGCTCGGTCTGTTGGCGGCTATTCCGTCGGTTGTCAGCTTTTTGGCTCTAATCGCCGATAAATTGTTTGGTTTTTGGGGTGGTATGGTGACAGCATATCGCATTTGTCATACCGCTTTGTATCCTGTGATTGTATGGTCGATGGGATCAGCCGTCACCCTTACCACTGCAAACGTTTCGTGGGGTGGTATTCTGTGTGCGGGTTTGCCGCTGCTGTTTATGCCCATCGTGGCAACGGTGGCATATTACTTGGGATATCGTCATATTTCCCTGCGTGAAAAGATCGTTTTTGTGAACAAACAGAAATAAGCCTCCTCCTGGCCGCATACAGTGGCAAGAGGAGGGGATGGCAATGAAAGCAACGGCTAAGAAGGCACGATCGGTTCAAACCTGCCTCCAAGCGTCGGTTATGGATATCGCGATCGTCATTGTCAGCGCCGCATTGATGATGACAGTGGCATTCGGCATAACGCAGCGTCGCGGCACTGCTGCTTGCGTCACTACTTCACCGCATGTTTTGATCGATGCCGGTCACGGCGGCGCGGACGGCGGTGCCAAGGGCGCCGACGGAACACTGGAAAAACACATTAATTTGGCAATTGCGCGCCCGCTTGGTGATCTGTTGCGGGTGATGGGATATGCCGTTTCCTATACCCGCACCGAAGATGTGATGGTGGATGCGGCGGGGGACACCTTGCGTGAACGCAAGGTCAGTGATATGAAAAACCGCTTATCCTTGATTGAGCAGGCGGATATGACGATCAGTATCCATCAAAACAAATTCGAGCAGACACAGTACAGCGGTACGCAGGTGTTTTACGGCACCGGTTCCGCAGACAGCCAAAGGTTGGCAGCGGCGATTCGCACCTCCGTGATCGCGCTTTTGCAGCCAACCAACACCCGCGAATTAAAAACAGGTGACGGCAACATCTATTTACTAAAGCATGCCACGAAGCCGTTGGCGCTTGTGGAATGTGGGTTCTTATCCAACGAAACGGAGCGCGAAAAGCTCAAGACCCGCGAATATCAGCTTCAGATGGCGTTCGCGATTATGGCGGGCGTCTTGGGAGGATAGCAACATGGCAGGAAAGCAAAAAAGCGTATACATGTGCTCGGAATGTGGCGGACAGTTCCCGAAATGGTCGGGAAAATGTCCGTTGTGCGGCGAGTGGAACACGATTGCCGAGGAGATCATAACGGTACAGCGCGCGGGTGCGTCGGCGGTTCGCCGTGCTCAGATCACCACGATGGAGGGTATTGACACGCAGGCGGAAACCCGTTATCTTACCGGCATCGGGGAACTTGACCGTGTGCTGGGCGGCGGCATTGTGCCGGGAGGGCTGATGTTGATCGGCGGTGATCCCGGTATCGGTAAATCCACGCTGCTGTTGCAGATCTGTGGCCATTTGAGCGAGAAATTTCGTATTTTGTACGTATCCGGTGAGGAATCGGCGCGTCAAATCAAGTTGCGTGCCGAAAGGCTTTCGGTTGGCGGGGAAAACCTGTTGCTGTTTTGCGAAACCGATATGGATGCCATTTTGGAGGCGATCCGTGCAGAAAAACCCGATATTGTCATTGTTGACTCGATCCAAACGGTCAGTTTATCGGAAGTAGCGTCTTCGCCCGGCAGCGTCACGCAGGTGCGCGAGTGTGCGTCCGCACTGATGCGGGAAGCAAAACAAAATGATATTCCCATCTTCATTGTCGGTCACGTCAACAAAGACGGTGCTATCGCCGGCCCGAAGGTTATGGAGCATATCGTGGATTGTGTTTTATATTTTGAAGGGGATCCGCACAGCAACTATCGTATGCTCCGCTGCGCGAAAAATCGATATGGCTCCACAAATGAAATCGGTGTGTTTGAGATGCAGAACATCGGCTTGTGTGAGGTAGAAAACCCTTCCGTAATGCTACTGTCCGGTCGTCCGAAAAACGTCAGCGGCACGTGCGTTGCCTGTGTGATGGAGGGGACACGTCCGCTCCTTGCCGAGGTTCAGGGGTTGGTGTCGCCCACCGGTTTTGGCAATCCGCGTCGTATGTCTACCGGCTTTGACGGCAGTCGCTTGGCCTTGTTGCTGGCGGTGTTGGAAAAGCGCGCAGGTTACTTTTTCTCCAATCTGGACACCTATCTTAACGTGGTCGGCGGTCTGCGGTTGGATGAGCCGGCGGCGGATCTGCCGGTAGTGCTCGCGTTGATTTCCGGTCTCAAGGATAAGCCGATGGATGAGGGCGTGGTTGCATTCGGCGAAATTGGTCTGGCAGGTGAGTTGCGGGCGGTATCCGGTGCCGAGCAGCGCATTGCGGAGGCGGCGCGGCTTGGATTTACACGGATCATCGTACCGGCGCACACGCTGAAAACTCTGCACGGCAGCTACCCGATCGAGGTGATCGGCGCTGCCACGGTGCGCGAAGCGTACGAAAAGCTGTAAATAATTTTTAAGCGAAAGCGGTATACGCTTTCGCTTTTTTGTTATAATTTGCGGTTTCCTTCAAAGACTAGCAAAAGAAAAGGGAGGAAGCAGCATGAAAAAATATCTATGGCTGGTGCTTGGCGCCGGTCTTGCCGTTGCCGCTATTTTCGGTATAAAAGCATGGACAACGGAAGAGGAAAAACCGGTTACTTTGATGACTATCGAACCACAAACCGTACAGCAAACGGTGAAATGCACCGGCAAGGTAGAGGCGAGCGAAAGTCGGGCCGTCTACGTTGAAATCCCCTGTGTTGCCAAAAAAATATACGTGAAGGAGGGACAAACGGTCAAGCGAGGGGATGTCCTGTTTTCGGTCGATGAGGAGGCAACACGTCAAGCGCTGTCGCAATTGGCGGGATCTTTAACGAACGGGGTGACGGACATCACCGATACGCAGGTGACGGCTCCGGTATCCGGTGTTGTCACTTCTTTGAGCGTACGTACGGGAGAGATCACGGATCACACGCAGCCGTGTGCCGTGATTGCGTCCGGCGAGGGGAAGCAGATTGAGGTGGCGATTCGTGAACGTTTTTTGCCGCAGGTCCAGATCGGACAGAAGGTAATCGTCACGGGGGTGGCATTTTCTAAAGAACAGTACCTCGGAACGCTGACCTCCCTTGCAACGTCGGCGCATCAGGAATATATTGGAACGGTTTCGGAAACGGTGGTGGATGCGGTTGTTTCACTGGATGAGGGAGAGGCAGACGACTCGCTGCGAACGGGACTTAATGCCCAAGCGGCAATCGTGACACACATTGACGAGGATGTTCTGCTGGTCCCGTATGATTGTCTTACGCAAAATGAACAAGGAGAGGACTGCGTGTATGTATATCGAGGAAACGGTATTGCCGAGCAGCGGTCGATCGAAGTGGCAGCCGAATATGCAGACGGAGTTTTGGTGGTGTCCGGCATATCGGCGGGCGAACGGGTGGTACAGACTCCCGAAGTTCTTTCCGGAGCACGTGTCCGAGTGCGGGCGGGATAAGCCATGGAGTTGATAAGGAATGCCGTGCGTCAGCTGTTGCGCAAACGCGGGCGAACGTTGCTCACGGTTGGTGGTATCGCGGTTGGTGTAATGATGGTATCTATCGTGACGGTGGTCGGCAACGTGGGACGCGCGTTTGTGGATACGGAGCTTGACAGCATGGGCGTCAGCGGATTGTCGGTTATGGCGCTGACAAACGATACCATGCTCAGCGAGGAAGCATTGCAGGAAATACGTGACCTGTCGCAGGTGTCCTCCGCGATGCCGCTGATGCTGCAAATCACCAGCGTATCTACCCCGCGAGGTAGCACGGAATCGGTGCTGTGCGGTATCGATGCGGGCGCCGGTCAGGTGATTTCTTTGACATTGTGTTACGGCCGTATGATCTCCGCCGGTGACGTGGCGGCGGCTGCTCCCGTGTGCGTGTTGGATGAAGCGGCGGCAATGGCGGCATACGGCAGAGAGGCTGTGGTGGGAAAAACCGTCACGGTAGTCGTCGGCAACCTAACACAAGAGCTGACGGTGATTGGCATCACGCAAACGGGCAGCAGTTTGCTGCAGAGCGTTACCTCCATGATCCCCGGCATGGTATATTTGCCGTATACGACGCTGCAGCAGCTCACGGGGCGGCAGAGCTTTGACCAGATCGCCGTGCGCACGGTCAGCAGCGACGTTACCGAACGAACAGCAGAGCGCATCGAGCGTGTATTGGATCGCCTGTATGATGGCGATGCGCCGTTTCGGACCGATAATTTGGCTGCACAAAAGGATCGGCTTGGTCGTCTGGTGGATATCGTCGCCGCTGTATTGACAGTGCTCAGCGGCGTTTCGTTGGTGGTGTCCGGCTTTGGGATTATGACGGTGATGCTGTCATCAGTGAGCGAGCGCACACGCGAAATTGGCGTCAAAAAAGCCATCGGTGCCACACAAAAACGCATTTTGGCGGAGTTTTTAGCAGAAGCGATGTTGCTTTCCTGTGCTGGTGCACTTGTCGGGATGCTGCCGGCAGGGTTACTGTTGTTGGTTTTGAGAACTACGGTGTCGCCGCTTCTGTTTTTGTCTTTGGCGGCTTTTTCGGTGCTTGTGGGTGTGGTGTTTGGCGTATATCCGGCCTATAAAGCGTCCAAATTGCCGCCGGTTGAAGCCTTGCGCAGCGAATGACAAATAAAGACTTTTCACAGCAAAAAAGTTGTGCTATACTATTGCTTATAAAAACAGACGGAGGTCTGCACATGAAAACCCATAACCGCTTGCTTGGAGCGGGCGTTCACAGCCTGCTGATTCCCGACGAACGATTCAAAACCTCACAACTGACGGTGGCGCTACTGATGCCGCTTAACAAGGAAACGGTAGAAGCGTATGCTCTGTTGCCGCGCCTTTTGATCCGAAGCTGTGCGGCACATCCCGATTTTACGGCATTGCATCGGTACTTGAATCAGTTGTACGGTGCCGCCGTGACGGGGGATGTTGCTCGTATTGGGGAAACGCAGGCATTACTTCTCACTGCTGAATGTACGAGTGACCGCTATGCGATTAACGGGGAGCAGTTGACTGCCGCGTGTGCGGAGCTCCTGTGCGAGATGCTGTTTCGTCCGGTGCTTGAAAACGGTATGTTCCGCACTGAGGACGTGGAAACGGAGCGGCGGTGCCTTGCAGAAGAGGTGCGCGCAGAAATCAACGAAAAGCGGTGGTATGCGCGTCGTCAAGCGGAGCGGCTGCTGTGTCCCGATGAAGCATACGGAATCGGTCGCTATGGCGATGCCGCGGTGATCGAATCGCTGACTCCGCAGGCGGTGACCACTGCGTGGCAGCGGGTGTTGCGAGAGGCATCGGTGCAGCTGATCCTGCAGAGCGACCGTGCCTTGCCGGAGGTGGAGGAGACCTTGCTCCGCGAGTTTACCGTGGTCAGCGGCAGAACACCGATTGCTTGTCATACCGATACCGTTACCTGCCTATCGGAATTTCGTCGGCAGGTGGAACGCATGGAGGTTGGACAATCCAAACTGGTGCTCGGGTTCCGTGCGGGGTGTGCTGAGCCGGAGGCGGGTGTCAATGCCACACGGCTGATGAATGCATTGCTCGGCGGTACGGCCACCTCGTTGCTTTTCAAAAATGTTCGTGAAAAATTAAGCCTTTGCTACTATTGCTCGTCGGTGTATGACCGCATCAAGGGCGTTTTATTTGTGCAAAGCGGGGTGGACGAGGCGAATGCCGAATGTGCAGAAACCGAAATTTTGGCGCAGCTGGAGGCGATTCGTCGCGGTGAGTTTACGGACGAGGAGTTGGAAGCGGCGCGCCGAAGCATTGTCCAGAGCTTTGAAGCGGTAAACGATTCACAAAGTGCCAGAGCGGCGTGGTACGTGTCGCAGGCGGCGCTCTCTGAACCCACTACACCCGAACAAACGCGCAAAGCTATTGAAGCGGTCACGCGTGAAGAAGTGATCGCTGCCGCCGAGCGGGTGCGGTACGAGTGCGCCTATCTGTTGGCACAAAAAGGGGGAACGGCAGATGAGTAAGTGGACGGAGTATACCTGCTCGCACACGGGGGAGCGGTGCTATTATATGCTGCACGCTTCGGGACTGCCGATCTACGTGTGGCCAAAGGAGGGCTATGTCTCCTCGTACGCGGTGTTTGCGACTGACTACGGTGCGATTGATACGACCTATATCGATCCCGAAACCGGAAAAACGGTTGAGTTGCCGGCGGGCATTGCACATTATCTGGAGCATAAGTTATTTGAAAACGAAGAGTGCGATGCGTTTGAACGATATGCCCGGACCGGCGCGAACGCTAATGCGTATACCTCGTTTGATCATACAGCCTATCTGTTTTCCTGTACGCAGAATTTGACGGAATCGCTGGAAATCTTATTGGATTTCGTGCAGGATCCGTATTTTACCGAGCAAACGGTGGAAAAGGAACGTGGCATTATCGGCCAGGAGATCCGTATGTGCGAGGATTCCCCGTCACGCACGGTGTTTTGCAATCTGTTGACGGCGCTGTATCACCGTCACCCGGTGCGTATTGATATTGCCGGAACGGTGGAATCCATTGCCGAGATCACGCCGGAATTGTTATACGGATGCTACGAGAGCTTTTACGACCTGCAAAACATGGTGTTGTCGGTTTCCGGCAACGTTACCTGCGAGCAGGTGGAGGAGGTTGCCGACCGACTGCTCAAATCGTCGCAGGGAAAAGTACCGCCGCGCGCGCCGGTGGATGAGCAGCACACGGCGGCACAATCTCGCATCGAGGTGCGTATGCCGGTTGCAGAGCCGTTGTTCTATCTGGGATATAAGGTGCCGCTGGATGGTGTTAAGAGCGAGTCAGCGGCGGACCTTGCGGCAGCTGAGGTGCTACAGGAGTTATTGGGGGGTCGCGCCAATCCGTTGTATGCCGATCTGATGCGAAAAGGGCTTATCAACGCATCATTTGGGTTGGAATATTTTAACGGACCGGGTTACGGCGTATGGATTTTGGGCGGCGAATCGCACGATCCGCAGGCGGTGTGTGAAGCGTTTCGTGCGGAAATTGTGCGATTAAAGCAACAGGGGATCACAAAAGAGGAATTTGAGGCGGCACGTAATGCGGTGTATGGCCGCTTGGTGTCACAGCTTGACAATGTGGAGTCGTGCGGAGATATGGTGTTGGAGGCACACTTTGCGGACAGATCACCGTTTATGGCGCTTGACGAAGTGGCGGTTCTTGATGTACAATCGGTGTATCGGCGCGTTGAACGCGATTTCTCAGAGGAAGCATCTGCACTTTCACTTGTGCTGCCAATGGAAAAGGAAGGATGACAAAAATGGACTCGTATGTTTCGTTTCCAAAGCTGGGATGGACCATCCCGCTGGAGGAGGAAATCTTCTCTATTCCGTTTTTTAACACCGAAATCAGCATACGTTGGTATGGATTGCTGATCGCTATCGGCTTTTTACTGGCGGCGGCATACGGCTTTCGCAACGCCAAGCGCTTCGGTCTTCAAAAAGATCCGATGCTGGACGTGGTGCTCGTGTGTACCGTCATGGCCTTTATCGGCGCGCGGCTGTATTACGTGCTGTTTTCGGAAGATCGTGCGCAGTATTTTGCGGACCCTCTCACCATTTTATACGTGTGGGAGGGCGGATTGGCCATTTATGGCGGTGTGATCGGCGCGTTTGCGACGGCGTTGTGGATGTGCCCGTTTCGTAAGGTGGACACGTTGCGCATGTTCGATATTGCCTCTATTGGATTTTTGATCGGACAGGCTGTCGGCAGATGGGGCAACTTCTTTAACCAGGAAGCGTACGGCGGCAACACCGAGTTGCCTTGGGGTATGTCGGGCAGCTGGATTTCCAGCACTGCTAATCCTTTGGCGGGTGTCGGGTATGATCCTGAGATTCCGGTACACCCCACCTTCTTATATGAGTCCTTGTGGTGTGTTCTCGGCTTTGTGCTGTTACATATTGTGTCCCGTAAGGCATATCGGTTCAGAGGTCAGCTGTTTGCCATGTATATCATGTGGTACGGTGCCGGTCGGTTCTTCATCGAACTGCTGCGTACAGACAGCTTGTATTTGTTCACCATGAAAGTATCGTGTCTGGTTGCGTTGTTCTCTGTGCTTGGCGGTGCGGTTTTGTTTTTCATTTTTAAAAGCAGAGAGAGTTACCTGGATACGGCGACGAACGATGAGGCGACGATTCCGCTTATTGATCCGCAGTTGTTGATGCGCGAAACGGAATTGGAAGATGTGACGGAAGAAAAAGAGGTAATTCAGGAGGAGACCGATGGCGACCAAAATTGACGGAAAAGCCATTTCTGCTGCGGTGCGGCAGGATTTGGCACACGAGGTTGAGCAATTAAAAGCGGGAGGCACAACTCCGGGTTTGGCGGTGATTATCGTAGGTGATGATCCGGCGTCTCGCGTGTATGTAAACAATAAAAAGAAGGGCTGCGCCGAGATCGGGGTGTATTCCGAGGAGATCGCTCTGCCCGCCACCACCACGCAGGAGGAATTGCTTGCGCACGTTGAGGCGCTTAACGCGCGTGAGGATATTGACGGCATTTTATGTCAGTTGCCGCTGCCGTCGCATCTCGACGACAAGGCGGTGATCGCCGCCATTGCACCACACAAGGATGTGGATGCGTTTCATGCGGCGAACGTTGGGCACATTATGATTGGCGACTATTCGTTCCTGCCGTGCACCCCCGCCGGTGTGATGGAGTTGTTACACCGCAGCGGCATTTCGGTGGAAGGTAAGGAGTGCGTCGTGATCGGGCGCAGCAACATTGTTGGCAAGCCGATGGCGATGCTCTTGTTGCACGAAAATGCGACGGTGACGATCTGCCATTCCCGCACTCGCGACCTCAAAGAGGTTTGTCGCCGTGCCGACGTGTTGGTTGCGGCAGTGGGCAAGGCCGGGTTCGTGACCCCTGATATGGTGAAGCCGGGTGCTACGGTTATTGATGTCGGCATGAATCGCAATGCGCAGGGGAAATTGTGCGGTGATGTTGACCCCGCCGTTGACGAGGTCGCCGGCTATCTTACGCCTGTCCCCGGCGGCGTTGGCCCCATGACCATTGCCATGCTGCTCAAAAACACCGTGACTGCTGCGAAACAGCGCGCAAAAAACGGATAAGGTGACACGACCCACTCGAACAAGGATCGAATGAGTCGCGTCACCTTAACGAAAATCCGAACAAATTTTCGTTTTTAGTTGACTTTTGAAAAACGGGGTGCTATAATGACAATAAAGAAACAAATGTTCGGTTTTTTCGAACAGCAAAAAAGGGGTTTT
Source organism: Acutalibacteraceae bacterium (assembly GCA_045649625.1). Taxonomy (GTDB): domain Bacteria; phylum Bacillota; class Clostridia; order Oscillospirales; family Acutalibacteraceae; genus RGIG3009. The sequence continues at coordinate 10,317 of JAZRQG010000122.1, forward strand.
TCCGTATGATCTTTAGTGTTGTTACAGCTGCCGTCTTTGGCGCGATAAGTGCATATATGATGATAGCGGCCAAATGCACGGTCACTCGTCGCATGGCGTGGATTCCGTTGTCGATGGCGGCCATGGAGCTTGCCATGTGCGGCGTTCTGGCGATGGGGGAGTATCCGGTGCTGACCGTTATTCTGATGCTGTGCCGCCTGACGGTGCTCTCTTGCTGCACGCTATCGATGAAGCGTGATGCGGCTGTGGTGCGCAACCGCCGTCGGCGCCGCGAGGTGTGGCGCCGTGTGGCGTATGATATGACCGCCGAGCTGCAAGCTTCGTCGGTGGGACGCTGTGCATAACGCGATACTTTTCTGCCATACAAGAGCCGTCCGATCACGACGATCGGACGGCTCTTTCCGCTGCTCCCGCGAAGGCGCGCCTGTTTATTGGGTAGGCGATCGTGTCGCAAATATTGTGGTTTTGTGGTGCTTGTCCGCGTGACAAACACCACTTTTTGTATGCTTAAAAAAGTGATACAAATTCGCGTTTATGGGTTGATTTTTTTCGTGAAAGGGGGTATAATATAGTCACTGTGGTGCAAAGTGGTGCAAAGTGGTGATTTTCCACATTTTCCACCGAGTTTTCCACAATCGCTCAAAACAAAAACGGAGAATGCAGGATGTTATACGGAAGATTCCAACATAATATCGACGCAAAAGGCCGGTTGTTTGTGCCTGCCAAGTTGCGTGACAAGCTGGGCAGTTTGTTCATTGCCGCGGCTGTTATGGATCATTGCGTTTGCCTGTATTCGATGGACGAGTGGGAAAAGCTACAGGAAGGGCTTGCACAAAAACCCATGACGCAGGCGCGCAAGCTGCAGCGGTACTTGTCGGCGAACGCGGTGGATGTGCAGGTGGATGCCCAAGGTCGCATCCTGCTTCCCCGCCATCTGCTGGAGTATGCGGGGCTTGAAAAAGAGGCTTTGGTGATTGGCGCCGGCAACCGCGCTGAGGTGTGGAATCCCACGGCGTACGAAGCGGATATTGACAGCATGACTTCCGAGGAAGTTGAGGCGGAATTCGCCGAGCTGGGCTTCTGATATGAAGCAGGTACAGCCAACCGGTGAGTATCACTTGCCGGTGTTACCGGAAGAAACGATGGCGGCGTTAAACGTCCGACCGAACGGCATCTATGTTGACGGCACGGCGGGCGGCGGCGGGCACTCTTTCTTGATTGCTTCGCGGCTGAAAAGCGGACGGCTGATCTCGCTGGATCAGGATCCGGATGCGATTGCGGCGGCGTCCAAGCGGCTTTTAGGGTTACCGGCAACCGTGGTGCGGCGAAACTTCCGATACATGGATGAGGTATTGCGTGAGCAGCAGGTCGACCGTGTGGACGGCATTTTGTTGGACGTTGGTGTTTCCTCCCACCAGCTGGATGAACCTGAACGCGGCTTTTCGTATCATACCGATGCACCACTCGATATGCGCATGAGTCAAGAAGGCACGACGGCGGCAGATCTAATCAGAGAACTTTCCGAGCAAGAGCTTGCGGATATTTTCTTCCGCTTTGGAGAAGAGAAATTTTCCCGCCCCATTGCGCGTGCGATTGTTGCGGCGCGGTTGGTACAGCCGATCGAAACTACCGTACAGCTTGCGGAGCTTATCAAAGGCGCGGTTCCGGCGGTGGTTCGGCGGGACGGACATCCTGCTCGCAAGGTATTTCAGGCGCTTAGAATCGCCGTGAACGCCGAGTTGGATTGTTTGTCCGAAGCGTTGGATATTGCGTTTGATAATTTACGGGAAGGCGGTCGTCTGGCGGTGATCACCTTTCATTCGTTAGAAGATCGAATGGTCAAGCAACGGTTTGCCGCTTTTTGCAAGGGTTGTGATTGCCCCCCGGATTTTCCGGTGTGCGTTTGCGGTCGTACCCCTGCGGGACGGCTCGTAACGAAAAAACCGATTGAAGCTTCTGCCGAGGAATTGGCACAAAACCCCCGTAGCCGCAGCGCCAAGCTGCGTTGTATTGAAAAACTTCACGAACGATAACATCTGGTTAAGCAGAAAGGAGAGAGCATGATGGCAACTTACGGATCCGAAGCATACGATTTATCTATGTACGAGCCGAAGGCGAAGATCAGGGCTCTCCCCGGCAAAAAAGCGACAAAAGCGGATAAGCGCCGTGCTCGTTTGCAAAAGCTGCTCAACGCGGTCGTCACCGCGGCGGTTTCGGGTGCAGTGCTGTTGGTGATCGGATTCATGATATCGAGTCAGGTTCGCTTGACGGAATTGAACAGCGCTATCAGCCGCGCGGAGACAACACTCAGCGAGGCGATAGGCGAGGCGAAACGGCTTGAAAGCGAGCTTGCCGCCCAAACTTCGGCGCAGAGCGTAGAGGAATACGCTGAGAGCGCGGGACTTCGTCAGGTAGAATCCGGTCAGATCGATTATATTACGGTCACTCCGGTTACACCGGAATCGACCGACGACGGCGCAGGATTTTGGGCCACTGTCTGGAACACCCTGACGGTGTGGCTGCAATAGACGAGTTCTATATCGGGGAATCTTCCGTATATTTATAGAAGGAGCCTCGGACGGTGAGAGTTGGGATGGTAGCGTCTTGACTCTCTTTTCTTTCCTTATTGAAACGAGGTGAACGGGATGTCAACAAATCGAGGCAACCAAGCGCAGACGGCAGGCTTGACTCGTCCTATGCGGACACGTACGGTGATCTGTGTTACGGCGACATTCCTGTGCTTGGCGCTTCTCGTATGTCAGTTGTTCCGCATTCAGGTTTTGGAGCAGGACGAATGGCAAAAGCAGGCCGTTGCGCAGCAACTCGCGGACGTGGAAATATCCGCTAATCGCGGACAGATTTACGACGCCAACATGTCGGTACTGGCGTTGACGCGTGAGGTGTGTACCATTGTGATGGCACCCTGCAACATTCGCCGCGAGGTGACCCGCCAAAAGATCGCGGATGAGCTGTCCGTCATGCTGGAGGTAGACCGTCAAACGCTGTATCAGCAAACACTGGATAGTGAATCGCAGTATAAAGTCGTCAAACCCAAGGTCGATAAATCCGTCGGCGACACCTTTATCGAATGGGTCAACGAGAACAGCCTTGGTGGTGTGTTCCGTATCGTTACCGATTATAAACGCGAATACCCGCTGAAAAATACGCTGTCCTGTGTGTTGGGTTTTGTCGGCAACGACAACGTCGCCCGTGAGGGTCTTGAACTGCAATATGATGATGAGTTGTCCGGTACGCCCGGCCGTATGGTAGCGGCGCAAAACACGTATGGCGACCATCTGCCCACCTCCTTGCAATACGAATACACCGTGGATGCAACCGACGGCAATAGCCTGGTGTTGACGGTGGATCAATACATCCAGCAGGTTACCGATAAATATCTGCAGGACGCCTTGACTGAATTCAAAGCCACCAATCGCGGCTGTGCGATCGTGATGGACGTGGATACCGGCGCGATCTTGGCGATGTCCACTAAGGGTGATTACGACCCCAACGATTATTTGACCATCTCCGACCCCACCGTGGCGGAACAAATCGCACTGTTATCGGGGCAGGAGCAATCCGATGCGATTGTTAAGGCGCGTTTGGAGCAGTATCGAAACAAAGCGCTCGACTTTTACGAGCCCGGCTCGGTGTTCAAGACTTTTACGGCGGCTATGGGTCTGGAGGAGGGCCTGGTAACGGAGGAAAGTCCGTTTTACTGCGGTGGCAGTTTCCACATTGCCGACCGTGATATGAAATGCTGGATTCACCCGAAGGGTCACGGTCAACAGAATTTTGTACAGGCAATTGCCAACTCCTGCAACCCGTCGTTTATGACGCTGGGTACTCGTATCGGTACCAAGTTGTTCTCCAAGTATTACGCCGGCTTTGGCTTCACCGCCAAGACAAATGTGGATTTGCTCGGTGAGCAGGTGGTTACCAGCGGGCTTTACCATCTGCCCGAAAACATCACACAGGTCGATGTCGCGGCATCCTCAATCGGTCAGACCTTCAAGGTAACGCCGTTGCAGATGGTAACTGCCATGTCGGCTATCGCCAATGGCGGGTATCTGATGCAGCCGTATATTGTGCAGAAAGTATTGGACAGTGACGGCAACATTCTTTC
>JAZRQG010000123.1:0-3381 GCA_045649625.1 Acutalibacteraceae bacterium
CGTGTTGATGCAGCTTGTCCGTTTGATGCGCGACGGCGAAGTCGTGCGGATGTCCAAGCGTTCCGGCAAAGCGATCCAGCTTGCCGATCTGTTGGATGAGGTGCCGGTGGATGCGGCGCGGTTTTTCTTTAACCTGCGTGAGGCTTCCACGCAGATGGATTTTGATTTAGGGTTAGCTATCGAGCAATCGTCCTCCAATCCGGTGTATTACGTGCAGTATGCTCACGCACGGTTATGCTCGATTTTCCGCACGGTTGCGGAGGATGGCGTGACGTTGCAAGCGCCCACGCAAGACGTGTTATCCTTGCTGTCCGAACCGGAGGAACGGGAACTCATCCGTCATTTGGCGGGTTACGCGGCACAGGTGGTGACCTGCGCAAAAGAACAAGACCCTGCAGGTATGACGCGGTATGCGCAGGAACTGGCGACCTTATTCCACAAGTTCTACAACGCGTGCCGCGTGCGCGGTGTGGAAGCCGAGCTACAGCAAGCGCGTCTGGCACTGTGCGAGGCGACACGCATTGCACTGCATAACGTGCTGACGCTCTTGAAAATCGATGCACCGGAAAGTATGTAACGAATAAAAAGCGCCTGACCGTTTGGTCAGGCGCGTCGTTATTTTTGTGCCATAAGGCGGGGGTGATGAATCACCGCCCTACGGTGAGATAACCGCGGGAGCGGGCCATCGAAAGTATCGACCCCTGCGTTGTGGGTTTAATTTGTAGGGGTGAATGGACAATTCCACAGTCGTTTTTACAAAACGGATCACTCTGACAAGGTAGCAAAGCGGCCGAGTGGCAACGAATGACAATCCAGAGGTGACCGAGTCGCAGCGAGAAGCTAGCGAGCGTACGCTCGATTGAGAGAGAAAAAAAGGCGACTACCCCTCCGTCTTTTGCTTCGCAAAATCCACCTCCCCTGACAAGGGGAGGTGTGCGTTTACTAAAGTTTTCTTTCTTCCAAAAATAAGACCAGGGGCTATTTGGTGAGCAATAAAAACTTCGGCACCTAAATTGGCACCGAAGTTTTTCTACTTTTACAAGACATCATCCGAGTCTTTGCTTGTGTCGAGTGTGTCCAACATATCCAAAAAATTATCAATTGCTAGCCGAAGTTCTTCGTCTGAGAGTTTCTTGGTATAAGACATATGGCAGATGGCGTTGCCAGAAGAATCGGAAACCCAGACATGATGATTGCTTACCTGCTCAGCGGTATATCCTCTGTGTGTAATCACTATTACATCCTCCTAACTAAATCGGCGAGCTCAACGTTTAGTTTCTTGGCGATGATAAGCATTGTGCTTAGATGAGGTGATTGATATCCGTTTTCATAGTCGAATAGTTCCTTATTAGAAATGCCAACGCTTGAAGCCAATTCCTCGCGGGTTAAGCCACGCACCTCTCGATAATAGCGAATGTTCAACTTTTGCATAGTGTACCCCTTATTCCAAAAAGCTGATACCGTAAACAAGCCATCCGACAAACGCAATTGAAGTAATGACCCACCATGATCACCAAAACCATTTAGGTGCATGACCAAATTCCCATTTGTTTTGTTTAGTAATCAGTGCTATTACACAAAGTATTGCCCACGCCATAGTACCGGTAGCCAATCCAAACAGAAGAGCACCCAAGAAAGTTGTCATACCTTTACGCTCCACCCTGTTACAGCAGATTATACCGGTTTTACGTCAAAGGAATTGGCGATGGCGGTGCGGCCCTCTTCCAAAGAGGCGAACTCGCCGTTTGCCAACATCTGTACGAGCAAATTGCCGAGTGCGGTTGCCTCAATGGGACCGGCATACACGGCTTTGCCGGTGGTTTTGGCGGTCAGTTCGTTCAAGTAGCCGTCCTGACAACCGCCACCGACAATGTGAAGGCGGGAATAGGTGCGGCCGGTAATTTCTTCCAACTGATTCACGGCTTTGCGGTAGCATTCCGACAGACTCAGATAAATCACCTTGGCGACCTCGCCGACTGTTTGCGGGACGGCTTGGTTCGTTTCGGCGCAAACCGTTTTGACCATTTCAATCATGCTCTTGGGAGCGAGGAAACGCATATCGTCAACGTCCACGACCGAATCGATGTCTGCAGCACGTGCCATGTCGCTGATCTCACCGAAGCCGTACTGATTGTTGAGTTCGCGCTTGACCGATTGCAGCATCCACAGACCCATAATGTTTTTGAGGTAACGGAACCGATAGTTGACACCGCCCTCATTGGTGAGGTTGAGCTGACGGCTCGCTTCGGTGCAGTTGGGGGTCATCATTTCCACGCCGAGCAGCGACCAGGTGCCGGAGCTGATGTACAGAAAATCATCGTCGTTTGCGGGAACAGCGGCAACCGCAGAGCCGGTATCGTGCGTGGCGGGCAGTACCACTTGGCAGTTGAAGCCCACCTTTGCGGCAATTTCATCCGTTAAATTGCCGACCACTTCGCCCGGAGTCTTGAGTTCGCGGAATAACCGGCGCGGGAAGCCCAGCTTATCGAGCAACTCGCCGTCCCATTGTTTGGTCTCGGCGTTGACGAGGTTGGAGGTGGTCGCCATGGTGTATTCGTTGACCGCTTTACCGGTGAGCAGATAGTTGTAATATTCGGGCGGCATCAGGAAATATTCTGCACGGTCAAATGCAGACGGATCAGTCTGTTTCACACTCATCAGCTGATAAATGGTGTTAAACATTTGTTTTTGCGTGCCCGCGATGGCGTACAGATCCTGCTCCGAGATGCATTCCGACACGAGGGCGTCCATACCGTCGGTACGGCTGTCGCGGTATGCGACAGGATCACCGATCATGTTGCCCTGCTTGTCCAGCAGTACAAAGTCTACACCCCAGGTGTCGATGCCCATTGACAGCGGGATCTTACCTGCGGCGGCGCATTTTTTCATCCCTTCCAGAATACCGCCGAAAAGGTGGTCGGTATCCCAGCAGAGGTGGCCGTTTTTCTCCACCAGCTTATTTTCAAAGCGGTGCATTTCTTCGAGCACGATCTTGCCGTTTTCCAAATGTGCCAGGATATGACGGCCGCTTGATGCGCCGATATCCACAGCTAAATAATAGGTTGCCATCGTCAAAGACTCCTTTACCTAAAAATTTCTTGCCTTCAGTATAGCAAACATTCTTAAAAATGGCAAGATATAGAAAAATTTTTCATACCCTATTGACAGTCTTTTTCACGGGGTGTATCATTGCATTAGTACAGTAATACACGTGGAAGGAGGGAGTCACATGGGCTGGAAACCGGATCGCGGAGCACCGATCTGCCCGCAGATCTGCGAACAGATGTGTGTGCGGATTGCAAAAGGGACTTTAGAGCCACACTCGAAATTGTTGTCGGTGCGAGATCTGGCGGTGAAGCTTGGTGTTAACCCTAACACGGT
>JAZRQG010000124.1:0-3022 GCA_045649625.1 Acutalibacteraceae bacterium
GGTCGCCGTGCCGGGGTGGAGGCGGAGATCCGCTTTTTGTTGGAGCGCGAAGCCGAGTGCGGAATATTGACTGAGAAGCTTGCATCGGGTGAGATTCCGTATCGCGTGACGCATAACGATACCAAGATCAACAACATTTTGTTCGACAACCAAACCGATAAAGCCATTTGTGTGATCGATCTGGATACCGTTATGCCGGGGTCGGCGCTGTACGATTTCGGAGACGCGGTACGCTACGGCGCCTCGACAGCTTTGGAGGACGAGCGAGATCTGTCCAAAGTATCGTTGAATCCAAAATTGTATGAACAGTTCACCAAGGGCTTTTTGGAGTCAATGGGAGCGTCTATGACGCAGACGGAGATGGCGCTGTTGTTGCCCAGTGTTAAGATCATGACGTTGGAACTCGCTACGCGCTTTTTGGCGGATTATCTTGACGGTGATATTTATTTCAAAACGCGTAGTGACGATCACAACTTGGTGCGTGCGCGTACACAAATCCAGTTGGTGCGAGATATGGAAACCAAGTGGGAGCAGCTGTCGGCAATCACTGCGCGCCTTACAAAACAATAACCGTACATAAGACAAAGGCACTGTTTCGCTCGAAACTTCACTCGAAACGGTGCTTTGTTTTTGCGTTTTGGTGGTTGTATTTCCGCATAAACTGTGGTAAAGTGATATAAATATGTGTATCAGTTGCGGTTAAAGGAGGGAATGCGTAATGGATAACCGACCGATCGGTGTATTTGATTCCGGCTTGGGCGGACTGACGGTGGTGCGTGAGTTGCTTGAGCGATTGCCGAACGAGAACATTGTGTATTTTGGGGATACCGGACGTGTTCCCTACGGTTCGCGAAGCCCGGAGATGGTGAAACGGTATGCCGTGCAGGATTGTGAGCTGCTGCTCCGGCAGGATGTCAAATACATCATTGCCGCCTGTGGTACGGTCAGCTCGGTTGCCGATGAGGTGCTCCGCGCGTTGCCCGTGCCGGCCATGGGCGTTGTGGAACCGACGGTTGAGGTGGCGCTTGAGACCACGAAAACCGGTCGTGTCGGTGTTATCGGCACGGCGGTGACGGTGCGCTCGGCCTCCTTTGAAAACGCTATCAAGAGGGTAAGACCCGATGCTCAGGTATTTGCACAAGCGTGTTCGGTGCTGGTGACTTTGGTTGAGAGTGGCTGGATAGACGAATACAACCCTGCAACTGAGGCGGTTGCCAGACGGTATTTGGAACCGCTTGTGGAGCAAAAAATCGATACGCTGATTCTGGGCTGTACGCATTTCCCGTTGCTTGCACCGATCCTGTCCCGTATTTTGGGGGAGGGTGTTACGCTGATCAATTCCGGTGAAGCCACCGCTGCCAAGTGTGTTTCGCTTTTGCAGCAACGCGATAGGCTTTCCCCATCAGACGGACCGGGCAATTGTCAGTTTTTTGTTAGTGATCAACCGTACAATTTCACACGCGTTGCCGAGATGTTTTTGGGGCGTGCGGTGCGCGGGGATGTCCGTCAAGTCAATATGGAGGGCATGGCGTAAATGGATGTTACTATATCGCTGCGCTCGGTTCAACGAATGGACGGCGATACACAAACTACCGAGATGACGGCGCGCGGCACGCTGGAGCTGCTCAGCGATGGTGCACGGTTGTGTTACACGGAATCGCCGCAGGACGGCGGAGCCGCTGTGACGGTGCTGGTGCACAGCGCGCAAACGATCATTGAGCGACGTGGCGAGATTTCGTCACAGATCGTATTGGAAGAAGGGCGACGACGCAGTTGCCGTTATGAAACACCGTATGGACCCTTGACTCTCCACGCGCAGGCGAGGCGGTTGGAGTTTTCAAGCGAGGGAAGTACCGCATTCCTGCGGGCGGTATATTTGTTGGAAATGAGCGGTGCATACACCGAGCAGGAAATTGAATTTCGAATCAAGGAAGTGTCACCATGCTGACCATTATGGAGCAAGCACAACAACAGTTGCGTGAGGCTGTACAAGCCGCCGTACGTGAGGCGATCGCCGCGGGAGAATTGCCTGAGGCCGAGTTGCCGGAATTTGTCGTGGAGATCCCTGCCGACCGTACACACGGCGATTTTGCGGCGAATGCCGCGATGGTGTCGGCACGCGCATTCCACAAAGCGCCGAGGCAGATCGCGGAATGTGTCCTGGCGCATTTGGAATTGGGTAATACGTATCTGGAGCGGGCAGAGGTTGCCGGTCCCGGTTTTATGAATTTCTTTTTGTCGCCGCGCTACTATGCGGATATCGTCGCACAGGTGATCGAACAGGGCGCCGTCTATGGCCGCAGTGATTATGGCGCCGGCAAAAAGGTGATGGTGGAATTTGTGTCCGCTAATCCTACCGGTCCGATGCACATGGGCAACGCTCGAGGCGGTGCGCTCGGTGACTGTCTGGCAGCGGTGCTGGATGCCGCCGGCTATGAGGTGTGGCGGGAATTTTATATCAACGATGCGGGCAATCAGATCGACAAATTCGGATTGTCGCTGGAGGTGCGATATCTGCAACTGTATCGGGGCGAGGAAGCTGTTCCGATGCCGGAGGATGCATACCACGGTGATGACATCCGTGAGCATGCCAAAGCGTTTGCCGCCATTCACGGGGATGTGTTCGTGAATGCACAGGAGAAAGAGCGCCGTGCGGCATTGGTAGCGTATGCGTTGCCGCTGAATATTGAGAAGATGAAAGCCGATATGGCAAAATATCGGATCGTATACGATCGCTGGTTCACCGAGTCCACCCTGCATAACGACGGCGAGGTGCGCGAGGTGATCGATCTGCTGACTGCACGCGGTTTGACCTACGAAAAGGATGGTGCGTTGTGGTACAAGGCGGGGGAATTCGGCGAGAAATATCAAGGCAAAAAGCACGTTAACCGCGACGGCGTAGAAGAAGGCATCAAGGACGAGGTGTTGGTGCGTGCCAACGGCAATCCAACATATTTTGCGGCGGATATTGCGTATCACCGTAACAAGTTTATGCGTGGCTTCGATACCTGCATCGACGTGT
>JAZRQG010000125.1:0-4601 GCA_045649625.1 Acutalibacteraceae bacterium
CTTCTTTTCTTTGGAACACTTCTTCTGCTAAATTTTCTACTTTTGTATAACTTCTTGACACAACGGAACCCCCTGTCGTAGTTTCTAATTCTACAACAGGGGGTTCTTTTATTCAATGTCTGTTTTCGGGGATACAGTCCATATGCAGGGGGATTATTATTATCCGTTGTGCGTTCTTTTTTTGTACTTGAGCGGGGTGGTGCCGGTGAACTCGGCGAAGACTTTGCGAAAATGGTTTTCCGAACGGAAGCCCACCAATTGGCTGATGGTGGAGATGGCATATTCGCTTTTTTCAAGGTGTTCGATGGCGATGTTGATGCGCACCGAGTTGAGAAAACTGACGGGGGATAACCCCAGCGCCCGCTTGAACAGATGATACAGCGTGGATTCGCTGACGCAACACGTTTTGGCAAGTTCTGCCACGGAAAACGGCTCGTTGTAATGCGCCATACAGTATTCAATCGCGGTTTGTAGCGTTTTATCGAATTCCACGTGGCTCGGTTGTAATTGGGCAAACACCGGCTGCAACAATTTGTAAAAGCGGGAATAGGCTTCGAGCACGTCGGCTTGACCGCCCGTAAGTAGTTCGGCGATTTGCAGAATATCGTGTTTTACCGTGTCGTCGACGGTGAGCGTTTGCGGCTCGTACTTAAACGTTTCGTAATGCATAAAACAGCTTAAGTACAACACTTCGATTTCGGGTGTGCCGTGCCACTCCGAATAGCAACAAATGTTTTCGGGAATAAACACGACGTCGCCCGCCGTTACTTTCAGTTTTTCACCCAAGTAAATGTACGTGCCGCTCCCTTTTTGGATCAAGCCGAAACGCGATTTGCGTTTGCTGTTGTTCCCGCGGCAAAAATGATAGGTACTGAACACGTGCTTGGACGCTGACAGTTCCGATACGTAAATGTTACTCATAACGTGCGATCTCCGTTTAAAATGCAGAATAGTTACTTTTTTTGCAGTATGACATATGGAATCGGATTTGTCAAGGCACTATAATAAAACTGGCCTAATAAGAAATGGGGAGGCGAAAGCATGAGAAAAATCAGAATCGCACAGATCGGTATCAACCGTTACAGCCATGCGCCGGACGTGTTTTACACACTCAAGTTACATCCGGAGTTGTTTGAGATTGCGGGATATGCGCTCGTGGAGGACGAGCGGGAGACCTGTGCTGCAAAGATAAAGCAGGTTTTTGAGGGGTATTGCGAACTGACGCTGGAGGAGATCCTCAACGATCCCACCATTGAAGCGGTTACCATTGAGACGGACGAAATCCACTTGCTCAAATACGCGCAACTGGCAGCAGATGCCGGCAAGCATATTCACATGGAAAAACCGGGCAGCCAAGATTTAGCGGCGTTTGAAAAGCTGATTGAAACTGTAAGGCAAAACGGCAAGGCCTTCAACATTGGCTATATGTTCCGCTACCATCCGTTGATTAAAAAGGCGATTGAGCGGGCAAAGGCGGGCGAGTTCGGCACGATCTACAGCGTTGAGGCTCACATGAGCCGATTGGACAACAATGCTGCCAGAGAATGGTTTGGTACGTTCAAGGGCGGTATGATGTTTTATCTCGGCTGTCACCTTGTTGATATTGTGATGCAGATTCAGGGAACGCCGAAAACGATTATCCCACTCAATACGGTGACGGGTATTGATGATATTCACACCGAGGATCTGGGCTTTGCGGTGATGCAATACGACAACGCGGTGTCGGTTATCCGTATGGGCGGTACGGAGGTCGGCGGGTTTGACAGACGGCAGCTGGTGATCTGCGGCTCCAAAGGTACGCTGGAGATAAGACCGCTGGAGATCTTCCTGACACAATGCGAAACGCGCTATACGAACTGTTCCAAGCAGACGCAGTGGATGCTGGATGAGAACGGTAAGACGGTCGTGAGCAAGAGCGACAGCGAACCGTTCCAGCGCTATACGGACATGCTTACCGCGTTTGCCGCTATGGTGCGAGGGGAACAGGAAAATCCGTATACGTTGGATTACGAATTGGAGCTGTTTAAAGTTTTCATGAAATGCTGCGGCATGTAATAAAAAAGGGGAGTATCGATTATGAATACAGCAAAAAAAGTATTGTTGATTGGTGGCGGCGGAACGCTCGGCAGTTATACGGCAGAGGAATTACTGCGCCTTGGGCACCGCGTGGATATCGTCTGTTTGGAGGATGCCGTTTCGGATAATGAGAATCTTAAATACTATAAAGCATCGGTAACGCTCGAGTTTTTAAAAGAGCTGCTGGCTGACCATCATTACGACGGCATTGTGAACTATATTCATTACAAAAATTACGAAGATTACATACCGGTTCACGCGTTGCTGACGAGCAACACCGATCACTTAATCTTCCTTTCCTCATACCGAGTGTATGCGGATGAGCAGCACCCCATCACGGAAGACGCACCGCAGCTTATCGACGTCATTAAAGACGATGCGAAGTTTATTGCGACAGAGGATTATGCGCTGTCGAAATCCAAGGCGGAGCGATTCCTCCACGACAATCCGTATCCGAAAAACTGGACCATCGTTCGTCCCGTGATCTCGTCTTCGCATAGACGGTTGGATATTGTGATGACCTCGCGCAACGACGTCGTTGTTGCTGCGAAAGAGGGCAGAACGCTCGACTTGCCGTTGCAAGCGAAAAACCTGACGGCGGGACTCGATTGGGCGGGAAACTCGGGTAAGCTGATCGCGCATTTGCTGTTTAAAAAAGAGTGCATCGGTGAAGCGTATACCGTCTCGTCCGGACAGAATTTGACCTGGGGCGAGGTTGCGGATATTTACACCGAATTGCTCGGTGTCAAGTTTAATTGGGTCTACACCGATTTCCCTGCCGATTGCTTCGGTTGGTATTACGACAGAGGGCTCGACAGATGCGTGGATTGCTCAAAAATTCTCAAGGCGACGGGGCTTACCGCTGCTGATTTTACGAGCATGAAAGACGGTATCGCAATCGAACTAAAAAAATTGGGTGCGATTTCACATGCGTGAGTTTTGTAAGGAAACAGACGGTATCTATCGACTTCGCGTGCCGATTGAGAACATCTATACCTCCGTCTTTTTGATTGAGGATCGCATATTGGTGGATTGTGCATCGACGGCGGATGATGTAGACATGTATATTGTTCCCGCGCTTCACAGGCGGGGCTTGACGGTATCCGATATCACGGCGATCGTCATCACGCACGGGCACAGTGACCACAACGGGGGGCTTACAAGACTTCTGGAGCTGGTGATCGACACGGCAGTCGTTACCGATGTGCGATCGCTTGGTGACGGTCTTTGGACGTATCCGCTCTCGGGACATAGCGAGGATTCAATCGGTGTTTTGGATGAACGAACGCGCACCCTGATTTCCGCAGACGGGTTGCAGGGTGCCGGTGTTGACAAATACCGTTGTTATACGCAAAATCCCAAGGCGTACGCCCAAACGCTCGAACGAATACGAAACGATAGTCGTATCGAAAACGTGTTGTTTTCTCACGCATACGAGCCGTGGAATGCGGATCGTATCGTGGGGAGAGACAACGTGATTCGTTGCATAGACAAGTGCTACAATTACATAAATTGAAAGGATAATAACGATGAAAGCTATACTGGTAAACGCCGATAAGTCCTTGCGTTGGGACGACGTACCCACCGCTGTTTGCGGCGACGAGGATTGCCTTGTTAAAATTGAAGCGGCGGCGCTCAACCGCGCGGATCTGATGCAGCGCGAGGGAGATTATCCGCCTCCCGCGGGTTGCCCCGATTGGATGGGTCTTGAAATTGCGGGGACCATTGTTGAGGTGGGCAAGGTTGCCGCAGAGAAATCTGAATGGCGGGTAGGGGACAAGGTGTGTGCGCTGCTTGGCGGCGGCGGATATGCCGAGTACGCGAACGTTAAGTACGATATGCTGATGCCCGTGCCGAAAAACTGTTCCATGGTGGAAGCGGCGGCAATCCCTGAGGCGTTTGCGACCGCGTACCTTAACTTGTTTATTGAGGGCAAGATTCAGGCCGGTAATACACTGCTTATGAATGCGGGTGCTTCCGGTCTTGCCAGCGTGATCATTCCCATGGCAAAGGCGTTTGGTGTTCGAGTCATTACCACGGTGTTGTCGGATGAAATTGCCGAGTCCATCAAACACCTGAACGCTGATAGAGTCGTCGTGACGACAAAGGAGAATATTTCCCTTATCCTTAAAGAAGAACTGGATGCGGGGCACGGCGTGGATGTTGCCATCGACTGTCTCGGAGGCGAGATTATGGGAAAATGCCTCCGGTATCTCACGCACGGTGCGCGCTGGATCATGATCGCCGCACTGGCAGGACAGAAGACGGAGATCGATCTGAAAAACATTTACGTGCGTAACGTGCGCATCGTCGGCAGTACGCTGCGTTCCCGCACGCCCAAAGTAAAGGCAGACATCCTTAAGGGCATCGTGCGCGACGTGTATCCGAAGCTCGAAGCGGGTGAGGTGAAACCCACCATCTACAAGGTGTTACCCATCACCGAAGCGGAGGCGGCACACGACATTCTTTATCGCGGAGAAAACGTCGGCAAGGTCGTGTTGACGGTAAAGTAACGTATGAAAAAG
>JAZRQG010000126.1:0-4504 GCA_045649625.1 Acutalibacteraceae bacterium
TGGCCTCCGACTTCCAAGAAAGGGCGACAGATCTTCATCACGGGACATTCGGAATACGATGCGACCACCCTGCGCGACGAGTATCAACGCGACAAGGCGGCGGGATTGCCCATTGAAGTACCGTTCAACTATTTCCCCGACGACGATCCCGCCCGTACCCCGCCGGTTACCTGGCGCGGTCACGCCAATTTGTTGTTTTCCAACTGGCTGAACTATTTTGTGTATCAGACCACCCCGTACGATATTGATAAGATTAATTAAACGAACCCCCGCGGTATGGCGTTTGCCTACCGCGGGGGTTTTATGTGCTGAAGTAAAAAGAAGCGGGGGGTGCGTATTGCACCCCCGCTCATAATTACGTCGTAGAATTAAATCGACTTAATTGTCTTCGGGTTCCCAGGTGTTGTCGGTGCGACCGCTGTAAATGTCGGTGTCGCTGTCCTCGTACGACTCCGTCTGTTCCTCTTCCTCAGCGGTTACTTCGTCAGGCTTGCGGAACACAAAGAAATAAAGGAGTGTGACCGCCCCTGCGATCAGCAGGATACCCACAATCAACAGAAAGGTCAAGCGCCAGGACAGCCCACCTGCGTTCTCCTCTTCTTCCTCACCAAAACCAATGAGCGTATACGCTTCCAACGAATTAATTTGCAGTTCAAACATGCCGTTCTTAACCTCAAGCTTCTGCGGGGTCATCAACCCATCACCGTCCATCACAGTGATAGCAAACGCAGAGAACTGCTTCATCGCCGTAGGAATCGGCAGCTGAACGGTGTAAATAACATCCTCGGGCAGCGCCGTAACGGGCACTTCTTTGCCTGCGCGGGAAAGCATTAACAAGGACAGATCAAAGGTAAACACCTGACGCTCTTCCTCGGAATAGCCCGAAAATTCCGATACGTTTGACAAGGCCGCCTGTACCATAGTGGGGGTGACCTCCGTAAGAGAGGTGCGCACACTGAGCATCGGAGTGTTACCCGTGCGTCCCACCAGCTTCTGATAATCCTCTTTCGATACCAGCAAGCGCGCTTTGGACAGGAACTCCTGACGGGTCAAACCAAAACTCTCGAGTAATGCCGTATCGGTCAGGGCATTCATCGCGATGCGATCGCCCTTCACAGCGGTCGTGCTGTTCCCTTTGACCGTTGCCGTGGTCGACACGGTGCTACCGGTGGATACCACGGCTTGCTGTTCGGTAGTGGTTTGCCCCGTGACCGTCGTGGTGGTTTCCTCGTTTGTCGTGGTCGTTCCCTCGGCGACTGTTGTGGTTGTGAGCGCCTGTGTGGTCGTGGCTGCCGACGGCCGTGTGAGCGTTTGCTTGGCACACGCCTCGTAGATCACAGACGCCGTGTAGGTCTCTACGCCCGCGAAGGATGCCTTTTTGCCTTCGTCAACCGTGAAAATGGAAGTGTAAAGACCCTGATCGTTCGTGTAACCGGTTTCCGGCATCCCTTGCAGGACCAATGACACTTCATAGTCACGTACCGGCGCACCGGTGGCATCGACTGCTTTGACCGTCAGCGTACCGTCGGCATTAAACGATGCCGTTAAGGTGACAGCCACACGTTGCGACAGCACAGTGGTCGTGGTCCCCGCAGCCGTGGTCGTTTCTTCGGCACTGACACCGACCGCCGCCATGCTCACAAAGAGAAATGCAGCCAGCAGTACCGCCATACACTTTTTCATGTACAATTCCTCCTGCACACAGTTTGTTGAGTATAACATAGCACAAAACAGTACAAAAGTAAATGTCCCGCTAAAATATTTTGCCCGCACCTCTTGTATTTTACAAAAAAATACGTTATACTATAGAAGAGCTGTCCCATTTGGGACACTTTTGAAGGCTGAAGGAGGGAAAACCGATGGGAACTGCTTGTCCGTTGTCCGCGTTTTTTCTGTTTGGAGGATTGGATGAGGAGGCGCTGTGCGCAATCGAACAGCGTTTGGAACCTACCGTCACCTACCGCCGCGGGCAGGTCGTGTATAACACACACGCCTTCCGCCGTGCCGTCGGGTTGATCGTGCGTGGTGCGGTGACCGTCCGTTCGGCGGGCGAGGTGGTCATCACCCATCTGCGTGCGGGAGAGATCTTCGGCGTGGCGGCGCTGTTCGACAACGAGCAGGAAACCTACGTGACCGAAATTCTCGCCGACGAGGATACCGCCGTACGGTTCATCCCACAGGAGTTGATGTCCCGACTGGTTGCGGAGTTCCCACCCGTCGCCGAGCGGTATATTCGGTTTTTGTCCGACCGCGTGCGGTTTCTCAACCGCAAATTGTCGGCACTCACTGTCGGTAACGCGGAAAACCGTTTGTATCACTATCTGCTCTCTCATCAGGACGAGCAGGGCACCATTCTGTTGCCTGATACGATGACCGAACTGGCGAAAGCCCTCAACATGGGGCGGTCCAGTCTGTATCGTTCGCTGGACACGCTGGTGCATGAAGGTATCCTCACAAAAGAGGGAAAACACTATCGCATTCTTTAATGAAAGAAGGAGTTTGTATGAAAAAAGTATTATCACTCACACTCGCCGTATTGCTCCTCGCCACGATGGCGATCGGATGCAGCAAAGAGCCCGCTCCGAAAACGACGGTCAGGATCGGCGCGATTCAGGGGCCGACCGGCATCGGCATGGTACATCTGATGGAAGCGGATAAAAATGAAACGGCCGCCAACGAGTACGAGTTCACGGTGTCGTCCGTGCCGCAGGATATCGGCACGCAGCTCGCCTCCGGTAATCTGGACATTGCCGCCGTTCCCACTAACCTTGCCGCTTCACTGTATCAAAAGACCGAGGGCAAGGTACAGCTGCTCGCGGTCAACACGTTAGGCGTGCTGTATATGCTGGATAACGGCAACGGCATTTCCTCTGTGGAAGATTTGCGCGGCAAGACTATTTACTCCACCGGTGAGGGTGCTAATCCCGAGTACATTTTGCGGTACGTGCTGAGCAAAAATGGCATTGATCCCGACAAGGACGTAACAATTGAGTTTTTGGCGGAAAACACCGAGCTCGTTGCGAAGATGGTCAAAGGGGATATCACACTTGCAATGGTCCCCGAACCGAACGTGTCGTCCATCACCGCACAAAATCAGAATATCAAGGCCGCACTGTCTATGAACACCGAATGGGAAGCGGTTGCCGGCGCGAACAACAAGCTGATGATGGGGTGCGTGGCGGTGCGTAAGGAGTTTGCCGAGACCAACAAAGCGGCGGTGGAGGCGTTCCTCGCCGAGTATAAGGCTTCCATCGAAAAGACCACCGACGTTGAGACCACCGCCACCCTGTGTGAAACCTACGGCATCATTCCCAAGGCGGCACTCGCCAAAAAAGCTATCCCGAACTGCCAGCTGACCTTCGTGACCGGCGCAGATATGAAGGCGCAGATCGCCGATTATTATCAGGTATTGTTCGACGCCAACGCGAAAGCGATCGGCGGAAAGCTGCCGGACGATGCGTTCTATTATGCGGGATAAGATAAAAACAGCGATTTGCGGGATCGCGGTCGCGGTGTTTTGGATCGGGGTGTGGTGGCTCGTTGCCGTGCTGGTGCGGCAAGAGTTATTGATTCCCACCCCGCTCGTCGTGCTGAAAACGCTGGTATCGCTGTTGCCGACGGCGCTGTTTTGGCAGTCGGTGGGGATGTCGCTTGTGCGCATCGTGCTGGGGTTTGCGGCATCGCTTGTCGTCGGCACGGTGCTGGCGGTGCTCACCACCCGATTTCCGCTCATTCGTGCGGTGTTCTCCCCCCTGTTGCACATCATCCGCGCAGCACCGGTGGCCTCCTTTATCATTCTGACACTGGTCTGGATTGATTATGATATTATCCCCGCGTTTATCGCGTTTTTGATGGTGTTACCCATCGTCTGGATGAATGTGGAAGAAGGGTTGCGCCATACCGATAAGGGCCTCTTAGAAATGGCAAATCTGTACGCAGTTTCCCCTCACCGTGTGCTGACACGGCTGTATCTCCCCTCCATCAAGCCGTATTTCGTAACGGCGTGTGTCAATGGATTGGGATTTGCGTGGAAATCAGGTGTGGCGGCGGAGATCATCTGCCGTCCCGACCTTGCCATCGGAAACCGTTTGCAGCTTGCCAAAATGACGCTCGAAACACCCGAAGTGTTCGCATGGAGCGCGGTGGTGATCGTGTTGAGTATCCTTTTGGAAAAACTGCTTCTCCGTGCGACGCGAAAGGAGGCGGGTTAATGATAGCGCTTGATCGTGTTTCCTTTGCGTATGGGGGCACCCCCATCCTCACCGATTTTTCGCTGACATTGCCGACCGATGGCACCGTTTGTCTGTTCGGCCCGTCCGGATGCGGAAAGACCACTCTGCTGCGGCTCATTTCGGGTCTGGAAACCCCTACTGACGGCACCGTGCAATGCGATGCACAACGTATTGCGATGGTCTTTCAGGAAAACCGCCTGGTACCATGGCTAACGGTACGAGAGAATCTGCTCTTGGTCACAGATGACGCTGACGCGGTGGACAAGGCGCTC